>CAUJEY010000272.1 GCA_963169325.1 Bacteroidota bacterium
AGATTTCTCGCTGCGCTCGAAATTAACACGGGAACACATGGCCTCACTGCGTTAGGAATGCCAGACGTATCCGGGAAATTTCGAGCGCAGCGAGAAATCTGGGTATAAATTTGATTATCAACAGATTGTCATGTCGACCGAAGGGAGACATCTGATGCATCAATATGCGGATTTGTGGGTAATTGATAACCTTCAAACCCTCAAACCAGAAACCTTCAAACCAGAAACCCTCAAACCTTCCAACCAGAAACCTTCACCCCAGCCGAAGCCCGCTTAAATTTTCAAAATATGAAACTCGATTTTAAAGACAAAAAAGCCCTTGTCCGGGTGGATTTCAATGTCCCCCTGGATAAACAATACAACATCACTGACGACACCCGTATCCGGGAAGCGCTGCCTACTATCCAGCATATTTTAGCGGAAGGCGGGGCGGTAATCCTGATGTCGCACCTGGGGCGTCCGTTGGAGAAACTGAATGCGGATGGCACGATCAACCGGGAAAAGTTCACGCTCAACCACCTGGTCAAACACCTGCGCAAGAAATTGAAAACGAAGGTGCATTTCGCCGACGACTGCGTGGGCAAATCCGCCGTTAAGAAAGCTGCGGCCCTGAAGCCGGGCGAGGTTTTGTTACTGGAAAACACCCGCTTTTACCCGGAAGAAGAAAAAGGCGATGCCGGATTTGCGCAAAAACTCGCTGCACTGGCCGACGTTTACGTCAACGATGCATTCGGCACCGCGCACCGCGCACACGCCAGCACCACAATTGTGGCTAAATATTTTGATAAAAACCACAAGAGCTTCGGCTTCCTGATGGAACGCGAGATCGAAAATGCCAACCGTGTGATGAGCAACCCCGAGCACCCGGTTACCTGTGTCGTCGGTGGCGCTAAAGTGAGTGACAAGATTATTCTGCTGGAACGTTTCCTTGATTTTGCCGACAACATCATCGTGGGTGGCGCTATGGCCTACACGTTTATGCTGGCTAAAAAAGGAACCGTGGGTAATTCCCTGGTGGAACCCGACCGGGTGAAAGCCGCCAAAGAATTTATGAAAAAGGCGAAAGCCGCCGGCGTCAAAGTATTGTTGCCCAAAGACTCCGTCTGCGGCGATAAATTTGCTGCCGATGCCGCCGTTCAGGTACATCTCAGCCATCAGATACCCGACGGCTGGATGGGACTCGACATCGGTCCCTCGGCGATTAAATCGTACAACCGGGTTATCCGCCTAAGCAAAACGATCATCTGGAACGGCCCCATGGGCGTTTTTGAGATGCCTGCTTTTGCCGAAGGCACCAAATCTATAGCCAAGGCCGTGGCCCGCGCTACTAAAAACGGCGCATTCACGATGGTGGGCGGCGGCGATTCGGTAGCGGCCGTCAACCAGATGAAATTGGCCAAAAAAGTCAGCTTCGTCTCCACCGGCGGCGGCGCCATGCTGGAATATCTGGAAGGCAAGGAATTGCCGGGAATTAAGGCGATTACCGATTGACAATTTACGATTTACGATTTGTGTAGAGGGGCCCGTAGTGTAATCTACGGGCCCCTCTACACAAATCGTAAATCGTAAGTCGTCAATCGTAAGTCGAACTCATTCTTCAATTTCACAATCCTTGGTATCATTCGGCGCAGTCACCGGGTTGGCCCGGGCGACACCCGCTGCCGGCAGTTTCACATAGTAACCAGTCCAGCCTGCCGTGGTGGCGCCACGCGGGTCGGGCCGGTAGTAATCGGTGGAAATGATTTGCGCACCGCATTCAAAAGCCGCATCCCGCCGACGGGTATCGCCGCTACGGGCTTCCTTGGTATCGGCATCCGCGCGAGTACGGACGATATAACCGGCTTCCACCCACCCTTTAATTTCGGAAATTAAATTGGTCGGGTCTTCGTATTTCAGGAAAGCAGCCTCCGGTTTGCCCGGTTCCGAAAAAACGAACATCACTCTCTCGTTCAGCGATGCATGTCCGTCGAGATAATCTGCAGTTTCTGTTCCCGAACCATCCATTACAAACAAAACTTTTCCACGTGCTTCATGCATGTCCGGCCATCTGCTTTTGAGAATGGCTTCATTCAGCGTGGCAAATGCACCCCGCACCTCGTCGGGGGTAATTACCCCTTTAAGGTCTGACCCAAACACATCTTTTATTTCCTGATCAATGGTACCCAGGTTAGCCTTGCTAAAAGGAATCGTATTCGTGAAGGGCGCACCCAACATAGCGAAAGGATTATCCTCTTTCGGTTCAATCTGAATGACGATAGGTACGTGTTTTGAGTGTTGTTGCGACCACGACTTCACGGCATTCAAGGCATCTTTAAACGTTAGAAAATGGGTGTTATAATCGAGGTCCGGGAAGTGCATTACTTTGAGCCCCGGTTGTAACAAAGATGGTTCACCGGATTCCGGCGACATGCCAAGTACAGCCAGCCCCATGCGGTTGTAAAACAGCCCGCCGGCCGGGTCGTCAAACACGTCCAACTCGATACTCCGCATGCCAAACGTGTTAAGTTGTGCATCCAGCGGTTCGTGCCCGTAGTCCCAGTCGTTGGGGTTGAATCCCTCCGGCAACATTTGTGGGTTATCGCGCATAAATTGCAGTATAGGACCATAAGTCATTTGGCGATAGCTGTTGTGACTTCCAACAACCTGTAATTGGTTTAGCCTGAGTTCCCCCACCCTTTCCGGGCAGCTCATGTCCTCTTTTTTACAAGATTCCAGGAATGGAACCACTAAGGCTAAAAGCAGAAACAATCGAAGGATTTTCATGATGTTTGGTTTTAGTCGTGTAAAAAATAAAAGAGCCTGTCAACGCGGCTATACGGCCGGGAATGACAGGCTCCTCTTTTAATTCAATTATATACGATTAACCGGCAAGGGTCACACCAATTCCTTTTTGGCTAAGTAGAAATCGACCATTTCCAAATTGGAAGCGAGACGTTCTTCCAGTTCGATCATCGTTTTAGGCGGCGGCACGATCACTTTTTCGCCTTTTTTCCAGTTCAGCGGCAGTGCTACTTTATACTCGTCGGCAGTCTGCATGGCTTCCAGTACACGTTTGATTTCCTCCATGTTGCGGCCAACATTGAGCGGATAATACATGATCAGCCGGATTTTTGCATTTGGATCGATGAAAAATACGGCGCGCACGGCAGCGGTTTCGCTGGCGTTAGGCTGCAACATGCCATACAGTTTCGCCACCTTCATGTCAATATCGGCAATGATCGGAAAATGGAACAGTACGCCCGTTTTTTCCCGCACATTGTTCACCCACGCAATATGGGAATGAATACTGTCGATACTCAGACCGATCAGTTTGGTATTGTGTTGTTCGAAGTAGTCTTTTTCTTTGGCAAAGCCAGTGAGTTCCGTCGTGCACACGGGGGTAAAGTCGGCCGGGTGGGAAAACAGAATCGTCCATTTACCTTTAATATAATCGGAAAATTTGAGTTTTCCGATGGTTGTCATGGCTTCAAAGTCGGGAGCCGGATCGCCGATAAGCGGCATATTATACAATTGAGTATCCATAATTGAATAATTGTTAAAGTGTACCTTAAAAGTCATTGAATTGGGTTATTCCAAACAAGAATGTTTGTCATTCCCACGGATGATCCCCGGCAAAACCGGTTCAAATCGTAGTGCAAAGGTGCTCACCTTGTATTGCGGATACTATGGCTAATTCGGGGTTGTTCCGGCACTTTTTACCTGTGCTATTTCTTGACCACACTTCCGGAGCCGGAAATATGTTCCTCCACCACCGGATTGCCTTTATATTGCACATGCCCACTGCCCGAAATATGCGCAATTAATTTTTCAGATACCTGTACGCGTACCATCCCAGACCCGCTGACCCGTGTTTCAGCTATTTTAACCGGACACTGGAAGGCATCAATTTCGCCGCTCCCCGATAGATTGGCATCCAGTTCCTCCCCGCGTCCTTTTAACTCTAAGGTACCGCTGCCACTCACATGGGCGGCAATGTAAGCGTAATCCAGGTCGTTCATGTCCATTCTTCCCGAGCCCGACAAACTGAGGTTCATGGTAGCGCCAGTGAAGGCGCCGTGCGTATGCAGATGAGCGCTGCCGCTCATATCCACATTTTTTAGTTCCGGCATGGTAATTTCAATTTCTAAATCGTCAACGTCGCGCACGTTGTGAGAAAAATAGACGTGGAGATAGCCGTTTTTGACCTCTGTTTCCAGGTACGGTAAAAGCGACTCCTCGGCGGTCACTTTTACGCTAAAGGTCTCCCCTTTGGTGATATGTATCTCTCCGGAGACGGAAGTTTCCAAGCTTTTAAATCCTTGCACATTTCGGTTTTCGGTCAAAATATCCCCTTCGCCTTTGATCGCAGTCGGATCGCAAGCAGTGAAAAGTAACAAGGCAGGCAAAGCCAACAGGGAAATCGTTTTTACAATGGATTGGGTACGCATAGCTTAAATTTTAAGTGTGTGAATCATTTACAGCTTGATTGACACCCTATGCGTCCGGTGAGGTTGCAGTTTAAGAAATGCTTAACCATTTATGCTGTGGGGCGAATTTTTAATTCGCCTGATCTGAGGTGCGTATATCAGGCGAATTAAAATTCGCCCCACAGCACAGCCGTTAAAGGCCTTTAACATCCACGCTTAGCTTCCCTTTTGAGAAAAGATCCACCCGGATACCCGATGCGGTCACCTGTGTTTTTTCTACGGTAATGCTGTCTACGGTACCGGTAAGCACCACGCCGGGCTGGATGGGGTAATAATTAAGGGTTTGCTGCACCGATTTTTTAAGTTCGCTGATATTTTCGTCCAATGGGAAAGTCATGGCTTCGCGCATCCGTTTTTTGATGGGGCCGGAGAACAACCAGGATGCCGATTTGAGCAAAAAACTACGTGTATCCGTATGAAAATCGAGGTCAGTTACCTCAATTCTGTTTTTTTCCACGTTCATCACCGGTTTACCGATGAAATAAATATTGCCGTTGAAAGAGCCGCTGAGTTTGGAGTTGACCACGACACGGTCGTTGTTGCCCCAAAGTTGGATATCGTCTACGGTAACTTTATTATTGCCGGATTCGAATACCTGCCCCACCATCATGGTTTTAGCCAAACGCTCCGCTTCCGCAAACGGTACGTCGGTGGCAATACGCACCTGAAACTCCTCGGGCGCATCGTTGATATGAGTCAGATTTGGCAGGTTTGAATTTTCCCGAAAAGTAGGTTTTTCACCAAAAGTCACGTCGTTCAGGCAGTCCACGGCTATTTTGGCCCGGATGGTGGTCCAGTCCGAGACCAGGGGCGTCATGCCGATGGAGATCGGGGTGGTTTTGACCCACATCCTGTACTGTTCGTCGAGCAGCACGGGGGCCTGCAGGGCGTTCCAGGCTTCCTGTACGTAGGGTTTCAGGGTAAATTGCTGACTGATGGTGCGGTCCAGGGTCTGGCTCAGCGTTTTTTTGCTGCGGTTTAGGGCGAGGTTGGCAATCGTTTCGATACCCACATTGCCGAGCCCGGTTTTGAGTACCGGTTTGGTCAGCCATTCATGGTATTCCACCTCGGTGTAGGTGTTCAGTGACCAGTCTGCATTCAGGGTATAGGTGGTTTTCAGGTTGAGCGCCAGTTCACCTTCCGCTTCCGCCGTCCCGATAAACATCTTCTGTTTGGCCCAGATTTTCACCGGTACCCGGTATTTCAGCGCGCCTCCCGTAAGCGACATGGTAATCGGCTGGGTTTTGCTCACTTTCATCATCAGGTCGTCGTTTCCATTGTCGGTGTACGAGTTGTCTTCATACAAAACCCCTTGCAGCCGGGTGTTCAGGCTATTGACCAGGTCGTTGACGGAAATATTCACCGGGATGGTGATCGTGGAGACCAGGGGCGGTTCGGCGACGGCGTTGTATTGTTCGCCCGGATTGGGGGCGCTTGCATTTTTAGTCGATTTACAAAAGGAGAAGAAACCCATGAGGGCTAAGATAAAAAGGAATGAAGTATGTTGCATGGTTAAAGCTGAGATATCAGTTCCTCAATTGGTTCTTCCAGATTCATTTGGGAAACAGCAGTTTCAAAACGTTGGCGGTCAAAGTATTTTGACAACAAATATATGCGGATTTTCAGGGCTTATACAAAACTGTATCACCGAAGCCCGTTCAGCAGCCCCGACTTTTCCAAATGTTCCCGGCAGGGTTTGGCGCAAGGGCAGCGCCGGTTGGCTTTCCGGTTGCTGCCGTTGGCTTCAAATTCGTACACCAGCACTTCCACGAAATGCCGTTCGCTTACGGGCAGTTTGGCGATATCGTAAGGCAGCAGGGAGGTGGCGTTTTCGAGCCATTTTTGCGCCTCGGCGCGTTCGATGGTTTTGCCGTTCGAGCCGGCCGGTTGATCCGTTACGGCAAATACGAACACCCGGAAGTACCCTTTGTTGGGCACAAACATGGAAGATAAATAATCCATGATACCGCCGCTGCCTTCGCTCACCGGGTAGTCTACCCAGCGGTGTTGCTCGGGTTTGCTGGCGCCGTCGGCAGTGAATTGTTCGAGACGGGTTACCAGGGCGAATCCGTTGGGCAGGTAGTGGTAACTGCGCGACCAGTAGCGCCGGTTATCCAGGGCCTTTTGCAGCCAGTCGTCGACGGCGCCGAGGGTCTTGAAACGCCCCGCCATGTTGCGCTGCACGGTATACCGTTCGGCGCAAGTGGGCGGCGGCCAGGGAAAGGAGCGCAGGCCGGCTTGTTGCACCTTGTTTTCATCTTCGTAATATGCCAGGCTCCCGAGTCCCTGTATGGCGGCATCTGCGCGCGCCCAGCCCCGGGCGATAGCGGCCTGGCGCTCCTGGGCGGATACCGTGCCGTGCCCGGTAAATAAATAGGGTTTATTCCTGTTTTTTATCACCAAGGGCGCCGTACGCTGCCAACTGAACCCCTGTTCTGCATAGCGCCATTCTACCATCCGCAGCGCATTTTGCTCGTCGGTGAGGTGAGATTTAAACAGCACATAGCCCATAAACTGATCGGCGTCTAATTCTTCGTCGCGCCGGCAACAAGCCTCGAACCGGTGCCCGTTGAGCAAGTGGCCGATCTCGTGCGCCAGCAGCGCGTAGGCCTCCAGCGGTGTGGGCAGGTGGTAGAAAAAGTCCTGGCTGTAGAGCAGATAACGTTTGTCGCCGTCGAGGACTGCCGCCACGCTGGACACGTTGGTTTGCACCAATTCAAAATTGGCTTCCCGGCCGGCCCAGCCCAGGATTTTCCCGACGGCCTGCGGCACGCTTTCGTTGAGTTCGAAGCGGTAGAGCTCGTTTTCGATGGTATCGCCCCAGTATTGGCAGTAGTTTTTGGCGGAGAGATCGAGCAGGTCCTGGGCAGGAAGTGCGAAAGCGGGTAGTAAAAACAGGAGGAGAATGGAAATGCTGCGCATGGCAAATGGTTTTGGTGGGGAGCAAAAGTACGTGATGTGGGGCGAATTTTCAATTCGCCCACTCGCGAGCGGCAATTCTCGGTTTGTACGATCGACCCGGTTTTCGAGGTGTAGTCTGCGAGGCACGAGCAGGCGACATCTCGAAAACCATCTATGAATACACCATTTAAGGTTGAAAAGGGTGTCGTTTCAACTGTTTTTGAGATGTCGCCTGCTCGTGCCTCGCAGACTACACCTCAAAAACCAGATTAAGAATACCATTTAAGGTTGAAAAAGGTGTCGTTTCAACTTTTTTTGAGATGTCGCCTGCTCGTACCTCGCAGACGACACCTCAAAAACCGGCCATTTCCGATAAACTGAAAATCGTCCGCTCGCAAGTAGCAAATTGCAATTCGCCCGCTCGCGAGCAGGCGAATTAATCCCGAGAAATCGGGACGCCCCACACAACACGCCCGATGATTTAAAATGGTTCGCAACAACACTTTCAGCCCCCTTCCCAAAGGTAAAAAAGTAAAAATCCCAAATCTTACCCCCCACCCGCTGCCCTGGCGAGGCGGAAGCCAAAGTTCGCGTAGCGGTCCGACGGCGTATTGCTGCCCCGGCGCGCAGCCCGTGTGTAGACGGGGAGGTAGTACCAGGAGCCGCCGCGAAGGACACGGTACGATCCCGAACTTGCCCCACGGGGATTCGTTTGCGTGCCGGAAGCGTAATCGCCGTACCAGTCCCAACACCATTCCCACACGTTGCCGCTCATATCGTGCAAGCCCAGGCTGTTCGCCGTAAAACTGCCCACCGGCGTCGTTTTCCCACGATACAGCCCGCTTACGGAGTACGGTTTTTTATAGTCGGCTCTCCCGTCAAAGTTGATTTCCGAAGGGTCGGCGATATCTTTTCCGTTGCCGAACCGGACTTTTTGGCCGCGCTGGCGTGCTGCGTATTCCCATTCCGCCTCGGTGGGCAAGCGGTAGCCGGTGGCGTTCCAGCTTGCCGTCACGTTGTCGCCGCTAATCGTGTACACCTTAGTCAGGTTTTGTTTTTCGCTCAGCCAGTTACAGTAGGCCACCGCGTCGTTCCAACTGACGTGAATCACCGGGTGGTTATCCGCCGTCCGTACGTTGCCCTGTTCGTCGTGCCGCCAGTTGACACCCGATTTCGTTACCCAACTGCTGCCGTCGTAAATATAACTGTCGCCGCCTTTTTCCGCGTCGGTTTTGTAGCCCGTGGCATCTATGAACGCTTTGAATTCGCGCAGCGTCACTTCCGTTTTACCCAAATAGAAACTGCTCAGCGTCACCGAATGTACCGGCTTTTCGTTGTCGTATTCGTTGTCGCCCATCACGTCGCCCATGTCGAAGGCGCCGCCTTGTATCAGTTTCATCAGTTCCGGCGCGGGCGCCACCGTTTTCTCCGCGCACCCGCCCAGCGCGAACGTCCCTTTTTCGGTGGGGCATTTATCGTCGTGGTCGGGTATGCCGTCATCGTCGGAGTCGGGGCAGCCCTGCCAGTTGCGGGCGCCGGCCAGGTCGGGGCATTTATCGGCGGTGTCGGGCACGCCGTCGGCGTCGCGGTCGGCGGGCGGGCAGCCTTTGTTGGCGGGCAGGCCGGGGCTGTTGGGGCATTGGTCCTGGTGGTCGGGCAGGCCGTCGCCGTCGGAGTCGGGGCAGCCTTGCCATTTGGCGGGGCCTTTCTGGTATTTGCAGGCGTCGTCGCCGTCGGGTATGCCGTCGCCGTCGCCGTCGGGGCAGCCGCCGGTAGCGCTGGGGCCGTATTCGTCCGGACACTTGTCAGAGGTGTCCGACACGCCGTCGCCGTCGTGGTCGGTGGCGGTCACCGGGTTGCGGGTGGGGGTCACCACGCCGAGGGCTTTGAGGCGTTCGTCCTGGAGTTTCCAGCCCGAGGCCACGGCTTCGCGGCGGGCGCTGCCGGCGGGGTGGGTTTTGGTTTCGCCTTCGAGGGCGAATATTTCGGTGCCGGCCTTGGCGTCGTCTAAGGGCGCATTCAGCAGGCGCAGGGCGCTGCCGGAGAACTTGTCGGCCTGGAGTTCCATGGATTTGCGTTTGCCGGCGTCGGGCTCGTTGAAATTGTGGCCGTTCAGGTGGTGGCCGATCTCGTGGGCCATCACCGAGTAGGCCGCCCATTTGGTGCGGGTGTCGACCTTGAATTTTTCCAGAAACAGTGTGCTATACAGGATCACCCGTTTGCCGTCGGCCATGGTGGCCACGGCGTTGCGCACGTTGGCGGATTTGATCACGAAGTTTTTATCCAGCCCCATGGCGTCGCAGATTTCCTGCACGATGCCGTCGGCCTCGGTGCTGGGCGCAAAGGAGTAATATTCGGTGGCGTTTTCTTCGCCGTCGTAGGAGCAGGAATGGGTGAGGCGGATGCGCTCCTGGGCGGGGAGTATGGAGGCAAAGAGCAGAGCGAGCAGCGGAAAGAGATGTTTCAGCATGGTGTGGGTGGTTTAAGTGGGGGTAAAAGTACGTGTTGTGGGGCGAATTTTTAATTCGCCTGCACTTGCTGCTCGAAGTCCGCTGTGATGTCCACCGTGATTGCTCACTGTGACTGCCCGCCGTGATAACAATGGAAACGCTGACGACGCGGATTGGGCGGATCGACGCGGATTTGCCGTGCGGGATGGCGCCGGGATAACAATGGGAACGCTGACGACGCGGACTTTGCGGATCGACGCGGATTTGCCAGGCAAGATTACGCCGGGACTGGTTTTTTACAGAATATTGTTGGAAAACTTTGCAGAAAATGTTGACTGAGGAAAAGAAATCCAAACCCCAAGGATCAATTCCCGCTACAAAAAACCGAACCATAAATTTGGTACCGTCGGTTGCGTGGCGCTCGATGCGCAAGGCAATCTCGCTGCCGCCACCTCTACCGGCGAATTGGGGTTTTAGTATTCGCAATCGGCACTAAAACACTGAAGTACCAAAACACCAAAACACGGAGGCACTAAAACACTTATTTCCCTTAATTTTGCAAAAAAATCAGCCGTCACGTTATGAAAGAAGTCCCGCATAAAAAACGCATCTTCGGGCGATTGAAAACATTTTTGAGTGAAATAGCACGCGCCATAACTCATAACTCATAACTCATAACTCCCCTTGTCTCCACTCGCCGAACGCCTCCGCCCCCTAACGCTTGAAAAATTCGTCGGCCAGCAACATCTGGTGGGCGAAGGCGCCGTGTTGCGTCAGGCCATCGAGGCCGGGAAGATTCCGTCGTTTATTTTGTGGGGCCCGCCAGGCGTGGGCAAAACGACGCTGGCGCAGTTGATCGCGCGGATGTTGAAAAAACCGTTTTATCAATTATCGGCGATCAATGCAGGCGTAAAAGACATCCGCGACGCCATTGAAAACGCGGAAAAAACGACGCTTTTTCAGGCAAAAGGCGCGATTTTGTTCATCGATGAAATTCACCGTTTCTCCAAAAGCCAACAAGACGCGCTACTCGGCGCCGTGGAAAAAGGGGTGGTGACACTTATCGGCGCGACGACCGAAAACCCCTCGTTCGAGGTCATCCCGGCCTTGTTGTCGCGCTGTCAGGTGTATGTATTGCAACACCTGAGCAAGGATGAACTCGTCGGCCTGCTGCATCGCGCCCTGGAGGAAGACGAAGGATTGAAATCCATTGACCTGGAACTGGTGGAAACCGATGCATTGCTGCTCTACTCGGGCGGAGATGCCCGCCGCCTGTTGAACGCGCTCGAACTGGTATCCAACTACCGCGTGCCCGGTGAAACCTTGCGCATCACCAATGATTTGGTGCGGCAACGCATCCAGCAAAATATCGCCTTGTACGACAAAGGCGGCGAACAACACTTCGACATTATCTCGGCTTTTATCAAAAGTATCCGCGGCAGTGACCCCAACGGCACCGTCTACTGGCTGGCGCGCATGCTCGACGGCGGGGAAGATATTGAGTTTATTGCCCGCCGTCTGGTGATCCTGGCTGCCGAAGACATCGGTTTGGCCAACCCCAACGGCCTGCTTTTAGCCACCACCACCATGGACGCCATCCGGATGATCGGTATGCCGGAGGCGCGTATTATCTTGTCGGAATGTGCCATTTACCTGGCCACCTCGCCTAAAAGCAATTCCGCCTATCTGGCGATCGATAAAGCGCTGGAGACCGTTCGAAACGCCGGTGGCCAGCCCGTGCCCCTGCACTTGCGCAACGCACCGACCAAACTCATGAAAGAACTCGACTACGGCGCGGGCTACAAATACGCCCACGATTTTCCCGGGCATTTTGTGCAGCAGGACTTCCTGCCCGAAACCTTGAAAGGAAAAATTTTGTACGACCCTGCGGCCAATCCGGCAGAAGACCGCGTCAAACAGAAATTAAAGGAAGATTGGAAGGGATGGTACCCGTATTGAAAGTCAAAAGTCAAAATGTAAAAGTCAAAATGTAAAAGTTTGGAGCGGCTTTCTTGACTTTAAATGGAAAGTTAAAATTCTGTAGGGCGTTAAATCCATGCTAAAACCGCCCGCCCGTTTGCAAAAGCATCCTGTTAGACGCTACGTTTGCCGCAAAAAATTACTGCTATGAAAAAATTACTGCTGCTGCCTTTTCTCACCCTCCTCTTCATATCCACCGGCTGCGACCGCGATCCGTATCCCCTGGATGTAGCCCGTTTTGATATTTTCTGGTTCGACGGCGACAACTCCGGTACCCGCACCCCGAATGACGAACTGGATTTTGACGTCAGCATCAACACAACCGACCCGGACCCGGACGACCAGTTTATCACGGAATGGGAGTTTTCCTACACCGCGAACGGGCAATTTGTTGGTGTGTTACAGTCGGATCAAGGCCTGTCCACCAACAACCTGACGTTTACAGGCACCGTGGCCATCAAAAACCTGGCCCTGCCTTGGGCGGGCGGGTTGCTCCCGGGCGACAAAATCGAGTTCCGTTTTTGGGCCAGAGATAACCGCGGCACGGTGGTAGAGCGATATCATTTGTTCACCCTGGAATAAGCAGGCTGTTTTTGTTGTTTGATATTCCAGTCGAACAAGTCTAATAATTGATTCATTTTTGCGCTTATTCCTCGCATTTGAAAAGCGCAATGAATGATTAGTCACAACCCGAAAGAGTGGATTTCCTTTCTGTTCCGTTTTCACCGGTCCGACACGGTGCGGCGTTTGTTTTTCCCGATTATTGCCATCAGCGTTTATGCCGCGCTGATAGCCTGGTTGGAAATGGAAGTATGGCGCCTGAATGAGAACAGCCAGGTGCGAAATGTAACCGTATTACACACGCTGTTGGGATTCGTTATCTCGTTTTTGCTGGTTTTTCGCACCAATACGGCTTATGAGCGTTGGTGGGAGGGCCGCAAACAATGGGGCGCCCTGGTGAATACCAGCCGAAACCTGGCGATGAAACTGTCAGCACTCTTGCCGGCGGAACACGCTGCCCGGGCTTTTTTCCGGCAAATGATCCCGGCCTACGCGGAAACGCTTAAAAATCACCTGCGCTCCGAACAAACCAGGATCGCTTTGTTCGATAAATTGCCGCCGGATATGCAGCAGCGTTTGGACTCGGAAAAACACCGGCCCAACCAGATTGCGCTGATGATGTACCAACAGACGCATGCCTTGCAGAAAGAAGGAATTATTACCGGGGAGCATCTGCTTTTTCTAAATGCAGAGTTGTTATCGTTTACCGACATCTGTGGGGCCTGCGAGCGCATTCGCAACACCCCGATCCCCTATTCGTACAGCGCTTTTATCAAAAAATTCATTTTCTTTTACATTATGACGCTACCGTTCGGGTTTGTTTTTACCCTGGGGTATTATGTCATTCCGATCGTGACCTTTATTTTTTATGTGCTGGCCAGTCTGGAAATCATTGCAGAAGAAATTGAGGAGCCTTTTGGCAGCGATGAAAACGATTTGCCGCTAACCAAGATGACGCACGATATTCAGGCGCATATCCACGAATTGATATAACCGGATTCTTTACTCGGTGATTATTTTCACACTCTGCTGTTTTTTCCGTTCCGCCACTAAGTCAATCACCTGTTCCTGCGCGCCGTCGAAAATCAGGACGCGGGCCGTGTTGGGTTCCGATTTGCCAAAACTTTCGGCGTAAACAGTAAGATAGTGTTCCTTTCCGGCCGGTAGTTGAAGATCAAACTCCTGCGGCTTGGAGCGCAAATAAAGGTTGTCGATCACCTTTTTATCACCCAAATAGATGGAGATAATATCGCCGTCTTCCACCTGACTATCCCAAATCTTCAGTTTGATCGTCCGGTTTTTAACCGCGATTGTTTTACCCACCACAACCTCCCGGCCACCAATAGATGCCGGTTTATTGGTAAGCGGAACCGCAGGGTCTTTTATGGCTGCGGTTTCTTCAAGCGGTTTCGGCTTCGGTTTCGGCTTGGGCTTCTCCGCGATTTGTTTGTCTTCATCGCAGGGAAGTTTGGCAGAACCGCTGAAACGAATGTTAAAGCCGGGCCCCCGGGAAGACACATTGCTGATAAGAATAACGTATTTTTCCCCGCTCACCACGCGCAGCGGCGCCAGCCAGGTATTGTCGCCGGGGTCGGAGCAGCCGGCATCTTCACTGGTATCTTTTTCGCCATCCCTAAGCCCGGTTTCGCCCATACAGGAACTGGTCAGGGCATTCGCGCCACTGTCGCCGGCAGCCATGCAGCGCACGATATTTGCCTGACTGAAATCTTCATTTTCAGGTAATTTGTACACGACGAAGTCAATATCGTCATCAGCTTTTTGCGGCGTAATCGTGAAAGTCAGACTCCCGCTTTTTTCAATTTTAAACTTGATCCAGGTAGAATTTTCCTCGGCTTGCCCGAAATTTTCCCCATTCATAAAACAGGCGATGAAATCCGCCTCATGGTTGTTGGCGCCTTCACCGCCTGTTCTATCAATACGGTACGACTGTTTTTTACAGATTTCCATGGCCGTGTTGAAGTCGGCATGGGCCTGAGCCATAAGTGTGGCTCCGGACGTGAGCATAAGGGTAATAAATAGTGTAAAACGCAGCATTTCTGGAAATTTACGGTTGATTCGCCAATGAAACGACTTTTTGAGTAAAATGTGTTTGCCAGCGACCGCAAATTTCGATGAATTATATCGTTTGAACTACTTTAGTACTCCTTTGACCCGGTAGATTTTTATCTGATAACGCTCAGTTTAGCCACCCGCGCCAGTCCCGTTACCAGGTTTTCCAGGCGCACGATATACGCCCCCGGCGGCATGTTCATCACATCGAAATAGAACTGATTCTCGCCGGAAAACACCTGAACTTGCCGGTTGGATACCAGTTTCCCACCCATACTATGTACAGTGAGCCGTCCGGCAAACGATTCGGCGGTATCGAAGCTGATTTCCGTGGTAACCCGGGCCGGATTGGGAAATATCCGCAATTGTTTCAGTGTCTCGAAAGCAGAATCCGTGATCGTGACCGATCCGCCATAGTAGCATTCCGGATTCGCGGCATATACAGGACTGACCAGCGGCAATTTGGCATAATTTTCAAACATGGTCTGTTCCATTACCCAATTATTGGCGCCTAGCCAGTCTTGCAGGAGCGTGGCAAAAACCTGCCGGTAGTCGTGTTGAATCCCTTGTACCTGGTTGTCATTGGTTAAATTGTCGAGGTCGAGATTGGTACCGGAAACGCCCGGATTGGCTGTTTTACCAAAAATATACATCGGCGCCAGCGTACCGTGGTCGGTTCCGAAAGAGCCGTTTTCTTTGGCGCAACGGCCGAACTCGGAAAAAGTACAAGCCAGTGCCTGGTCGCCGATACCCATGGCCTCCAGGTCGTCTAAAAATGCTTTGACTGCTTCGGACAGGAGTTGGAGCAGTGCGGCGTGGTCGCCCATCGAAGTATCACCGGAATCGACCTGTGCGCTGTGTGTGTCAAATCCGCCGAGTTGGCAGAGATAAATTTTGGTTTTACAGCCGCCCCGGATCAACCGGGCCACTGTTTTGAGCTGATTGGCAAGGTTTGTTTGTGGATAGGTCCCCGCGTTGCTTCCGGCATTGAAAACGTCGGTAATCCGTTGGGAATATTTGTTTACGCTTTGTTCGACGGCCATGATAAAGTCCAGCTCGTGGCCGTGATCGGTATCGGGCACATTCAGGATGGGTGCGCCGCCAATGGTTTGGATGAGTGAAAAAAAGCCGGCGGGGTCTTGCCCCGTAAGGTTAATCACGTTTTGGTGGTCGGTGTCGGTATGGAAACCCAGCGAAGGATTGGAATCGCCCACCTGCATACCAAGCGGATCGGGCATGTCGGGCGTAGGCGCGCCTTCCACATCCGGGAACAGTGCCTGCATGGAGCGGCCCATCCAGCCGGTTGAAATATTGAAGTTATCCGGCGTGCCGTCGCCGCCGGAAAGCCAAAGGTCGGTGCTTTTAAAGTGCGACTGGTTCGGGCTTTGGTAACCGACCCCTTGAATAACATTCACCCAGCCTTTGTCATACATGGCTTTCACAGCCGTCATGGCGGGGTGGAGCCCGACACGTTTGCTGTCTTTCAGAGTGGTATCCAGGTCGATGTAAGCCCCAGCGCCGGTGTCCGGTATCCGGATGGTTTTGCGCAGATCGGCATACCGGTCGTATTGTGCAATCGGGATCAGGTTGTTGAGCCCGTCGTTGCCGCCTTTAAGTTGGATCAAAATCAGGGCCCGATCCCGGAGGCCGTCACAATCGCTGACGAGTTTAGCAATTTTAGTGTTGGCAAACGGGCGGAAGGCGAAACCGTTTACGGCAAAGGAAGAGACGCCCGCGGCGGGCAGTATTTTGAGAAAGTTACGACGTTTCATTGCATGGAGTGATTGTAAAGTGATAGCATAAGAAGGAATAAATTGGGGACGGATAAACCCTTAAACCCCACGTAAACCTTTTAAAACGTTTGATATTCCGGCGAATACATGATGGCGTTGATCAGCCGCTCCAGCGGAATTTTAACTTCCGTCTGGTCGCCGGTATTCAGGTAATTCTGCCATTCGTAAGTCCAGTCGCCCGGCGGTAAATTGTCTAAAAAAACGTCGAGGTAAAAGTAATTGAAACGGTCGTTGTCTATTTGTTCCGGCAGCATATAATTCAGCAAATCCTGAACTAAAGCGTACGGATCGGAGGGGTCGCTGAAAAAACCGCTGTTTTGGGTCCAGGGCACGATGTTCAATTTTATGTAAATCGAACTGTTGGGGTTCGTGCCATAACTTTGAACGCCGCTGAGCAGCATCTGCGGCAGTTTGTACCGGGCGATAATGGTGCTGGAATTGAACCATTGCCGGCTGTAATCCGGTTCCTGGTAGTAACCCGGGTAACCCGCCACATCGGAGGAGAAAAATATCGGCAGGCCGGCCGGCAGCAGGATGCGGTTGATGACGGCGTTGGAATAGAACTGCTGGTAATGCAGCCTCGGGTTAGCCGTCGGGCTCGGAATCGGCAGGTTGAAAAACGTAACCGATTGCAGGAATAATTCGAGCGGGGATTTGATCATGCCGCCGATGATTTCGTCGCTGTTGTCCGAATCGTCAGCATCGTAAAAATGCTGGCTCTCCAGCAGTTGTTGCAATACGGGCTTGATTTCATATTGGCCACTAATAAACGTATTTGCCAGCGGCTCGATAATGTCTGATTCAATTTCGGCAGTAATATTTTTACTGACAAACCAGCGGTACAGGCGGCGACAGAAATTGCGCGCTACCTGCGGCTGGTCAAAGACCATATCGACAAAGTCGTCCAGTTCGCGCAACATATCGGCAGCGCTGGTGGCGCCGGCGATTTTTGTTTTCTGGAACTTGTCGCTGAACGCTTTGAGTCCTGTGTCATGCTGGCCATATTGTACGTTGCAACGCGGAATACCTGTTTCCGGGTCTGAATAAATCCGGGTATCCGGATTCTGTTGTGGGTTGAGCGTGCGGAAACCTGTAAATACGCGAGCCGCCTGTACAATGTCGTCTTCGGTATAGTGGGTGTAATCGCCCGGACCGATTTGAGGCCCTTTGCCGATGGTGAATAATTCGAAATACTCACGGGCAAAATTTTCGTTGGGATTCACTACTGTATTTTGCTGGTTGTTCAGGTAGCGGACCATACAATTATCCATGACGATCTTGGTCGCCAACTTTTTAAAATTGCCAATCGCGCCCCAGCGCAACAGCGTCAGATAATCGAAAAAGTGGGCATTTCCGAAGGCGTTGGCAGCCACGATCAGGTGCTGGTGAAAAAAGAACGCCATTTTGTGTACGATACCCGGGTCGTGCAAGGCTTCATTTACCCACCAACTCATCACATACCGGCGCAAGGTTTGATCATCGGCGCCACTGGGAAGGGGTAACCCGTTGGGCAGGAGCCATTTTTCGTTGGTCACCGGATCGCCCTGCGTAGTAGCATTGGGATCATATACCGGCTGGATCAATTGCAGCGGATTGGAGACCAAAAGGGAGGCTGCCGCGGCTCCGGCGTTCATCGCGGCCAATTGATCTACTTTGGCTTTGGAATACCGGTAGCTGGCGCGGCGCAATAAATGTGCAGCCCGGCGATGTCCCAAGGTGCCTGGTAAGGGTGTCAGGGAAGCCATGTTGTCAGTTCAGTTTTCGTTAAAAATATGGTGCGTGAAACAAAAATCCGTGCTTGGACTGGTACGCCGCACGAAGGTTTAAATAAAAAGTTAATGCCTCAAAAAAAATAATCCGGCGCTCCGAAGATACCGGGTTGTGTAAAAATTTTACTGTTTTGATAAAATCAGACTTTTCATTTGATGAAGGAGTTATATTTGCCCCCGAACATATTCATGAATTCATTTAAACTTACGTGTTATGAAAAGAAATTTTATGCAACTGGCCGGTACGGCCCTGGCAGCTTTTCTGCTCTTTTTTGTTTCCCAAACTAATGCACAAACTACGGATTCCGGAGTTATCATCCGGGTCAATATTGATGGGGTATCCTCTGACTATTATCAGGGGGTTTGCGGCTATGCCGGTGTGGCATGGGGCGGTGCTGTTACCGACGCATTCTGTGCGCCGGGTAAAAAAGTAAATGATGTCAACAACAGCCCGATTGTGTGCGACTCCATTGCCGACGGTCTGCTGAACGGCAACATAGCAGTGGTTGATCGGGGCGTCTGTGCCCTGAGCGATAAAGCACTGAACGCTCAAAAAGCAGGCGCCGTCGGCATTTTGATCATTCAGGCGGCTACCAATCCTGCCGATGACTGCGTGGCGACGACCGCCGGTGCAGGCCCGGAGGCACCTTCTGTAACCATTCCGGTTTTCGTTGTATGCCGCAACATCGGCAACCAAATCACAACAGCCCTGACAGCAGGTAAAACGGTGGAAATTTGCTTCGTAAAACCCGACATCGACATCACCACCTACTTCTTCCCGGTGTCGCACGTTCAAACGCCCGTTACGCAAATTGCGAAGGACACCTTCGGTTTTAGCGCTACGCTTTCTAACCCAGGCACCGAAGCCCGTACCAATATCGAAGTAACGGCTAAAGTGCTGAAAAGCGATGGAACGGAATTGTATTCCACGTCCGTTACTATTCCGGAACTTGCGCCCGGCGTAGTTGACAGCTTTATCGAAATTCCGGGTTTGTATGCACCCGAACTTCCGCTTGGCGCCTATCAGATATTGTACACAACGAAATCTGATGCAATTGGTGGCGTTACGCCGGTTCAGGACCGCGGCCTCGGTAATTTTTACGTAACGCAAAATCTTTTTGCCAACGATAACGGCGCGACGAACGGCTACCGTCCTGGCACTATTAGCGGCGACTGGGCAGTAGGCGCGGTGTATACCATGCAGGCAGGCGCCTTGGAGAAATATGAAGTTAAACAAGTGGAATTCGCTTTCGCGACCAACGCCACCGACTACCCGGTATCCGACGTGACAGCCACCTTGTATTTTTTCAAGATTAACGACGATGTACTGACCGATTATAGCAATTTCGACGACACCGAACTAATTTCAGGCAGTTTCGAGTGGTTAGGTCTCGCTACTTATGAAGCACCAGATAACATTACCAGCTATACGCTGCAAAAAGTGGATATGAACGACCTGGTCAGCGGTAATGTAGGTATTAAAGTAGATGCCGGTTCAAGGTATATGGTGGCAGCCCTTTATTCGGCGCCTACTAACCTGACCTTTAGTGCATTTAACCAAAATGTCGATTTGCCGGGTGTATCCACCGCTGTTTTCAATGAAACATGGTTCCTGGGCGGCTTCGGCGCCGGTATTGAATCCGTGATGCGTATGTACATCAGCCTGGTTGTAAAAACGGACGAAAAACCGCTCCCGCAATCGGTTATGCAAATTATGCCCAACCCCGTGCGCGACAACCTGAATCTGGCACTTCAATTCGACCAGCCCACCGATGCGACGATCACCATCGCCGATATCAACGGCCGTGTTGTTACTTTTGAAGACCGTCAGGGTCTGACCAATGAAACGCTGCGTTATCCTTTGCAAGTGGCTGCCGGCACCTACCTGGCTCGTATCGCTACCAAAGAAGGCACGCTGACGAAGCAATTTGTTGTAGTGAAGTAATTGATTAGAGGGTTTATATAAAAGTTTAGAGGGTTTAGAATGTTTAGGCTAATACGTCTAAATCTTCTAAACCCTCTAAACTTTTATATAAACCCTACTCCTAGCCCTTCACTCCCCTGGAATAGCCCCAATCAATTTCCGCACGTAGTCGTTCGAAGACATTTCAAATAAATCTTCCGGAAACCCGATCTCTTCCATTTTCCCTTGGTTCATCACCAACAATCTGTCGCACATCTGTTTAATCACGCTCAGATCGTGCGAAATAAACAGGTAAGTCAGGCCGAAACGCTCTTGCAGATCGAAGAGCAGGTTGAGTACGGTGGCCTGTACCGACACATCGAGTGCAGAAACAATCTCGTCACAAATCAACAGTTTGGGTTGCAAGGCCAGCGCGCGGGCGAGGCATATCCGTTGTCGCTGTCCACCGGAAAATTCGCGCGGGTACCGGCTGGCATGATCCGATTCCAAACCCACCGTTTCCAATAATTCAATCACTTTTTCCCGGCGTTGCCGGTTGTTCGCATACAAATGGTGCGCTTCCATGGGCTCCTGCAGGGCCTGCCCGATGGTCATACGTGGATTGAGTGAAGCATAAGGGTCCTGGAAAACCATTTGAATTTCCCGGCGCAGGGGCCTGAATTCCTGTTCTGAAAGACTACTTATGTCAAGGCCGCGGTATTTAATTGTGCCCCCATGCAGCGGGACAAACCGGCTTATTGTACGTCCTAAGGTTGTTTTGCCACAACCCGATTCGCCTGCCAGGCCGAAAATTTCTCCGGGAAATATGTTAAAACTCAAATCATCAACAGCCGTAACCCAGTCTACCGGGCGGCCAAGCCAGTTTTTTCGGCCGGGATAACGAACGGCGCCGTTTTTCACTTCCAGCAACGGTGTTTTTTGGTATAGCGTCGAACGTCGTTTCGAGGTTTCTTCATCCCGGACTACCCGAGGCACAAAGTGTTTGTTGTCCAGAAAATCGGAAATAGTCGGCAGGCGATGTAGTTTCCGCCGGAGGGATGGCCGGCACGCGACCAGACCCTGGGTGTAGGGGTGCTGCGGCCGGTTTATGATTTGATCAACCGGCCCCGTTTCCACAATTTCGCCCGCCTGCATCACTACTACCCTATCGGCAATTTCAGAGATAACGCCCAAATCGTGGCTGATGAATAACATACTCAATCCAGCCTCGTCGCGCCACTCGCGCATCAGGTTTATAACAGACTTTTGTACCGTCACATCGAGCGCCGTAGTCGGTTCATCTGCAAGAAGTAGCGCAGGTCGGCCCGACATGGCCATAGCGATCATGATGCGCTGTTTTTGCCCGCCGCTGAGTTCGTGCGGATAAGCATTAAACATCCGTTTCGGCTCGGGTAATTGCACGCGCTCAAACAACACCATCGTTTCCGCAACGGCCTCCGGGTGGGAAAGTTTCCGGTGCAGCTGAATAGCCTCTACCACCTGATGCCCGCAACGAATTACGGGGTTGAGCGAAGTCATGGGCTCTTGAAAAATCATCGCTATTTCACGCCCGCGGATATGTTGCAGGCGGGATGCCGGCAACTGCAACAAGTCGATGGCGGTAGTGGGGCGTGATTGGATACCTTGGTTGGGGGCGGCAGAAACAGCAGGCGTATAAATTATTTCACCGCCGACATTTGCCGAAGACAATAACCGCATAATGGATAGGGCGGTAACCGACTTTCCCGAGCCGGATTCCCCGACCACACCCAGTGTTTCACCGGACGAAACGTTCAGCGACAGGTTTTTGACCGCGTGAACGGCGGTGTCACCGGAATTGAAATAAATATTTAAGTCTTTAATTTCCAGCAACATGACATGACTTTAATCCTAAATAGAATCATCCATGCGCAAAATACAGTCCTTGCCTTCCCAGACTACTTTTACCGCATTGCGCTCCTGTAGCCATTGTACGAGATTTTTGCCTAACAATTCCGCGCGCCATCCGTCCAGTAAGGAATCATCAGGATCGACGGTCCCGGCTTTTAGTTTATTAAAATCACCTTTGGGTAACAGCAATGCTGCGCTGATTTCATTTTCCATACATTGTAGTTTCACAAAATGGTATAACAACTCCATAGACCATTCATGTTCGGGATCATCGGGCGCCGGCGCCGGCAGGGCATTCAGCCAGGCGCGTTCCGCATCGCTTGCTTTGGTCTCCCAAATCGTTTGCCACTCCGGCAGGTATTTCCGCCATACGCCTTCCGGCATGGTGCGGTTGGAGCGGAAGGCATTCGGCCCGCCTTTGGTGGCCCGTAGCACCGTACTGATATGCCGGTTTTGCAAAACGGTTTCCTTTGGAATATTGTATTCCAACGCCTTTTGGCGACGCCATTGATAAATCCGCATCAAAAAAACTTTTTCGCGAAAGTCCAATTGGTGAATATAATCGTTTGCCAGCGCCTCTTTAAAGGGGTCGACGTGGTAAAACTGTGCGGATTCCCACTTCCGGTTTTCCTCCCTTGCCCAGGGCTCGCGTTGCAAACGCCGGAGTTTGTGGGTCAACTTATGGTGCAGGGCCGGCAGGTATTTGACATCCTCCACCGCATAATCCAACGCCTTGGGATCCAGCGGGCGCGTCTCCCAATCCGCCACAGTGTGACTTTTGGCTAAAGTAACACTCAATTCGCGTTCCACGATTTTGCCAAAACCGGCGGGATAGTTGTAGCCGACGAATCCTGCCGCGATTTGTGTATCAAACGTGTTTTTCGGTACCGTTCCGTACAAAGTGTTCAACAATCGGTAATCGTTGTCGCCGGCATGCGTGATTTTTAAAATTTCCGGCTTGGAAATCAGATCCAGAAAACGCTGCAAGTCCTTAATCCGCAAGGGGTCAACCAGGTAGATATTCTGCTCGGCGACTACCTGTATCAGGCACAACACCGGGATGTAGGTTTTCTCTCCAACGAATTCGGTGTCGAAGCCGATCCAGTGGGCACTGAGCAGTTCGCCCATCACTTCGTCGAACGTTTTTTGCTCGTCTAAAAAATGTACACGATAATTCATGCGCCAAAAGTAGGAATCATCCGTTTATGTAAACGGAAACTACGGCGCATCTTTGCAGCCGTTTAACAATAAAATTACTTCGCACCGAAAACGGGTCATTTGATTCGTTATTTTTGCGGATTATATACCAACGTACCATGAAAAAGATTCTATTTGGCATCGCCATCGTTATCGTATTGCTCCTTGGGGCATTAATTGCACTGCCTTATTTATTTAAAGATGAAATTATTGCCCAGGTAAAAAGTGCCGCAAATGAAAGTCTGACCGCTAAAATCGACTTTAAAGACGTCAGCCTATCTGTTTTCCGGCATTTTCCAGAACTCGCCATCGGCCTGCAGGACCTCGAGGTAACCGGCACCGGCCAGTTCGACGGCGTTAAACTCATGCAATGCGAACAACTGGACGTGGCGATTGACCTTTGGTCGGCTCTTTTCGGGGATGAAATTACCATTAAGGGTTTGTATCTAAGGAAACCGGATATCCGGGTTTATATTTTACAAGACGGTAGCGCCAACTACGACATTACAAAGCCCGAACCAGCGGCCGAAACAGCCTCCGGAGGCGGCACAACCAAACTGGAACGTTATGCCATTACGGACGGAAAAATTTTGTACGATGACCGTTCGCTCAATATGCGCGCTGAATTGGAGGGCCTAAACCACGAGGGTTCCGGCGAATTTACAGCCGATATCTACGATTTGGTTACAAAAACGGCGGTGCAAAAACTTTCTGTCAATTACGAAGGCATGCAGTACCTGCGCAACGCCCGGGCCGACTGGAACGCAACCCTAAATGTCGACATGGATAAGATGAAATTTACCTTCATCGACAATGATATGCAGGTAAATGCCCTGCAAGTGATGCTCGACGGCTGGTTTCAAATGCCCAATGAGACGGATTACCTGATGGACCTGAAATTCGGAACCCCGCAGAATACCTTTAAAAGCCTGCTTTCCATTATTCCAGGCGCCTATACCCAGGATTTCGATGGGGTGAAAGCAGACGGCACCGTGCAGTTTGCCGGCATGGTAAAAGGCAAATACAACGAAACGACCTATCCGGCTTTTAAAATTGACATGAAAGTAGCAAACGGCAATGTCAAATATCCCAGTCTGCCGCTGGGTATCAGCGGTATCAATGTGGATGCTTCGGTCAACAGCCCGTCCAGCACCCTGAATGCGATGACCGTCAATATTCCAAAATTCGCGCTGAAAATCGGCTCCAATCCGCTGGAGGGCTACTTTCACCTGAAAACGCCGGAAACCAACCCAACGGTAGATACTAAAATTACCGGCACGCTCAACATGGGCGAACTCTCCAAAGCCTTTCCGATGGAGGGAGTAAAAGAACTCAACGGCATAATCAAAGCCAATGTAACCGCTAAAGCGTCGATGCGCCAAATTGATGCACAGCAATATGATCAGGTACAAATGGCCGGCAACTTCAATATCCAAAACCTGACTTACAAGGCCGCCGACATGCCTGCTGTGAAGATCAACTCCCTGATTACCAGCCTTTCTCCTCAAAAAGTTGATATTCAGACTTTTGACGCGCGCCTGGGCAAAAGCGATATCCGCGCATCAGGGAAAATCGACAACATCCTGGCTTATTTCTCCACCAACAAAACCATGCGCGGCAACCTGACGATGCGCTCTTCCTTTTTTGATGCGAATGAGTGGATGGAAGAGCCGGCCGACGAAACAGCGCCTCCTGGCAAAGTACCCACCGCCAGCGCGGCGGCTACCGAAAAGGTGTTCGACCAGTGGGATTTTACGGTAGACGGGGAGATCGGTAAACTGGTTTACGAGGATTACAAGATTTCCGACATGAGTCTGAAAGGAAATTTTACCCCGAACAAAATGACGATCGATAATTTTGGTATGAAAATCGGCGAAAGCGACTTGCGCGGAAACGGCCGTATTCTGAATGCCTGGGACTACCTGTTCGACAACCGGACCGTGTCGGGAGTGGTTAATTTACAATCCGGCTTTTTCGATCTCAATCCATTTATGACGGAAGAAACCAGCAGCAGCACAACTGCCCCGGCAGAATCGGTGATGTTGGTTCCGGAAAATATAGATATGGCGATAAACGCCGACTTTGCCAAGGTGCGCTACACCAACCTGGACCTGCAAAATCTGGATGGGCAAGTGGTGGTTAAAAACGGCGCTGCCAAACTGAAAGATTTTACCGCCAATGTTTTGGGCGGACAAATCGCCATAGCCGGCGAATACAACACGCAAGACCCGGCAAAACCGGCTTTTGATGTTGACCTGGCGCTACAAAACATGGGTTTCCGCGACGCGTTCCAAAATTTTGCCACGGTGAAAGCCATAGCCCCCATCATGCAACTCATCGAAGGCAAGTTCAACACCACGCTTTCCATGAGCGGTCTGCTGGGCAAGGATATGACGCCCGATCTGAATACCGTTTCGGCGGCAGGTTTTCTGGAAACGATTAATGCCATTGTCAATAATTTCAAACCGCTGTCGGAGATCAGTTCAAAATTGAACGTGAGCTATCTGAGCAAATTGGAGTTGAAAAATACAAAAAACTGGTTTGAGATCAAAAATGGCACCCTGATCGTAAAACCCTTTAATACCCAAATGCGCGATGTGGCGATGCAAATTGGCGGTTCACATAGCCTGACCAATGAGATGAATTACCAGGTACTGACTAAAGTACCGCGTAAAGCGCTGGAAAAAAATGCCGTCGGCAGCGCCGCCAATAGCGGCCTGAAATGGTTGTCCGGCGAGGCCTCCAAATTTGGCGTTAACGTAGCGCAGGGTGAATTTATCAATGTACGTTTCGACCTGACCGGCAGCATGGCGAATCCGAAGGTGGGGGTAAAAATTTTACCGAGCGACGGCGAAAAGACCATCGAGGAGGAAGCCAAAACCGCCGGCAAAGCGGCCCTTGATCAAGCACAGGACTCCATCCGCAATGTAGCCAGTAAAGAACTTGAAAAAGCGAAAGAGAAAGCGATCTCCACCGCAGAGAAGGCTGCCGACTCGCTGAAAAATGTGGCTTCCAAAAAAGTGGAAGAAGCTAAAGACAAGGCCGTACAGGAAGCCGGGAAGGTGCTGGGGGAAGAAGTATCGAAAAAAGTAGGCGACGAAGCCGGTAAAAAGGCTGAAGAAATCCTGAAACAGGATAAAAATACCGAAGAGGTGAAAAAGAAACTGGAAGAGTGGAACCCGCTCAAGAAGAAGAAAAACAACTGATGCATATCCCCTTGTGGAAAAAATGGGTCTCGCATGTCGTGCCCCTCACGCTGGAAACGGCCGCCTCCGAACAGAATCCTGAACTCACGGTAATGCTCGACCGGGGGCGGTTGCAGCTGTTGAGTGGCAATGCGATTTATTCGTGGGATGACCTCTATCACAACTTCACCATTGCCTTCGGCACGCTCGATATTGAAGAACGCGGCTTTCAGGACGTATTGATTTTGGGGCTCGGTCTGGGCAGCGTACCCTATATTCTGGAAAAAATTTACGAGCAGTCTTACGAATACACCGCCGTAGAATGGGATGAAACGGTAGCCGCACTGGCCGCCAAATACACTTTATCGCGCCTGAATAGTCCGGTGAATATTGTAACTGCCGATGCCGGCATTTTCCTCGAAGTAACGGAGGAACAATTCGATATGATCGTGGTCGATATTTTTGAAGACGACCGCACGCCCGATCAGTTTGAATCCGTCGATTTTCTCGAAATCTGCGCCGAGCACCTGAAACCCAAGGGTATCATTTTATACAACCGCCTCCACAACACCCCTCGAAACATTATCGCCACCCAGCGTTTTTTTGAGGATAAATTCAAAACCGTTTTCCCCGCAGCGGGGAAAATTGATACGGGAGGGAACTGGATATTGGTGAGTTAGGTTAATTGCGTCATTGGTCGTCATTGCGTCATTAGTCGTCATTGCAATGACCTAATGACGCAATGACGACTAATGACATTATTAAACCACATGCTTCCCCCCCGTCCAGCCATGTTCGCCCAGATATTGCCGGCCGCTGCCAAACGCGGGTGTTTCCAGTGAAGTACCCATACTATCATTCCAGCGGTTGAGGTAGCCGAATAAGGCGATGACACCGAGAATTTCCACAATTTCACCTTCATCCCAGTGACGGTGCAGATTTTCAGAGATGACCTCATCCACACTATTGGGCACGGCAGAGGCGGCCACGGCAAAATTCAGCGCAGCGCGTTCCGCCTCGCTGAATGCCGGATGCGAGCGATAGTCCCAGATATGATCCAGTTTATCCGTACTGGCCCCGTAACGTTCGGCAGCGCGAATGGTATGCGCCTGGCAATACTGACAGCCGGCCGTCAGGCTGGCCAGGTAGCCGATCAACCGTTTCAGGTCGCTGGTCACGCGGCCGTTATTTTCCATCACTGCCTTGTTTAGTTGAATAAACGCCTTGGCAATGGCCGGGCGGCGTTGCATGGTCAACACGCTGTTAGGGCAAAACCCCAACGTTTCGTTGAAAAATTGAGCCAGTTCGGCAACTTCGGTATCATGATCCGGAGGAAGTGGTGTGATCAGTGGCATAATAAAGGATATTGTGATTGTAGATATTGTTTTTTTGTTTACTGCAAAGAAGGTAGTTTTACTTGCAAATCGCACTATAGAAATTAGTATGATCACAACAATACAGGAGAGATCATGAACCCAGCCATCGTTTATGGACAAGTCTCTAATGATAAAGAGATTCAGCAAATTCTCGATTTACAGGCGCAAAACCTGTCTGCCGTCCTGTCGCCCGAGGTGATCGCTTCTCAGGAATTTCTCACCGTGCGACACGATCCGGCAGTTTTGCAGCGCATGAACCAGGCCGGATGAAACAACAGGCGAGATTTGGCATGTAATTGTTTGGCGATTTTGAGCCGGCGATGCTGAATCCTGGCCATGCTGGCTGTGCCACCTCTGAACCTTTCCCCTACGCCAATTGTTCGTTGGCCATTGTTACTTTATTTTTGTCGTTATTCCCCCGCACCATTCAACGAACAACGCGCTGCACATGCTTGGCTTTCGATTTTCCGAATACAAACCCGACCCCAACCAATCCACCTTTGACCGGCTTTTTAAAATATTTCAGGAGTTGCTGCTGTACACCTCGGGCGACGTAGGCGAAGCCCTGTCCTGGTTGACGGAATTGGACAAAGAGTACAAACTCAGCACACCCGATTACGGCATCGGCGATTTTATCCGCGAACTGGAAGAACGCGGTTATCTCCGCCGCGATGGCGACGGACAAGGCAATGTGGGGCTTACCGCCAAAATGGAAATCAGCCTGCGGCAAAAAAGCCTCGACGATATTTTCGGCGACCTGAAAAAAGCTAAAAGCGGCAAACATAACACTGGATTTATCGGTCGCGGCGATGAGTTTACTTCCGACGTCAAACCGTATGAATTTGGCGACAGCCTCGACAATCTCGCCGTCACCAACTCCCTGCGCAACGCCTATATAAACCACGGCATCGACGATTTCCAACTCACCCAGGATGACCTGGAAATCCACGAATCCTATTACCAAAGCCAAATGTCGTCCGTGTTGATGATCGACATTTCACACTCCATGATCCTGTATGGCGAGGACCGCATCACCCCGGCTAAAAAAGTGGCCATGGCGCTGGCTGAATTTATACAGACCCGTTATCCAAAGGACACCCTCGACATTATCGTGTTTGGAGACGATGCCTGGACGATCGAGCTGAAAGACATTCCATACCTTCAGGTTGGCCCCTACCATACCAATACAGTAGCCGGACTGGAGCTGGCCATGGACATCCTGAAGCGCCGGCGGAATCCCAACAAACAAATTTTCATGATCACCGACGGCAAGCCTACCTGCATTAAAATAGGTAAAAACTACTACAAAAATTCTTTCGGACTGGATCGGAAGATCATCAACCGTTGTCTCAATTTAGCCCTGCGTTGCCGAAAATTAGACGTGCCCATCACTACTTTTATGATTGCGCACGATCCGTATTTGGTTCGTTTTGTAGAGAACTTTACCCAGGCCAACGACGGCAAAGCCTTTTACTCTTCGCTTCAGGGCCTGGGTTCATTCGTGTTGGAAAATTACAAAAAACGGAAACGCAAGTAGCGCCTATCTTTGCCGCATGTACGTGCTACTTGTTTCCATCATTATCGGCCTGTTCGTGGCCATGCTATTCGTCAATCTGTATTTTCGGGCAAAAGTGCTGAAAGTATACGGCGTATTGGTGCGCAACCGGGTACAATTCGGCGCGGCGCATCTTTTTGACCGGCAAAAGTTGGAAGAAGAGGTGTTGTCCCGGTATCCGCAATTTCGCGGCGAGATTGAATCATTTATCCGCCATATACGCTACTCCATCAAGATGGCCACTGTTCTGATTGTACTCATCACGGCCTTTGGCGCCGTATTGATGTATTTCAGATAAATTCCGTGCTTAATCATGAAAAAACTCAAAATCGGTCTGCTGGGGGCCGGCCATCTCGGCAAAATCCACCTGAAATGTATCCTGGCAACGGAACAATGGGAACTCGCTGGTTTTTATGAGCCCGAAGAGCGCAATGCGGCATCGGCTATAGCGCAGTATTCCGCCAGGCGTTTTCAAACTGTAGACGAATTATTAAACGCGGTAGACGCCGTTGATATCGTCACGCCAACGCCGAGTCATTACGCCCTGGCAGCCAAAGCCATCCGGGCCGGCAAACACGTATTTATCGAAAAGCCGGTTACACAAACGCTTCATCAGGGAAGGGAACTGCTACGGCTGGCCGACCTCCACCAGGTGAAGGTACAAGTGGGACATGTGGAGCGCTTCAATCCGGCTTATCTGGCACTGCGCGACATGATGTTGCAGCCGATGTTTATCGAAAGTCATCGCTTAGCCGCTTTTCAGCCCCGGGGCACGGAAGTGTCGGTCATTCTTGATTTGATGATTCACGACCTGGACCTGGTTTTACACCTGGTGCAATCGCCGGTCCAGCGCGTCAGCGCAAGCGGGGTAGCCGTGCTGAGCAACACGCCGGACATCGCTAATGCCCGCGTGGAATTTGCCAATGGCTGTGTTGCCAACCTGACGGCCAGCCGTATTTCCCTCAAGCAGATGCGAAAAATGCGGCTCTTCCAACGCGATGCCTATATCAGCCTGGATTTTCTGGAAAAAAATGCTCAAATCGTGCGGCTGTTCGACCGCGATGCAGTGAATCTGCCGCCCGAAGATCAACTAATGGAATTTGATACGCCGGCTGCCGGCAAAAAATGGCTGCACCTGCAAATGCCGGAAACCGTTCCGGTGAATGCGATACAACAGGAGCTGGAGACTTTTGCCGAAAGTATTTTACAGGATACGACGCCACCTGTTTCGCTGAATGACGGCTACGAAGCGCTGCGGTTGGCGCACCGAATTCTGAAAGAAATAGATAAAAGAAAGGCAAAAACGCTTGATAACGCGTCTTTTTAAAGGATTAAGCGAGAATTAAGTCAATTTTTATTCATTCCTTACCCGTTGTTTATCTAAAATTAAGACCTGCCCCTGCATACTTGTGGCATGATTCAGCACGGCCAATACCCTCCATGTTTTGGTCCCTAAAAATCAACCTATCATAAACCCACAAGAAAAGCCGGGTTAGTTGCTGAATCCTGGTCCGGCCGACCTTGTTGAAACCATCCACATCATGCCAGCATTTTCAAATGTTCAGGTCATCAGCAGCCCTCCGTTTAGCCTGAGAGGAAGCGCTAATTTTTTCACGGAAACTGCGGATGTTACCCCGCTTTTCACAGAACCCGCCGGCCCAACCAATCAGATCATCACCCGCGACCAGCAGATCAACATCAAAGTTGACTGGACCGCTACCGGATGGACGTGCATGCTCATGAACAACCATCAGTACGTGTGCAAAATCTTTCTGGAGTGCATGGGACCACTCGAAGCGGTTCCGGGTGAAGTGACCGCAATCGTGAACCACATCCCGGTATTCACGAACAACTACTCCACGTTGATCGCCACACCGCCGAACCTTCCCGCCGGGTTGTACAAAGTCGTGTTTACCCTGAGCCTGCGGCAAACATCGCCCGCGCTCAGCATCCCGACCGGCGCCTTCGTAGAATTGGGCTACATCCAGGTCCTGGAAGATTTCTAAGCAGGAAATCAGGTAATAGCGGGCGACTCCAGGCATGTAGCCGGGAGCCGCCCGTTTTTGTTTTTCTGAGATAAATGGCAATGCCGGTAAGGTCCGTGCAGGAAAGCACGCTCTATAAGCTGCAAAACCGGAGAGGACGACCACACTACTGGACATTTTTTAACACATAGGCACATAGGACACATAGTTTTTTGATTATCAAAGGTTTAAAATCTATGTGATCTATGTGCCTATGTGTTAAAATTAATAATGTCCAGTAGTGTGGAGGACGACCCACTAATTAGGCAGCGAATATCCTCCGTGTGCTTCCGTGTCCAATCCTGGCGGCACAAAGACGCCCTCATGTAAAATGAATGGGTCCTCGCCGGGCCGGGAGGTCATTTTTCCATTGCGTAAATTTAGCCGGCGTTCATACCCTTCACAATGCGGACAGGTAAAAACGGCCCAATCTCCATCATGGCGCACAACGCACTGGTGACGCGATGATTCATCGTTTAACCGAAAATTGATTTGCATGGGTTAAATATCGCAGTTTTTTAGCACTGCTTTAAATTAATTAACCAAATAAATTCATATCATATAATAAAATGGGTTAATTTTGTCGCGTTGTTTTTTAATAAATATCCAATTTACCAACCACCCAACTACCATGATCCCCCCTAAAATTGTCGTTTTCGGCAATACCAGTGTGCCGGCAGAACAATTCACTGCACTATCCTCCCGTCACATTGAAGTAATGCCCATTCCGGATACCTATCCGGCAGATTGCCTGCAATTCCTGGCGCCATTTCACCTGATCGTATTTAATTCTGCTTCCGAATCGGAAGAAAACCTCGAACGGATCCGGACCCTGCGACGCGCCTATCGCTCCGTGCCGGTGATCATGGCGTCGGTCAATCCATCCATTGTTTACCTGGTAGAGGCATACCGGTATGGCATAACGGATTGTCTGCTGGCCCCATTCAGCCAGGAGAAACTGGCATCGTTGGTTTCCACCCATCTGCAGCCCGAAAAAATGCCGGATAACACCGTGGAGGAGCAGATACCGGAGCATAACCTCCCGGCTCCGTTGTTATCCCATACCCGTGAAGCCGACCTTCATGTTCAATTTCTGGGAACACTTCGCCTCAACCAACATGGAAGTCTGCTGGATTTGCCAGGCGGTGCGCGGCAGCGGTCGCTGCTCGCGTATTTGCTGTATCATACCAAAACCCAGGTTCCACGCGACCGTATTTTGCAATATTTCTGGCCGGATCATGACCCGGATTGTGCTAAAAACAATTTGAACGTGAGCATGCACAGCCTGCGCCGGCATTTAAGTGCATATATAAAAGAGGAGACGATTTGTTACCGCAACGACTCCTTTTTTATCAATCCGAACCTTAACATTTACAGCGACTTAGACGAATTTTTACATAGCTATCATCTGGGGAAAACCGCTGAAAGACACGGTAAAGTACCGGAGGCTATAAGCCGGTATCTGGCAGTGGTTCAAATGGGCTACGGTTTTCTGGACGAATTCGGGCAGGAGGAATGGACGATACGCCTAAGAGAAGAATTTATCGAAAAACATCTTCACGCCCTGGGCTATATCAGCGCCAATCAGCAACAAACGGGAAACTTCGATGCCGCAATCGAATCGTATCGACAAATGTTATCCATCGATGGGTGCCTCGAATCGGTTCACCGTGGAATTATGGTGTGTTACCTGGCCCTGGGTAAAAAAGAAAAAGCCGTGCGGCAGTTTTTGGAATGTGAACGTGTACTTCAGGAAGAATTAGATATGCGCCCATCTGCCGAAACACAGGCCTTGTACCAGGAAGCCAAAGGTTAAAAATGTAGAAGGTTTCCGGTTGCAGTAACCGGAAACCTTCTAACCAAAAAACCTTCTAATCCTTCAGTTATTAAACATTCGGGATAGTCAACACTTGTCCGGGATGAATGACATCCGGGTCATTGAGGATATCGCGGTTTGCTTCGAAGATGGCCTTATACTTCATCATATCCTTGTAATAGTGCTTGGCGATTTTGCTCAGGCTTTCTCCTTTTTCTACCGTGTGTATGGCATAAACGCCGGGGTTAGACACCTGGATGTCAGCAGCAATATCCGAAGGATTTGAACCGCCGATTTCTTTAATGGCGTCCCAAATTTGGTCTTTTTCGTGTTGTGTTTGCACAGTGCCCCATACGCGGAGAACGCCGTCGGCTTCTTCAACTTTGCCGTTTTGAACGTTCAGGTTTTCGCCGAGGGTGAGCACGCTTTGGTACTTTTCTTTTACTGCCATAGTAGTATGGTGTTTGAGTTTTGATGAAAAAATTAATGGTGCAAAAATAAGCTATTCTCCCGAATCAGGGGGGAACTGCCCATAAAACAAGCGTTTTAAAACGGGAACGTTTATACGAAAGTTTGGTACAAGCGTCACCGGAAATGCCGGGAAAAAAATTCTACGACCTGCTCATCTGTGATGACATCCTGTTGGCGGATGGGCTGGCGCAGCACAATACCCTCCAGGGTACGGCAGCGGCTGAGGGCAACATAGAGTTGTCCATGTTCGAATGCCCCGCTGCCAAGATCGACCAGTATCCGGTCGAATGTTTTACCCTGGCTTTTGTGAATCGTGATGGCCCAGGCAAGTTTCAGTGGGTATTGCCGGAACGAGCCGACCGTTTCCGTACCTATTTCGCCGCTGGGCTCCGACTTGTACCGGATAATTTCCCATTCGGCGGGCGCAACGTCGATCTTCCTTTTTTTCCCGTTTTCTTCTTCTACCAATACGGTTATCTTTTCAGAACCCAATTGGATAACTTTTCCAATGGTGCCGTTCACGAATTGTTTTTCCAGATCATTTTTCACAAACATCACCTGGGCGCCTTCGCGCAACCGCAGCAGCGCCTCCGTCGGAAAATTCCCCGGATCAAACTGACCTTTAACCTCGGCCAGAAAAGTCATTTCCCTGCCGGGCAGGCGTTCAAGCGCAGTTCTGTTGATCTTGTCCGCAGTCGCATTGCGCGCACTGAGGGTGATATAACCTTCCGGCGTTTCAAAATCGGGTGTCCAACGTACATTCAGGTCTTGCAGATCATCATGATCGAGATTATTGATCCGAATGGCTTCCAGCAAGCGAAGGAAATGGCGCGATTCCTGCCGGTACACCTTGCGCAGTTCAAGCATTTCAAGGTTAAAATCCGGTTCCTCAAATACTTTTGCGGAAAAAAAATAGGGGGTTTCGTAATAATCGCGAAAATAGCCGACTTCTACCGGATCGTTGGTAACAACCGGAGGCAACTGAAAGGGGTCGCCAAAAAACACGACCTGTACACCGCCAAACGGACTGATATTTTCCCGGTTGATTTGAAGAAAGCGGTTAATACCATCCAGAATATCGGCGCGAACCATAGAGATTTCATCAATGATCAAAACCTCGAGGTTTTGATAAAGGCGTTTCAGGTCTTTGCGCGACACTTTTCGCGACGCCTCCTGTGGGGTGACGATACGCGGCGGGAAACCAAAAAAGGAGTGAATCGTTTGGCCCTGCACATTCAGGGCTGCCACGCCGGTGGGCGCCAGAACGGCTGTTTTTTTTCGGGTAGTGCGGCGAAACAACTGCAATAAGGTACTTTTCCCGGTGCCCGCCCGCCCGGTAACAAACATACTTTTACCGTCCTTCTCCAGCGTATCAAGTACGTAGCGAAAATCGTCATTCAATACCAGCGGCGAGTGCTCCAACATCACAGGAAGTGGTTTTGCGCGAAGATAGCAGTAATTCAACAGCCAATTGGAGGAGAAAAGATAAACAAGGGGAGTAGCGAATCTTTATTCGCACTCCCCTGCTACATACACGGACCCACTAACTGGGTCCAACATCCGTGTTCCGTTATTTTAAGCACATTTGCATTTATAGAGATACCATTCCTGGTGGGAACGGACAAAGCAAAGGTGGTAGCGATCCATACAAACCGCCATTAAACTGCCATTAAAAGATAATTAAAGCGGTGACCCGTCAGGCACAATTTGGAAAAGAGACAAAAAACAAACTACCTTTTCCAGGGGCGGAATCCAGCCGGATAGTACCGCCGTGCAATTGCACGATCCGGTGACACAAGGACAGCCCGATGCCATACCCTTTTATGGAAGCGGGCATTTCGGAGGCCCGGAAAAAGGGGTCGAATATTTTGTTTTGCGCACCGGAGGGAATCCCAGGGCCGCGATCGCCAATACAAATCTCAATCGTTGCCGGTCCGGGGAAGGACACGGTTACCTGAACCGAATGATCGGGAGAGAATTTGCACGCATTGTCCATAAAATTCAGGAAAGCCGTTTTGAGCAACTGTTCTATTCCCAAGATTTTCAGCGCATTATCATCCTCCGGGAATACACTGTACCCGATTTGAAAATGGTATTGGGGAAAATTTTTGGCCAACTCCATTTGGGCGGTAAAAATTACCTCATCGACCCGGACCGGTTGAAAATAATTCCGCTGGTTTTCTATTCCCGACTGTGCCAATACTAACAAACCGTTGGTGAGATCTACCAGGCTATGGGTGTCATCAAAAATGGATTTTAATACTTCCTGGTATTCCTCCGTCGTACGCGGTTTGCTCAGAGTGGCCTGCAATTGGCTGCTGATGGCGGCCAATGGATTTCGCAGTTCGTGGGAAGCGTTGGTGACGAACTGTTGCTGAATGGCAAAAGCCGCTTCCAAGCGCTCCAGCATCAGGTTAAAATTGTGCGCCAATTGGGCAATTTCATCGTTATTGACGCCCTCCTCTACCCGCTGATTCAGGCTTCCTGCCGAAATTGTAGCAATTTCTGTGTTCATCCGGGCTAAGGGGCGCAGTGCCTGCTGGGCAAAAATGCGGCCGGACATGACAATAATTCCGATGCCGAGAATCAGGCCGGCGAGCAGTACCTGGCCGAGATTTTTTAACTTACTGCGCCCGTAACGGTCATAAGCAGAAGAAATGATAACCAGATCGGCGTTTGCTTCCGTAAAATGAATTCCGACTACCTCCCTGTCATTATCTGTATATTCGACTTCCTTTTTTTGACGGATTTCATTGACCAATTTAGCGGTATAAGTGATCGGAAAATCGTCAAGACTATTGTAAATCAACTTGTTATTAGCATCAAACACTAATACCTTTTCTTCAAACAATGCATGAATAGAGTTCTGATCGATAATCCGCAACAGGTTCATATCCACCTCGTTCACTTTTACAATCAGACGCCCTGTCGTGATCGCCCGGCTTACCAGCCGGTTGTAAAACTCTTCCCGGCGGTAATTGTCTGACAACAAATAGACTGCTAACGAAAAGAGGATCAGAATGCTGGCCACGATCACCGAAAACCGAAGGGTAAGTCTCGCCCGAATGTTCATGATCGTCGGTTGGTTAAAGCAGTTTGAGGTAGTAACCCATCCCTTGTTTCGTATGAATTAGTTTGGGTTCAAAATTGCGGTCGATTTTACGGCGCAAAAAATTGATGTACACATCCACGACATTCGTTCCTGTATCAAAATTAACATCCCAAACATGTTCGGAAATCTCACTTCGTGAAGCGACCCGACCGTTTCGCCGGACCAAATATTCCAGTAAGGCGTATTCTTTAGCGGTTAATTCTATCAATTGTCCGGCCCTGCTGACGGTTTTATAGGCCGTATTTACCTCCAGATCGGCTACCTGCAACACTTCGTCGTCCGGCTCCCCGGTGGCCGGGACATTTCGTTTCAACTGGGCCCGGATGCGCACCAATAATTCTCTAAAATCAAATGGTTTGACTAAATAGTCATCGGCGCCAAGGTCGAAGCCGGCCAGTTTTTTTTCAATACTGCTCAAGGCGGTAAGAATAATAATGGGCATCTGCGGATGATGCTCGCGAATGCTTCGGCAAACCTCATACCCATCCACATAAGGCAAATTCAAATCTAACAGCACCAGGTCATATTCATGCGACAGTGCCAGGTGACGTCCGACCGCTCCGTCCGGCGCTATCTCCACGAGCAACTGTTGCTCCTCCAGCCAGTTTTTAATGGAAGCGGCCACCTTGGGCTCGTCTTCCACCAAAAGGATTTTAATTTGCTTCATGTTCTTAAAAATTCCGTGCTCATAATGCCCGCCTGTTCCAGTTACTTTTTTCCAAATTTGCCACTTTTAACTGCCTTTTCCGTTCCAGATGAAAACGAAGTGCAGCGATTGCCGCAACCTGTGCGGGCAAGCGGCGGCTTTCCAGCAGATCTTCCGGCGTGAAATATTCCTTTACAAAATTCGTGTCAAATTCGGCGGTAACAAAAGCCGGATGATCCAAAACAAAACGCCCAAAGGGCAAGGTCGTGGCAACGCCTTCCACTTCATACTGTGCAATGGCTTCTTTCATCCGTTGAATGGCTTCGGTGCGGGTAGCGGCATGCACCACCAGTTTGGCCAGCATCGGATCATAATAGATCGGAACGTCCATGCCTTCCGAATAACCGTCATCCACCCGGATACCAGGCCCATGCGGCGGTTGGTAGCGGGAGAGCGTTCCGACGCTCGGCAGGAAATTATTCAAGGGGTCTTCGGCATACACCCGGAGTTCGAGTGCATGGCCATTTATACGCAGGTCTTCCTGGGAAAAAGGCAGTTTTTCGCCCCGCGCTACCCGGATTTGGAGTTCAACCAGGTCCAATCCGGTGATCATTTCGGTCACCGGATGTTCCACCTGGAGCCGGGTATTCATTTCCAGAAAGTAAAAATTGCGTTCGGCATCCACTAAAAACTCCACTGTGCCGGCGCCGATGTAATCACAGGATTTCGCTACTTTCACTGCCGCTTCGCCCATTGCCCGGCGCATATCCGGCGTCAGAATGGCGCTCGGCGCCTCTTCCACCACTTTTTGATGCCGCCGCTGGATGGAACACTCCCGCTCGAACAGGTAGACGATATTGCCAAACGTATCGCCCATAACCTGCACTTCGATATGGCGGGGCGAGGTAACGAATTTTTCAATAAAAACAGCGCCGTCGCCAAAGGCGGAAATAGCCTCCGAAATGGCACGTTCCATCTGTTCCTGCAGTTCTTCTTCGTATTCCACCACGCGCATGCCCTTGCCGCCGCCGCCGGCGCTGGCTTTGATCAGCACGGGATAGCCCACACGCCGGCCGATTTCTTTGGCCATTACCACGTCAGTGATGGCTTCGCCGATGCCCGGCACCATCGGCACATCGAATTTTTTGGCCGCTTCTTTGGCCGCCAGTTTGCTACCCATCACTTCAATACTCCGGGGGCTGGGGCCGATAAATGTAAGGCCGGCATCGGCTACTTTTTGTGCAAAAGCGGCATTTTCGCTCAGGAAGCCATAACCGGGATGGATGCCGTCGGCGCCGGTTGTCCGGGCGGCTTCAATAATTTTATCGCCGAGCAGGTAACTCTGCGCGGAGGGCGGAGGGCCTATACATATCGCCTCATCGGCAAAACGCACAAAAGGCGCCTGCCGGTCGGCTTCAGAATATACCGCTACCGTTTGAATACCCATACGACGGGCAGTACGCATAATGCGCAAGGCAATTTCACCGCGGTTCGCCACCAGAATTTTTTTCATAAATAAAATCTTATAAACTACAATAAACTGTCATAAGCTTTCAAAAATACTTCCTCAAAAAGCGTTTTTGATTTGAAATTTTTCAACGGCCGGCCGGCAAAAAGGTATACCGGCAGAAGGCCGCGAATCGCATTGGTCAAAAAAATCTCATCTGCGCTTTGGAGCGCTGCGAAAGTAACGGGTTTCTCCTGAATGACAAAGCCTGCCGCCGCTGCGGCTGCCAGTAGCAAAGCCCGTTGCACCCCCGCAACACATCCTTCCGACAGCGGAACGGTACACAACAAATCCTTTTCCCACCAGAATACGTTGCTGGAAGTGGCTTCACATATCCGGTCGTGCGAATTCAGGATCAAAGCGTCGTCCCATGCCCGTTTTTTCGCCTCCAGAGCAGCCACTACATACCGGACAGCATTCAGGGTTTTGAAACTGGAAAACGTATCGATCGGCAAACGTACGTCATCGGATACGCCCAGGGTAATTCCCGGCTCCTGCCATTCAAACGAATTGGACGCCAGGGGTTGTGCCGTAATCAGGAATTGCGGCATATCGTCTTGCGGCAAATAAAAACCGCCGGGCGACCGCCATACGCTGAGGCGGACGCGGGCATTGGGCGGGCAAATTTTTGATATTTCTTTCTGAAAAAACGGGACGCCCCACGCCTCCGGCACGTCAAATCCAAGGGCCGACAATCCAGCCGACAACCGGGCCCAATGGCGGTCCAGCAGCGGTATCTGACCGTCAAAAACCCGGAGCGTTTCAAAAAGTGTATCGCCGTACAACAACGCCCTTTGGGTTTGTGTGAGCGCTTCCGGCAAATTTTCGCTGAGATGGGTATTAAAATTGACAGACATAATATCTGGAATAGTTTTTGATTTGCTCTTGTAATCGAGAGATTTCTGTTCTTTGCACCGGTTTTATCATAACTGCTTTTGTGAAATGCGAGACGACATGCCTGATAACCGAGCAATTTTTTTCCCGGGGTTAAATGGATTACGTGCCATTGCTGCTTTGGCCGTAGTACTCTCACACACCACGGTGTACCTGGGGGAATTCAATCTGAACCCGCATATTATCGGAACACTAGCCAACGGCAATCCAAAAGGTATTGACCTCTCGGATTTCGCAGTGAGTATATTTTTCGCGCTGAGTGGATTTTTAATTACTTACCTGCTGCTTGTTGAAGATCGTGCAGGCGAAATAAATATAAAGAATTTTTACGTCAGAAGAATACTTCGGATCTGGCCGTTATATTATCTATATTTTATTATCGCGCTATTCTTTATAAACATCTGGGGAATACATCATCCCAATTACACCAATTACTTCTATATTTTCTTTACGGCAAATGTACCCAAAATATTGCAGGAAAAATCCGACCTGCTTGGGCACTACTGGTCATTAGGTGTCGAGGAACAGTTTTATCTGTTTTGGCCGTGGGTGGTAAAAACCTGGGTAAAAAAATTAAATACTATCGCTATTCTATTAATTATTGTTTTAATTGCAATAAAAACTATTGCACATTTGAACTTCCCTGAAACTTATTTTGAAGAAACCATGTATACCAACAGATTTGACTGCATGCTGATTGGAGCGATGGGCGCTTTATTATTTTTTCAGAATAATGAATTATTTATCAAATTTTCCACACATATTTTAACTCAGATTGCAGCATGGGCAGCCATCTTTTTGGCCCTGATAAATAAATTTCATATTGCTAATATACTCAATCACGAGTTTATGAGCATCGCCACTGTATTGTTAATTATCGGTCAGATCAAATCAAAAAACAAGATCATCAATCTGGACAGAGGCATTTTCGAGTTTCTGGGTAAAATCTCTTACGGGATCTATGTAATACACCCATTGATCATTTTCGGCCTTGCCCGGGTTTTTCTACTTTTTCTCGGCGAACCAACGGTATTACATTATATACTTGCCTATACCGGTGTGACGGGGTTAACCATTTTAGTCTCCCATGTTTCTTATCGATATATGGAAAAACCATTTTTAAAATTAAAGAGTCGGTTTACCACAGTAAAAAGTATGTCGTCCAAACAAAATGGAATATAAAACTGCATTTATTTCAAAAACAAACTGCCGGCTTCCTTAACAATGTTTTCATCGCGTTGAAAAATAGCATAATTGAAACCCGGGTGCAGGCTGTAGGCGCCATGCCTGCCTCTTTTATCCAATACGACATACCCAATTTGATTGTCAGCAGCATCCTTCGGGTATTTGCGGGCCAGCCGGCGGATCACTTCTTCGGCTGCTTTTTGCGGATGTTTACCGCGGCGCATTTCTTCGACAATTAAAAAACTGCCCAGGGTTTTCAGCACGAGTTCGCCCAAGCCCGTTGCCGCGGCGGCACCCACTTCATTGTCGGCAAACATACCTGCGCCGATAATCGGGCTATCCCCTATCCTTCCGCGCATTTTGAAGGCCATACCACTGGTCGTACAGGCCCCGGCGATACGTTGCCTGGCATCCATCGCCACTATTCCAATAGTATCATGCCGTTCAATGTTGATAACGGGTTTATATTCGGATTTTACCTTCCACTCCTCCCAGGCTTTTCGGGCCGTTTCGGTAAGCATATTTTCTTTTTGAAATCCCTCGCTCAGGGCAAATTGCAAGGCGCCTTCTCCGGCAAGCATCACATGCGGCGTTTTTTCCATGACCCGGCGGGCAACGCTGATTGGGTGCATGATATGTTCCAGGAAACCGACCGAACCGGCATTGCCAAATTCATCCATAATGCAGGCATCAAGCGTGACATGGCCGTCGCGATCCGGAAAACCGCCATAACCGACACTGGTATCATCCGGATCGGCTTCCGGGATACGCGCCCCGGCTTCTACGGCATCCAATGCCCGGCCGCCGTTTGATAAAATTTGCCAGGCCGCAGCTGTTGCTTCCCGGTTGTCCCAGGTAGCGATCACTACCGGGAGGGCACCCTTTTCTGGACGTTCAAAAAATCCGGCTGTTTTGGCCCATAAATCGCCGGAGCCGGCAACCATGGCGCCGAGTAAGGAATTTTGGAGAAACTGACGACGTGTTTTCATCAATATAATTTCGTTTGAAAAGGAAAAAAAAGAGAACGGGCGCCAATGCCTATTTTTGCAAAAAATCGGTTCAAAAATGAGCAATACCCACTCAATATCATTTAGAATTGTTGTTTTGCTATGGACTTGCTCCTTACTTTCAGGGGCTTGTCAAAGAAAAAGTCAGGTAGAAGACCCCGGAGTTTGGAAAAAAATCAGCCTTGATTTCAAGCGGATTGATCCTGATGGACTGGCCGGGCCAAGCGGCGGCAAGGTAGCAGTACACTACGAATTTTGCCTGCCTATGGATGAAAAGTATTGGAAAAAGGTTCAAAAAATTGACAAAACCGCTCAAAAAAATGCCGGCTCCGCCGGGCGTATTGGCTGCAGGAAAGATCAATGGCTTATTATTGGATCTACTCATCAGTCCAATTACCTGCGCGTGCTGTACGAACTGGCATCACAACCCTACATCGAAAAAATTCAGGAAACCTTTTGGGAGTAAACACCATGACAAACCCTACCGCTTTAGTCAATATCCGGGTACAAACGCTGGTCGTTATCATTTCCTGCCTGCTGTTCGGCATCAAATTACTCGCATATTTTCTCACGGAGTCTGTAGCCGTTCTTACCGATGCACTGGAAAGCACCGTGAATGTAGTGACCGGTTTTACAGGACTATACAGTCTGAAAATCGCCGCCCGCCCGCGCGATGAAAATCATCCGTACGGCCACGGAAAAGTGGAACTTATATCGGCTTCTTTTGAAGGCATTCTTATCCTGGTTGCCGGGTTGATCATCATCTACGAAGCAATTGCCAACCTGCTGCACCCGCATGCGCTCCGTGATCTGGATTATGGCATCGCGCTCATTCTGATCACAGCCATTGCCAACTATGTGCTCGGGTGGCATTGCCTTCGCATTGGCAAAAAAAATCATTCGGTCGCCCTGCAGGCAAGCGGAAAACACTTGCAAACGGATACCTGGAGCACCCTGGGGATTGTGGTCGGTTTGGTGCTGATCCAGTGGACCCAACTGAGCTGGATTGACAGTATGGTGGCTATCCTGTTCGGTATTTTAGTTATTGTGGAAGGGGCTAAAATTATACGGCAAACCATAGCTGGTATCATGGATGAGGCCGACATGGATTTGTTGCAAGAGGTAATCCGGGTATTGAATACCTCCAAACCGGATAACTGGATAGATTTGCATAACCTACGTATTATCAAATACGGTGCTATTTTACACCTCGATTGCCACCTGACCGTTCCCTGGTATTTTAACGTGAACCAGGCCCATGACGAGGTAGACCACCTGGACCGTATCATTCGCGCGCATTTTCCCAGATCGCTGGAAATGTTCGTTCATATCGACGGCTGTGTACCGCCGGTCTCCTGCCGGGTATGCCCGGTGGCCAATTGCGCGGTGCGGCAAAAACCGTTTGAAAACCGGCTGGAATGGACCTTTGAAAACCTCACGCTGAATCAGAAGCACGGATTGCCGGATTCGCCGGAAGAGCAGCACGGGCAACGAACAGGTAATAATTGAATATACCGGACTTTTTGATCAAAATCGTTCGTTCGATCCCCAACCCGCGAGTCGTCAGCATTTTTGCATATTCTGCACAGGTAAACTGATGCGGGTGAAGAATATCTGCGGGTAGCCGTTGGAATAAATACCTAATCCAGTGATAATTATGCGCATCAACGGAGAGCAACAAATAGCCCCCGGGCTGAACCAGCGCCACAAGCCGGTCGAGGCTGCCCTCCAAATTGGCAACATGATTGATGGCATTTTGCCAAAAACCCACATCGCACCGTTTTGCCGTAAAAAACGACTCCAACGTCTGGCTGAAAAACCGCACGTAAGGATAGTCGGCCGGCTGGAAATGTGGCAACATACCGGCATACTGATCAAGCAAAGGGTCAACTGCATCCACCTTGTAATCGTGCAGGATCGTAAAAATGCCCGCCGGGCCGCAACCGGCGTCCAGCACCCCGGCCCCCGGCGATAACCGGAGCCCGCTATTTTTCAGAAAATCAAGCCAATACGTCTTTTTCCAACGGAGATATTCAGATTTATCGCGGGAGTTCAGGTAGTTTTTCCACCAGCGCAGTTCGAAAAATTGGGCACAACGCCATCGCAAGTTCATGGATAAGATGTTAATGTTGGTGGGGGCAAAGATAATTTCACTACCTTCGGGTTTCGTAAAATCGAATGCTCTTCCGGTTTTTGCCAAATTAATTTGAATTTTATGAACGGCCTCCGTCCATTTGTTCTGCCAGTGGCGGTACTTTTTTTCGCCCAGGCACTTGTCGCACAAAATGACATCCGGGTGTTTGTGGAGGAAATACTCACACCTACTTCGATTTCAGAAGGCGCCACGGTAACGTATTTCATTCGTTTTCAGAATACGGAAGACGATACGGTGTACCAGGTAATTCTGCGCGATACACTGGATCCCCGCTTGGATATCAATACTTTTTCAATGGTAGATTGCAGTCATACCTGCCAATTGGTGCGAGACGGCAGCAATATCATTCGATGGTATTTTGATGATATATATTTGCCGGACAGTGCCAGCGCCGGCCCCAATTCTGTGGGTTATGTCATTTTCACCGTACAACCCAAACCCTTTCTCGCGCCCGGCCAAACTATCCTCAACCGCGCCTGTGCCACTTTCGACCAAACCGTTTCCATCTGTACAAATGAAGCGATCATCCGGATCGAATATGAGGCAGCCAATGTCGATCAACCCGGCGATGAATTTTCCTTAAAAATTATTCCAAATCCTAATCACGGATTTTTCGAAGTGCGTTCCTCTACCGACACCGGCAATCAGCCAAATCACACCCTGGCTGCCGAGTGGTGGATATCTGACATTACCGGCAGAGTCGTTTGGGACGGCAGAGCCGAAAATATAGCGGCGGTAAGCAACCAGGTCTTACTGGAACGCCCCGCGCCGGGGCTTTATCTCTTATGGGTGAAAGAAGCGGGCAGGCTCCAGGTGAAAGAATTCGCTATAATTCGTTAGTGTTATTGTTCACCCGTTTCGGAGCAATCAGGAGGCATGTTCCTCCTGTTCCGCATGTGTTTTGAACGGATGCCGTGGCATCCATTCTTCCACCGGCTTCAGGTAATCAAGTATGGTTCCGGAGAATTTGTTCATCAATTGATTTTGGTGCCGCAGGTAACAATACAAATCATGGGCCTCCGCGCCGACCGAACTTTTTATTTCCAGCGCCGTACGGGCAAAAACCACAGTATGACAACCTGACTCAATGCCGAGTCGTACAATATCGTACAGGACATTCAGATACAGTTGATAGTCATGATTAATCTCCTTGTCGTAGCCCAGAAAATGGGCTTCCAGTTCCTTTCCGTTCTGTATTGTGGTAAAAAAGGCAACCAGCCGGTTGTCGAGGTAATAACCAAAAAGGCGAAAATGTGCCGGCAAATCCTGCTTGAGGGCAGGTAGATATTGCTCGTTGAGGTCTACCATGTTGAAGCCGGCGTTGTTGGCAATTTCGCGATACAAGGCGTACATCCTGGGTAATTCGCGTTGAATATCAGCCAATGCCAATTCTTTTTTAACGATCCCGTCGGCTTTTTTAAAAGCGCGTTTCACCCGGGTCCGGTATTTAGTGGACATCGCGCCGAGGTATTCGTCAAAATTATGGAAGGGCAATTGCAAGACCATATTCGGTTGAATGACAAACTCGAAAAAGCCCTTATTCACCAGAATTTTCCCCTGCTCCCGGTGTTCGGGGGCGATATCTTTAACCAGAATGACCGGCATTTTTATCCCGTCTCTTTCCGCCGTTCGCGCCACTTCGTTCAGGGCCTGTTCCAGCATAAGAGCAGCCTTTTCGGCAGTAATTTTCTGGTAATCAAACCAGTATCCATGTTCGCCGGTGAGGAGCATATTCCCACAAATCAAAATATCGGCGGCCATTTTGCCGGCTACCCAACGTTTGAACCACTTTGCCAAACCGCCGAAAAAACAAGGCTCTTTTGCCGGCTGCTCCAACTCGTTGATATTGTCATCTCCTTTAAAAAACTTGATCTGACACAACGCAACACCAACTGGGGCGTCGCCCCGGTAAAAAACCAAATATCCGAACCGCATACCTACCGGCGGATTACTTTCCAGGATAGCCAGGTATTCGCGTTGCAGAAAAATATCATGCGCCGGCGCAGCTATATCCCAATCGCGGCCGGCGGCCTCAATGGAGCGAAAATAGCAGTGCCGGTAGGCCGCATTTACGGTGGAAACATCCGTTACCTTCAGGGTGAAATCGGGCATATATTAAAATCGACAATAGTGAACTTACGGCAAAGAAAAACAGGAACCCGGATAAATGGTTGCCGCTAATCCGTTAATTGCCATTTTTTAATCTCTTCGATGGCCGCCCGTTCATCAGCCCAGCCCATTACTTTCATCACGCCCAAACCATCGTAATACATAAAATACAACTCCAAAATATGGCGAATAGTACTATACTGCTGTTGAAAATCATGCCAATTGTCGGCCCGGATAATCCGGAGCGCCGGATCGGTCGGAATCGCCAGCACTTTATTGTCGGCCTCGCCTCCATCTTCAAGCATCAATAAACCGATCGGAATTACCTCCAGCACCGTACCCGCAGGCTTCGACTCTGCAAGCACCAGCACATCCAGCGGATCGCCATCACCGCCGCGAATCTGGTCCATTTTGGTAGATGGAATGAATCCATAATTGACCGGATAAGATAAAAAATCGATCATCCTCGGCTTGCCATCGCGAAGGTCGGGCCGGATATGGCCTGATTCCTTGTCGATTTCAAACTTCCGGTTGGTGCCGGCTGCAATTTCAATGACCGCATTTAAGTGTCCGGATTCGGAAAAGGTCGGGTGATGCAGGAGATTGGGCATTGATTTGTTGATTCGTTGATTTGGTGATTGGTTATTGGTTATTGGTTGATTGGTTATTGGTTGATTCGTAGCTGACATCTTGGTAACCATTCAACCAATAACCAATCAACCAATAACCAATCAAAGCGCCTCAAGGGCTTGTTCTAAATCCTCCCATAGCCAGTCCGGGTCTTCCAGGCCGATATAAAAGCGGCAAAAAGTCCAGGGCAGTGACGGTTCCGGCTTGCCGGGGATATGATAAAAACCGATGCTCGGCATGATCAGCGATTCGTGTCCGCCCCAGGAAACGGCCATCAAAAAACGTTTCAGGCGGTGTACAAAGTTTTCCATCTGTTCAGCGGATTCCGTTTTGAACTGCACGGAAAACAAGCCGCCACAACCTCGCATTTGTTTTTTCGCCAGTTCCAATTGCGGAAAACTGTGGTGAAACGGGTGCCAAATTTGCGCCACTTTGGGATGATGCTCCAGTTTTTCAATCAACGCCCGGGCGCTTTCGTCAGAACGTTGTAACCGCAGGGGCAAGGTGCGCAGGCCGCGGATCACAAGTGCTGCGTCATGCGGGCCGAGTATACCGCCCAGGGTCATCAGTTCCGATTCGAAAATCTTCTTTACCATCTGTTTGCTCGCACACAATACCCCAACTACCACGTCCGAATGTCCGTTGAGATATTTCGTGCCGGAATGAACCACAATATCGATTCCGAAGGCTGCCGGATTTTGATAAATGGGAGAACAGTATGAATTGTCGATAATCGTAACCAGGTCATTCTCCTTTGCCAGCGCGGCGCAGGCGGCCAAATCCTGGCAGTCAAAAGTCATGGTATTCGGACTTTCCAAAAACAACACCCGGGTGTTTGGACGGATGGCAGCACGAATATTATCTACGTCCGTACCATCCACAAAGGTATGCTCCACGCCAAAACGGGTCAGAAATTTGCGCAGCAGGGCTGTTGTCCAGGAGTAAGGCGATTTCTGACACACGATGTGGTCGCCCGCCTGAACATTACCGATCACTGCGGCAGCGATGGCGCCCGCGCCGCTGGAGAACACAAGCGCGTCTTCGGTACCCTCCAGGGCCGCCAGTTTTTTGCGCAAAATTTCTACCGTCGGGTTATTGCCCCTGCTGTACACATGGTTTTGCAGTTCATCGGCAAATACCTTTCGAAAGGCAACCAGATCGGGAAAAACGAAATTGCTCGATTGGATCACCGGCGGGGCCACCGCCTGGAAATATTGCTCCCGGTCTTCACCGAGATGGGTCAGGATATCGCTGAGTGAAGGCATTTTTTTGAATGTGGTCAATTTTTGAATGTGGTCAATGTGGTCAATGGGAACAATGTGGTCAATATTTTAATGTGGTTCAATGTGGTCAATGTGGTGTGTACTCTCTGCTAGCCCTATTGACCACATTGTTCTCATTGACCACATTAGAAAATTGACCACATTTATTTCATTTTTTCACCACCTTCATCTCCTCAATCAGGCGGGTTGCGCCGGCGTATTTGTCGATGATAAATAAAATATAACGGCTATCCACCATGATATTCCGGCAAATAGCCGGGTCGTAGTTCAGGTCGCTCATGGTGCCTTCCCATACCCGGTCGAAGTTGAGGCCGATCAGGTTGCCGCGGGCATCCAGTGCCGGGCTGCCGGAATTGCCGCCGGTGGTGTGGTTGGAGCCGAGGAAACAAACCGGCAAGCGACCGTCGGACGTAGCGTAACGACCATAATCCTTGGTTTTCCAGAGGTCGATGAGTTTTTGGGGCACATCAAACTCATAGTCGCCGGGAATATATTTTTCCATCACGCCATCCAGGTAGGTCCGAAAATCATAGATGACGGCGTCTTTAGGGCTGTAACCGCGCACCTTGCCATACGTCAACCGCAGGGTGCTGTTGGCATCGGGGAAGAAGCGTTTTTCTTTAAATACTTCCAATTGAGCAGCCATATACTGGCGTTGCAGAAGATTGGCCGTCGATTGAAGTTCCTGCAATTTTGGAACGACACCGGCCTGATACGGATTACTTGCGCCCCGCCAAAAGACGACGGCCGGGTCGTTTTTCAAGGCTTCGCCCAAATTTTTAGGATCGCCGGCAACCAGCGCTTCCCACTTATTTCGGTCTGCCAATATGCTGTTTTGAAAAATATAGGCGGCCAATTTATCGTAGCCGCCCCGGTTTGTCGCTTCGGATTTTACAAATCCAGCCCCCCAATCTTCTTTTACATGTTGGGCATACAGCTCAACCAGCGCCGCAAAAACAGCCTGATCCACTTCCGGACGATAGTCTTTATAAAAGCCGTCTAAACGGGATTTGGCATCCTTTAGTTTGCCTGAAAAAGCCGAAACGCCACCTTCTTCGTAAGATTTGATCCAGCTATTCAGCGAAGCAACCATACCCAGCAATTCGGAGTTGCGCACAAATATTTCCAAATAATTGTCGCGGGCGTGCGCGTAGGGCTCCATCTCCTTATAGGTTTGCTCCAGGCGGGGCAACAAATTGCCATACTTGAATTTCCAACCGGGATTTTGTTGAACACGACGGGTAAACTCCGCTTCGTAATCGCGCTTTTTATCCAGCGCTTTATATGTCTTCAGCCCTTGCATTTCACCCAGCCATTTTTTCCAGGCATTGGCGATACTTGCATAACGGGCGATGTAGGCAATTTTTACCCCGGGGTCTTTGCGCATAAAAGCGTCCATGATTTTCAGCGCGCGGTCGCGGATATTCACTTTGGCAGGATTGAGCACTTCGCCGGTTTGCTGCACGGCAATGGCCGGCAAATACTCGTCGGTGCGCCCGGGAAACCCATAAATCATGGTAAAATCGCCTTCTTTGACGCCGCTGATGGAGACGGGTAAAAAATGTTTGGGGTTAAGCGGCTTGTTGTCCGGTGAATAATCTGCCGGCAGGTTGTCCTTGTTGGCGTACACCCGGAACATGGAAAAATCGCCGGTGTGTCGCGGCCAAACCCAGTTGTCGGTGTCGGCGCCGAATTTGCCAATGCTACTGGGCGGCGCCCCTACGAGGCGTACATCAGTATATGTAACCGTGACGAACAAAAAATACTGGTTGCCATTGTAAAACGGGCGAATGAGTATCTCCTCCCATTTTTCCTTTTTCGTGCTCACCCGGATTTGCGCCAGGTTTTTATCAATCTGCGACTGCCGGTCGCGCTCGTTCATTGATTCGGTCACGTTTTGTAAGGCCAGGGCCGTCACATCCTCCATTCGACTGATAAACATGGCGGTTTCGCCCGGGGACGGCAGTTCTTCGGACTGGGTTTTTGCCCAAAAACCCTCCTCTACATAGTTATGCTCGAGCGTAGAATGGGTCTGTATGGCATCAAAGCCGCAGTGGTGATTGGTGAGTAGCAGCCCTTGCGACGATACCATTGCGCCGGTGCAGCCCCCGCTAAACTGGCAGATTGCGTCTTTCACGCTGGGGCGATTGGGTGCGTACAAGTCGTCGGCGTCGAGTTTAAAACCCAAGGCCTTCATGTCTTTTTCGTTTTGTTTTTCCAGGTGCATGGGCAGCCACATACCTCCCTGGGCAGCGAGCAGGGCCGGCAACAAGAAAAACAACAAGAATAATTTTTTCATAAACAGTAGTTTTTACTGCGGCGAAGGTAAGACAAGTACCTGCAATCTGATCTATTGATCGTCATTGATCGACGTTGGTGGTCATTGGTGGTCATTGGTCGTCATTGATCGTCATTGGTCGTCATTGACCACATTGATCTCATTTAAAACACATTGACCACATTAAAACAGCGCCGCCCCGGCATTCCCGGAGCGGCGCTGCGCAAGTATATTTAAGACAAAGAGATTAGTTAAAAATGTAGCGGATGCCGATTTGTGCCTGCCAAACGTTGTCGAGGTTCACACTTTTCACAAAAGCATCACGCAGCAACTCGACAGAACCATCAATCGACTGGGTAGCCAGGCGGTAAGACGGTACGCCTTCAGCGCTGATACTGGCTACGCTCAAAGGATTGGCCGTGGTGGTCTGATTGCCTACGCCCCAGGCGTTGTTGAGCAGGTTGCCGAAGTTGAGGAAGTCTGCGCGAACCTGGATCACGTTTTTCTTTTGGTTCGGGCCGACTTTCAGGTGCAGTTCCTGCATGACGGTAAAATCAAAACGGGTCAACCACGGGAACACGGCGCCGTTGCGTTCGGCATACTGACCGCGGCGGTTTTTCAGGTAGGGGTTGGCGTCGATATATTTGTCGAAAGCCGTTGCCTGCTCTTCCGGAGAGAAGGTTTTGCCGCCGGCGGTGAGCGAAGCGAAGGTAAGATCGGCGGCTCGGAGGGGTACGAAGATCAGGTCGTTGTTTTGAGCATCGCCGTTCAGGTCGTTTGCGCCGCCAGTGGGGAAAGTATAAGAGAAATTGCCGCCGCTGTTGGAAACACAACCCAAAGTAAATTCGGTGCCACCGCCAAATCTTCCGCCGTAATTGATCCGGTAGTTGACATAGCCTACGATACGATGGCGCAAGTCGTTATCGGACCAGGATGTGGTCAGGTAGTTTTGGCCGGCCACGGTGGGAATATTTGCCAATACGGTACTGGCCACCGACTGAAGGTCATAAGCCGCGCCGTAGGTATAACCCAGCATACCGCCGAACCCTTTGGTATTCGGCAGTTCTACTTTGCCGGTAAACGAGTAGGAGTAACCTTCTTTCGTATTAGCCAATACAAAGGCGTTGGAAATTTTCGGGTTGATAAAGCGCGCGGCGGCAACTTGTGCGCTCGGCAAGCCGGAGGCCGGATAGCGGTCGCGGTTGTCAGGGCCGGCAAACGTGCGATCCGGGCCTTTCAGGTTGGCGTCGATATAGCGGAGTGCCTGAATATTTTTGTTATAAATGGCTTCAATCGTACCGATCAGGCCAAACGGCAGTTTCTGGTCAATAGCGATGTTGCTTTTCCAGATCACCGGGTATTTCAGGTCATCCACAGAGGCATTGATCACGTACGGCGGCAACGCTTCGATGTCTGTATTTGCCGGACGGAAGCGCCCCGGATCAAGCGAGAACGGATAAGCCGTGGTGTTGGTGACGTTGATGATGGCGGTGTTCACACCATTGTTACCCAATTGGTTGGAAACCAATACCTGGGGAATACGCGATACGAAGTAACCGGTACCACCCCGGATCTGTGTGTTCTTTTTCCCGTTTACATCCCAGTTGAAGCCCAGACGGGGGGACAACAGGAGGCGCGAGGAGGGGAACTCACTGGTATTGATTTTGAGGTCTTCACCGTTTTCATCCTTGAAGGTCAGACCTGCCACCACGGGGTTAAAGAAATCTTCTGCCGTGGAGTTGTCGTAAACAAAAACATCGCCGCGTAAGCCGGCGGTCAGTTTGAAGTTGTTCGTGATTTGAAACTCATCCTGTGCATAGAGGCTGAACGTATTGGTTTTCAGCACTTGCAGCGGTTCGGCGCCACCAGGCAGCAAGGAGTAGCGCAGATTGTAGCGGCCCACTGTTACCGGCGAAACTGTGTTATTCGGGTCGTTTATCGACTGAAGTGCTGCCGTTTTGAAGTCTTCAATAGAGTTATAAACGTATGAGCCGTTCGAGGTCGGGAAGAACACATTGTTTGAGGTAAAATACTCATACGCTGCGCCGAAGGTCAAAAAGTGTTTGTTCAGAAACACGCTGAAGTTATTGGTAACATTCAGCGTGCTGTAATTCAACTGGTTGTTCGGCGTGAACGGGTCAAATCCGATAGAGGTGTAAGTGCTGCCGTCTTTCAGGATGTCAACCGTAGGAAACAGGTCTGTTTTATAACGGCGGTCTTCTAATTGCTTGTTGTACGTGGCAATGAAGCTGTTCGATAATTTGCTACCGAAAACGGAGTTTAACTCGAATGCAATCGAGCGGGTGTTATCTTCGATGATGTACCCGGTGTTCTCCGGTGAGATAGCATTTGCCCGGTTGGTACGGTTGCCCGCGCCGGCGGTGTTGCTGCTGTTGCTATCGCTGATGCGTTGTCCCGAATCGGAGTTATGGTGCGAGTAGCGCAGCGATGCTTTATGGTTCTGGTTAATGTTGTAATCCAGGCGAATCAACCCTTTTAAACTGTTCACCTTGTTATTGAAGTTGTCAAAAGCGCCAAGGTCGCGGTTGAAGTTGGTCTTCAAAAAACTGGACAAATCCTCCATATCGGCCAGGGTCACCCGTGATACGTTGCCCGTTGCGCCGGGGCGATCAATCACCCAGTCCAAAGCAGGCTGGGTGCTGTTGAAATATTCGCCGTTCACGAAAAAGAACAGTTTGTCTTTAATGATCGGGCCGCCAAAACGCATACCATATACTTTTTCGTCAATGTTAACCGGGGGCAAATCTCTACCGTCGGCTTTGGAGCCGGCCAGGTCGCTGTTGCGGAAAAGGGTGTAAGCGGAGCCGGAAAACTCGTTGGTACCGGAACGCGTGACAGCGTTGATGCCGGCGCCGGCAAATCCGGACTGGCGTACATCGAACGGCGCGATATTCAACTGGATTTCCTGAATGGCATCCAGCGAGATAGCCGTCGTGTTGGTACGACCGCCGGCTTGTGCCGAGGAACCCAGACCGAAACCATTGTTAAATACAGAGCCGTCAATCGTAAAGCTATTCAACCGGCTATCCTGACCGGCAAAGGAACGCCCGTTACTGTAAGCATTGTACTTTGTAATGTCATTGACAGTACGACCGATCGTAGGCAGGGAATTGATGGATTGCACCCCATAGGAAGCCGCAGCCCCCGTACGATCCGACGAAAAAATGTCGTTGCGATTGGCCAAAATGGTCACCTCGCTCACAGGCGTACCTGCTTCTTCCAGCGAAAAGTTCACATTTGTAGCCGTGCCGAGGTTCGTGTACACGTTTTCGCGGGTTTGCGATTCAAATCCGGTGTAGGACACGACCACTGAAAAGGGCCCGCCTACCCGCACAGCCGGCAAGGTAAAGCGACCCGAGGCATTGGTAGCCGTACCGTAACGGGTACCGGAAGGCACGTGCGTAGCGACCACGGTGGCGCCGACAAGGGCTTCGCCTTTGGTATCGGCCACAACGCCCGCAATGGTGGAGGTGGTCACCTGTGCATGAGCAGTGATGCCGCATAAAAGAATGGCCAGCAGCATAATCACCCTGCCTGCCATGTTGCGAAAGTTAAAAGAATTCATACGTAAACGGATTTAGTGAAACGAGAATGTAATTCGACGGCGAAATTAAGCTCGTCGTGTTAAATTCCGATTAAGTTTTCCGGTTTATCGACATATAGTTTTCCGTACAATATTTCCCGGGAGGGGAGATAATAGCCTGACTTTAAAATTTAATTTCCTTCAGCCTAAACCAAAAAGAATTATCACCACCCCTTCTCCTAATTGACCATACCATCGCCCGAAAATGTCCGGAGGCAGCAGGGCTCCCGGCTTTTCCCTACTTTTGGCCCCTCATCATATTGCAAACAAGCAAACCCATCTGCTGCACATGAAAAAACTTGCTTTCACACTGCTCTGCGCATTTGCGCTCGCCCTGACCACCCAGGCCCAAATCGTTATCACCGAAATCATGTACAACCCGCCGGAGGCCAATACGGACTCCTTAGAGTACATCGAAATTTACAATAACGGAAATACAACGGTCGATCTGGAAAACTGGAGCCTTTACGGGGTAACTTTTATATTCCCTGCCACGACGCTGGCGCCAAACCAGTATCTCGTTACTGCGGTGAATGCAGCCGCTTTTCAAAATCAATTTGGCGTAACGGCGCTCCAATGGGCCGGCGGCGCACTTAGTAATGGCGGCGAAACGCTGCTGTTGCTCAATGCTGTCGGCGATACCATCGACAAGGTCGCCTATACCAATATGTTGCCATGGCCCACCGAGGCCAACGGAAACGGCTCTTCGCTAGTGCTTTGCAACCCCAGCTCCGACAATACCCTGCCCGCCAGCTGGCAGGCCGCCACTACACCGACGGGCGTTACCATAAACGGAAAAGCCGTTTTGGCCAATCCGGGAGCAACCTCCGGCTGTCTGACCACCGTGGGGGCCAATCCGGACCAGTTTATCGCCGCCGCCGGTCAATCCAGCACGTACAATGTGCTGCTCAACGATGTGCTGCCAGGCCAGGCCGGCGCAGTTGTCACTATCGCAACAGCGCCTAAAAACGGCACGGCATCGGTTAATCCCGATAATTCGATCACTTACACCCCCGGCGCCGGGTTTGCAGGCGCCGATTCGCTGGTTTACCAGGTTTGTGAAAATTCAGATTGCGACCAGGCGCAGGTCAATATTACCGTTCGCAGCTATCCCAAATATTCTATCGATCAAATCAACGGCGTAAATGCCGACGGCGTGGCCGACTCCATGGGCGTTTACTGCGAACTGACAGCAACCGTTTACGGTGTCAACCTGCGCCCGCTGGGTTTGCAATTCACCCTCATCGACGATACCAACAACGGCATCACCGTGCTGAACTTCACAGGCAGCCTGGGCTACACGGTAAAAGAAAAAGATAAAATTACCGTACGCGGACAGGTCAACCAATTCAACGGGCTGCTCCAGATGTTCCCGGATGCCGTGATTAAAGTATCGGAAAATAACAGCCTGGTCACTGCTACTGATGTAACCGTACACGGTGAAGACACGGAGTCCAAACTCATCCGGATCAAAAACCTGCGCTATGTAGATGTCGCGCAATGGGCCACCGGTATCGGCACAGGTTTCAGTGTATATATGGTGTCGGACGCTAATCCGCTCGATACCATTCAGGTTCGTATCGACAACGATGTCAACCTGTTCAACGAACCGGCGCCGCCCGCCCCGTTCGACCTGACCGGTATCGGCGGGCAATTTGATTCCAGTACGCCTTATACCGAAGGATATCAGATCGCCCCGCGGTACATAGCCGATGTGAGCTCGCTGGTAAAAACAAAAACGGTTGATTTCAGCGACAGGGTGCAAATCAGCCCGAACCCGGCTACTGAATTCCTGCGCATTCAAACGGACCTGGATTTCGATTTTGTGCAAATATTCAACACGGCAGGCCAGCTGCTCCAAACCCTGGCGACACCAGGCCGGCAGGAGCAAGTTTCCATCCGCGATTACGCCCCGGGGGTATATTTTATTCGTTTCCAAAAAGAAAACGCCGCCTGGACCACACGTTTTGTAAAACAGTAATTTCCCCTGACGTGATGTGGGGCGAATTTTTAATTCGCCCATGATTCAGGCGAATTTTTAATTCGCCCATGATTCAGGCGAATTAAAAATTCGCCCCACATCATGGCAGGAAAAATTCGGTACACCTTTTGCTTTGCTGGCTCTTGCCCCCATTACCAATCACAATACCTTTAACTACTGAAGTCTATGTCATCCTGCCGGCCAAACGGTTACCGTTGGTTTATCATCCTGTTTTTTGTTCCTCAAATTATTTTTGCCCAAAAACTACCTTCCCGCCGGTCCGGCCTGCCGTTTGCCATCCGGGAGGTGTCTGGTATGGCGCGCACGCCCGACGGGCAATTGTGGCTGCTAAACGACAGCCGAAATCCCTCCGAACTGTTCCGCATTGATCCTTACACCGGCCATTTGCTTGAAACCCGTAACCTGCCCGTTCCGAACCGCGATTGGGAAGACATCACATCCGACAGTTCCGGCAATCTGTATATCGGCGATTTTGGGAACAACGGAAATGCCCGCCGGAACCTCTGCATCTTCCGCTATCACCCGGCCACCGGCGCATTAGACTCCATTCGTTTTCGATACCCCGACCAGAATGCCTGGCCACCCACCGATGCGCGCGCCTGGAATTTCAATTGTGAGGCGATGGTTTTCTTTCACGACAGCCTGCACCTGTTTTCCAAAAATGTATTCAAAGGAAATTTTGTCACCAAACACTATGTTTTACCCGCCAGACCCGGGGAATATGTCGCTGAATTGCGCGATAGTATAATCCTGCCCAACCGGGTTATCACCGGCGCAGCGCTCAGTCCGGATGGCAAAACGCTGGCGATAACCAGTTATATCATCGGTAAAAAATTAGGCTTCATTCCGCACACAAAAGCCACCGCGTATTTTTTTACGGATTTTAGTGGCAGCCGGTTTTTACGCGGAAAGCGTGCTGCCACCCGACTGCCCAAGTGTTTTATTGCCCGGCAATTCGAATCAATCGTATGGTGGGATAAAAACCACTGGCTTATTGCCAATGAACGTCGCAAACCGCAAAAACAAGCCCTATGGCGCATCCGTAACGGCAAATGAAGTTTTGTTGATGAATTTGAGGCGCCGGGTAAAAGAGAGTGATTATTTTTGGCGCAAACCCACTCGACATGGCTTTAAAATTCAGTTTACGGAATTCCCCAATGGTTTTGGTTTGGTTATTCATGGGAGGTATTTTCGTCCTGGATGCCTGGCTGGTACATGAAAGCAATATTTCCTTTACCTATTTGCTCGTCATCATACTAGGCGTGTTTTTCCGGGAACGAAACGATGTGATCCTGATGGGTATTGCCGCCACGGTACTGACCATTTTAGCCGTGTTTATTCAATATGAAAACGCTACCACGGCGCCATTTGATCAATTGTTGTTCTCCCGGATTATCAGCATTGCCGGAATTTGGGCCGGTTGTTTCTTAGTGATCACTATCCTGACTATGCGCCAGGATGAAGAGCTCCAGGATGAACAATTCCACGCTTTATTCCGCTATGCTACGAGCGGCATTCTGGTTTCAAACAATCGCGGCCAAATCGTTCGGTTAAACCCGGCAGCAGAAACATTATTCGGGTATACTGTCGATGAATTGTTAGGAAAACAGGTGGAGGTACTCATTCCCCGTAAACTGGCACGGCAACATGAACAACACCGGAGCGATTACCGGTCCAACCCACGTCCGAGGGCGATGGGCATCGGCTATGATTTATTGGCCGTCCGGAAAGATGGTAGTGAATTCCCGGTGGAAATAAGCCTCAGCCCGTTCCGTACTGCGCAAGGGGATTTCGTCATGGCCTTTGTGGTAGACAATACTATCCGAAAAGAAAACGAACAACGCATCGTGCGTCAAAATCAAAAGCTGGAACAGTTGGCCGCTGCCCTTCAAGACCTCAACGAAGGGTTGGAGGAAAAGGTGCGCGACCGCACCAAAGCGCTCGAGGAGACCCGAAACGATCTGGCACAGGCGTTGGACAAGGAGCGTGAACTCGGCGAACTCAAAAGCCGCTTTGTGTCGATGGCGTCGCATGAGTTTCGGACCCCGCTCAGTACGGTGCTCTCCTCGGCGGCGCTTGTAAGCACTTATGCGGACCGGCAGGACTTTGAGAATGTAAAAAAGCATAGCGCACGCATCAAAACCGCTGTAAATAACCTGAATACCATTCTGACAGAGTTCTTATCCCTGGGCAAACTGGAGGAAGGTAAAACGGAAACCAATTTGCGCGAAACCAATCTGCGCGAACTTGTGGAAGAAGTGGCCGGAGAAATTAAACCCCTCTTCCAGAAAGATCAAACCTTTGAATATCAACACGAAGGCCAGGAGTTGGCCATGATCGATCCCGCTCTTTTCAAACATATCCTGATTAATCTTTTTTCCAACGCCATTAAATATTCGCCGGAAAGCGCCCCTATTCGGGTCATTACCGTGGTCAATTCGGGCGATATCCTGATCCGGGTAATCGACCGCGGAATAGGTATCCCCGAGGCCGATCAAAAACACCTGTTTTCCCGCTTTTTCCGGGCCACTAACGCCACCAATATTCAAGGGACCGGCCTGGGTTTGTACATCGTCAAACGTTATGTAGAACTGATGAACGGCGAGATCGGCTTTACCAGCGTTTATGGCGAAGGCACGGAATTTTGGGTAAGTATAAAACCGGGAAAGCATGACCAGGAAAAAATGTAAATCCGCCATCGACAACTACGCAGGTACTTTACCCGCCTTCAACAATCTTATCCTGTAACTAAATCAAACAATCCACAGAATGGCAAATGTAAAAGACGCAAACCTCGCCCTCATTTTTAAATGGGAAGGCGGACTAAGTAAAAACAAAAAGGATGCTGCCGCCAATTTTCCCCGCCCGGCCGGACTGGAATTCCATACCAACAAAGGCATTACCTGGGAGACATTCTCCACTAACGCCCAAAAACTGGGATATGCCGCCGATCCGGCTTTATTCATCAAAATGCCGGACGATGTCTGGTTAAAAATTTATAAAAAACTGTTTTGGGACGGTATTAAGGGGGATGACATCAAGAGCCAGGCCATAGCGGAATTTATGACCGAATGGGCATGGGGAAGTGGCCCGGGAACTGCGGGAAAAAAACTTCAGGAGTACCTGAATACCCACCGGACGGAAAACCTGTTAAAAGTGGATGGAAAAATAGGTACCAAGACACTGGATGCACTGCATGAACTCATCAAGCAAAAAGGAGAACGAATCGTGTTTGAAGACCTCGACCGCATGAAAAGAAATTTCCTGAACCAACTGAGCAGTATCAACACTTTCGGTGTAGGATGGTACCACCGGATGGATGATTTCCGGAATTATGCCGTAAAAATTATTTCAAAATAATTTTACACAAAAAACCGGATTTTTAAAAAACAATTATTATGGAAAATGCGTTTCTATAAGCAACGAAAATTATTTACTCACCATAAAATTGTTGTAATTATGAAATCTGGAAAAGTATTGCTAGGCATTTTTGGAGGACTTGCTGCCGGCGCGTTGCTGGGTATTTTGCTTGCTCCCGATAAGGGTGAAAACACCCGCAAAAAAATCATTAAAAGGGGAGAAGATTATGTGGATAATGCCAAAGTACGGCTGGATGAAATTGTAGAAGGCGTAAACGGAAAAATCCAAAACCTCGTTCAGGAAGCCACTAATCTGGCACGGAGGGGAAAAGAAAAAGCCAATTCCGTTAAAGAAGAAGCCATACTGTAAGTCTCCGTTTTGACAACCCGGTATAAAAAACTTGAGCCATTCCAATACTTTGGGATGGCTCAAGTTTTTTATATGTCATTGGGAACCTTAGCCGTGCGCATACCGCCAGGCTTTCACCGCCCCGACAAACGCCCTGACACCTTCCAGCGGCGTATCCGGATACACGCCGTGCCCGAGATTGGCAATATGCCGCCGGCCAAACTGCCGCAACATTTCTTTTGTTCCCGCTTCAATGGTTTCCGCATCGGCATAAAGACAACAGGGGTCAAGATTACCTTGCAAAATTTTGCTTTCGCCTACCCGGGCCCGGGCGAAGGCAGGCGGCGTGTTCCAGTCCAGCCCGATCACTTCGCAAGGCAATTCCCCCAGGTCCTCCAGGGCAAACCAGGCGCTTTTGGCAAAAACCGTCTTCGGTACACCGGGCAGGGCTTCACATATTTGCCGCAGGTACGGTACGGCAAATGCGCGGTAGTGTGCCGGCGGCAGTTCGCCCGCCCAGGAGTCGAACAGTTGAAGCAGGTTGGCGCCGGCGGCTACCTGGCCGGTCAAATAAGCGATGGTCGTATCGGTAATTTTTTGAAGCAGTGTATGTGCCAGTACCGGGTTGGTATACAACATGCGGCGGGCTTTGGAAAAGGTTTTGCTACCGCTTCCTTCCACCATATAAGCCAGAATGGTCCAGGGCGCGCCGGCAAAACCGATGAGCGGCACGCGTCCGGCGAGCGTCCGCTTGGTCAGGCGCAGGGCATCATATACGTATCCGAGATGTTCTGCCGCATTTTCGCCGGATAAAAGCGCATCAACACCAGCCTGATTTTCAATAACTTCCGGGAACCGGGGGCCTCTGGCTTCCAACATTTCATAGTTCAGGCCCATGGCTTCCGGCACTACCAGAATATCGGAAAAAATGATGGCAGCGTCCACGCCAAGTTCGTCCACCGGTTGCACGGTGGCTTCGGCCGCGGCTTCGGGGGTTTTTACAAAAGTTTTAAAATCCGGAAAATTTGCCCGCAGGGCACGGTATTGGGGCAGGATGCGGCCGGCCTGTCGCATCAGCCATACGGGTGGACGATCTACCGTTTCGCCGCGGGCAGCGCGCAGGAACAAGTCGTTTTGAAAAATATCAGGCAATGGAAGCGGAGTTTTGTTTCGCAAAGATAGTTTGATTGGACGTCAGGAATGGCAAAATGGCGGCAGCCTGACCGAAAATTGACATGCCGCTGTCTCAATCAAACTTATACGATACGCCTGCCCGGATAAACACGGCATCAGAAACCGGCCCATTGGAAGCCTGGCCTTTAGAATAATCAGCCCAAACGCCTGCTACCCATCGCGGGGTTTCAAACTCCAAGCCGGCGCCGACACGCCAATGGTTCGATACCCATTCCGATTCCGATTTTACAGGTTCAAATTCCGGCTTGGATGGGCCGGGTGGAAAATGTGGCGGTTTTTTATCAAAACGGAGACTATAAATGGCCGGCGATAAATGCGTCCAGGTATGCGCGATTCGTACTGCCGGTTTTACCGGAAAATGAAGCGGTATGGTGTACGCAATACCCAGCGAATATTGTTGGCTGCGCCTGCTGCCTTCAATTTGTGTCAGATTGTGGCCGGGCTTGGGTTTAGGTGGATATTGAGGAAAATGACGGGGGCCCAAAAGGGTATCGGCATTGATGTCATTTCGCAACCAATCTGCGGAAACGCCGAGGCGAAGGTTGCGCCAAAAGGCATATTCAGCGCTGACGCCTGCACCAATAAACGGAGAAACGCCCTTTTCACGCGGCGAGGGCAGGCCGACCGACGCTTGAACGCCGGCTCTGAACGTCGAAAAATGGTGCGAAACCGGTTTGATCACCGGCGTATTCACAGGCACCGTTTTTATCGCCGCAACCGTTGCCGTTACCGGTTTGAGTGCCGCTATGTTTACCGGCAAAAGCGCCAACTGATCCATACCGCGTTGCGGATGTGCTAAACCATTTTTTGTTTGGTCGGTTGTTTGCCCGTCCACAGGCTGCGGTTGACCGGCAGATTGTTCCGGGGAGTTCATGTTGGCTAAGTCGTCGACGGCTATTGGGTTTGGCTGTGTTACATTTTGCTCCGCTTGGTTTTGCTTTTCCGCGGTCGATTTCGTTTTTTTCGAAGAGAAACGTCGTGATAAATTTTCCGGCATGGACGCAGTAGTACCGTTTTCCGTTCTTTCCGATTGTGGCTTTGGCCATGCGGTCAAATCCTGCTGCACAACGTCCACAGGCGCCAGCACTGGTGTAGTTTCTTTTTGCGGCGCATTAACGTCAGCACTCGAATGTGTTTCCGATCCGGCGCTGTTTTTCTGCAGGTTGGCGATTTGTTCGCGCAACCCGGTATTTTCCCGGTGCATCCGGTACACTTTTCCAAACAACACGCTCACCGCAATTATGGACGCCGCGGCAGCTGCCTGCCAGTAGCGCATACGCGACGAACGCCCGCTGATACCGGCATCGAAGGCTTCAAGGCGTTTGGATACCGCCTTCCAGTTCTTTTCCCTGCGCGGAAACTGACCTTCTTCATCGAGCCTCTCGGCAAAATATTTGTCAAAATCGCTCATATCTTCCTTGAAAATTCAAAGTCTTCATAAAATATGGTTTTCAAATGTTGCCGCGCCCGCGCCAGGTTGGATTTAGAAGTCCCGACACTGATCTGTAAAGCCTGCGCAATTTCTTCATGCGAAAATCCATCTACGGTAAACAAGTTAAACACCGCCCGGTAGGCCGGGGAAAGGCGATCAATCATCGCTAATACCTGTTCGCGAGTCAGGTCTTCCACAATGCCGGATTCGGCTTCTACATCATGCCAGGCTTGCAGTTCCGTATGCGGGAGGTCGCCAATTTGAGCACGAAACCGGTCGATCGCAGTATTAATAACAATACGCCGCAACCACAGGCGAAAGGGTTGTTCGCCAGAGAGGTAATGAATTTTGGTAAATACCTTAAAAAAAGCGTCGTTCACAACCTCCTCTGCCGTTTCCGTATTGCCGCTATAGCGGCGGGCTACCGTCATGGCATAGTTGTAAAACACGGCAAACAGCCGCTCCTGACTGGACCGCTTGTTCTGGCGGCACCCTTCTATTATTTTACCGAGTTCGATATCGTTCACTGTATCAGACTTCACGGGAAAAGTTGGAGGTGGGTTGCGTGAAGGTTTGAAGTTCTTTCAGAATAACTTCAAAAACGGGGAGATACACCGGATTGGCAGGGCACCAGCGCGGTTTTATTCCGTTTTTTAAACAGAAATAATCGGCAACGATGTCGCCTTGTTGTTCATAGTTAAAATCTAAAAAACCCCTCCCCTCCTCTACTGCCCGGCGCAAATGCTCAACTCCGCCATAGTTGTAGCCTTCTACCGTACGCTGCGCCCAAAGCGCCCGGGGAATGTACACCGGCCCCAGGTGCTGGTATTGCCAAACGTGCACCATTTCATGAATAAAGTGGGCATCGGAAAGTTTTCCCCAACAATTGATCACATTGAAACCGACATAAGCGAAATGGTACTGCCGGCAACCGATGTGGGAGCGCTCGTCCACCCGCACTTTGCGATAGTCGACAGCGTCGCTAAAAACGGAGCGGGCCAGTGCAATTTCATGGAGGGTGAGCCGGCGGGTTCCGTGTTTAAATATGCGGTTGAGCAACAGGAGAAATTCCGGGATAAATAGCAGGCCGGCGAGATGAAATCCACCTTCCAGTAATTTCCACGGCAGGGTGGCCGGATATGGAAGGAATTTTTTGTTCATGAAAAGCGGATGGCCCGAACCGGTGAAATTTTTGACACGACGTACGAGGGCACCAGCAGAAATACCAGCGTAATGGCCAGCGTGCCGAGATTGATCACCAGCCAGGGCGCCAAATTCAACTCCACAGGCGCATACGCCAGGTAGTAGTCGGCTTCATTGAGCCGGATGAGGTGAAATTTATCTTGCAGCACACAAAAGCCGACGCCCAGGAGGTTGCCCCAAAACATCCCGGTAATTGTGATCACCGCCGCATGATACAAAAACACCTGCCGGATACGCCCGTTCGTTTCGCCGAGCGCCTTCAACACGCCGATCATCGTGCTGCGCTCGAGCACCAGCACCAACAGTGCCGTAATCATATTGACGATAGCAACGGCCAACATCAAACCTAAAATCACGATTTCGTTATAATCCTGCAATTGCAGCCACTCGAAGATGGCCGGAAATTTATCCCGAATGCTGACGCTGAGCAAATCCGTGTCCAGTATCTCGTTGTAGATATACTCGTTATAGAGGTCCAGATCGCGCATATCGTCGAGCCAGACTTCAAATCCGGCTACCTGGTGGTCGTTCCAGCCCAGGAGTTGTTGTACCTGGCGGATATCGCACAAGGCAATTTTTCTGTCGTATTCTTCCAGACCCGTTTTGTAAATACCGCACACCTGAAACAGGCGCCGGATCTGGTCGTTTTCTTTGACGAAGTAGACGATGAATTTATCGCCCACACCCACTTGCAAGCGGTCGGCGGTTTGGCGGCTGAGGATAATATCGCGGGAAGGGGCCGTGTCGTTCAGGTTCAGCGGCCGGCCTTCGAGCAGGTAAGGTTTCAGGTTTTCCCAGTCGAAATCGGAACCGATGCCCTTGAGCAAAATACCCTCAATGGCCGTTTTGGTGCGAATAATGCCTGGTTTATGCGCAAAAACCTGGATGTGGCGGATGCCTCCTCTGGACGACCGGTCTACTTCCCGGCCTGTTTCGTACCCCAGGATAATTTCCGTTTCCGAGTAAGCAATGCCCCGAACGGTATCCAATGCCGGGTAAAACGGCTGGTTTTTTTCGATGGGTTGCGGCTCAAACGACAACGAATAGGCCGTATCTGTTATATGAATTTGCCCCCAAAACTCGAATATTTTCCGGCTGATCTCATTTTTAAAGCCGGCAATAAGTGCCGACGCAGCAATCATCACGGCCACACTCAACGCTACCGCCACAATGGCAATACGAATGATAAACCGGGAAAAATTCTTTTTTCCGGAAAAAGCAATGCGCCGGGCGATGAAAAAGGGAAGGTTCAATCTTTTTTAATTTGAAGTTTGAAGTTCGGAGTTTGGAGTTCGGAGTTTGAGGTTCGGAGTTTGAAGGACAAAAGTACATCCTTGTGCAACTTGTTTGGTTGTCATCGCAACGAAGTTTAATTTTGCCGCCGCCTAAAGAAACTATTTCTTGTAAAATAATATTCTGCTACCGCAAACTTCAAACTCCGAACTTCAAACTTCAAACTTAAGCAAATAAATGGATTTTCTTTCTGAACTCCGCTGGCGCGGCTTGATACACGAAACCACGCCCGGCGTGGAAACGCATTTACAGAGCGGCATGGTACGCGGTTACATCGGCTTCGACCCGACGGCGCCCTCGCTGACCATCGGCAATTATGTACAGATCATGTTGTTGCAGTTCCTCCAAAAAGCCGGGCATCAGCCGGTCGTACTCATGGGCGGCGCCACGGGGCGCATCGGCGACCCCAGCGGCCGCGATACTGAACGCGAACTGAAAACTATTGACGAACTGGACCGGAATATCGCCCATCAGCATCAGCAATTCGAGCGACTGCTCAATTTTTCGTCCGATGCGCCAAACCGCGCCCTCTTGCTCAACAATTATGACTTCTACAAAGACATGAGTGTGCTGGATTTCCTGCGCGACGTAGGCAAATACCTGACGATCAATTACATGCTCTCCAAAGAAAGCGTTCAGCGGCGACTGGAAACGGGCATTTCTTACACGGAATTCAGCTACCAATTGCTGCAAGGGTATGATTTTGTACAGCTACATCAACAACACGGCATCTCCTTGCAAATGGGCGGAAGCGACCAATACGGCAACATCACGGCCGGCATCGAACTAGCGCGTAAAATCACAGGGGCAAAATTATTTGCCGTCACGACACCGTTGCTGACGAAAGCCGATGGCAGCAAATTTGGGAAAAGCGCCTCCGGCAATATCTGGCTCGATCCCAACCTGACCACTCCGTACCGTTTTTACCAGTTCTGGATCAACGCAGCCGACGAGGATATTCCAAAATACCTGAGGTACTTCTCTTTTAAAAACCGGGAAGAAATAGAAGCGCTCGAAGCAACCGGCGATATCCAACTTACTAAACGGGTTTTCGCAGAAGAAATCACGGAACGAATCCATGGAACTGCTGAATTCCAGGCGGTGCAAGCCGTATCGCAACTACTTTTCGACCCCAAGGCAAGCGCCGAAACCCTGCACAGCCTGGATGCCAAAACTTTGGGCCAGGTGGCAGAAGAAATTCCATCTCCGGAAGTATCCAAATCTATGGTGGTAAACCACCTGAGTTTGCTGGATTTGCTCAGCGAGCACACCGGCATCCTGCCCAGCCGCAGCGAAGCGAAAAAGGCAATTCAAAACAACGCTATTTCCGTTAATAAACAGAAAATCAGCACCATAGATGCGATGGTCACTCCGGAGGATATCCTGCACGACCGTTACATCATGGTCGAAAACGGAAAGAAGAATAAGTATCTCGTAAAAATAGTTTGAAGTTCAAAGTTCAAAGTTTGAAGTTCGTAGGTCCTTCGAACTTCAAACTTCGAACTTCAAACTTTGAACTTTTAAAATCTCGCCGTTATCCCACCCAGGATATTTATCCCGTACATCGGGTATGTAAACCAACGTTCGCGGGTATTATTCAGCACATTGTTGAAATCCAAAAACACGCCGATATTGTCGGTAAAGCGATAGGCGCCACCGAAACTGAGATCAAAAAGGGCATCGCTTTTGCGGGCAACACCTTCCTGGTCGAGGTAAGGAACGGCGTCGGCTAAAAACACGCCCGCTTTAAGGCTGGCTTTCCCGTCGAGCAAGGTATATACGCCATTGGCGTTCAATTCCAGCCCGGGCAAGCCCCAGCGGTCCTCTTCGTTGGACAGTTCATATACATTCTGGCTGGCCGTAGCCGTCACCACCAAACTTTTTATAGGGGTAAATTTGACCGTCCCCTGTATGCCGAAAATATTTGCCGTGTCGTACACCACGCCGAAACGGGTGATGCCAGGCAACCCGGAAGTATCAAAGCGGGTTTGAAACAAAGCCAGATCGGAGGCTTTGCCATAGCTCACCTGACCCTGGTATTCCAACCAGCCGAGGTTCCCACGCAAGCCGCCATAAAAATTCAGCCAACTCGTATTACGCAGGTCCACCCCACGCATCTGAATGAAGGGGTTGTATTCAGAAATGGACCGGTAGGTATTTTTGCGCAAATCGCCGCCTGCGCCGGCAAACACCTGCAGCCCGTCGCCCCAAAGCCGGAGATTGAGTTCCGCGTCGGGGAAAACCTGAAACTCATCGCGGTTGCTGGCAAAGGTGCCGCCGATCTTGAACCGCAGGAAGTCGGTGTGAAAAGTAAAATTGGGTTGCAGGTAAATGTTGTTCAGGGTTTGTTTGACGGTATCGTTGTACGAGGTGAAATCGGTGCGAATGGTCAACCGGAGCGGGTGTTTTTCGGCAAACCATTTCGTTGCGCTCAGGTTCAGATCGAAGCCGGTTTCCTTGTTGGAATAATAGTCGGTGAGCCGGTAAAACTTGGGGGCAATCGAAAAGTTCAGATCGGCATCGGTGCGTTCGCTGTTGTACAGACGCCCGCCCAATTCGAAGGTTTTAAAATCCTGGCGCACCTGCTCGGGCTGGTATTCCAGCGAATCGTGATCGTAGCCGTAGAAATGCACCCGGTCGTAGGTGTAGCCGGCTTTTGCCTCCACGGCGAGATTGTTGTCCAGGTATATATTGCCGTTAGCCAGAAAGTCATTGTTGAAGAAACGTTGGTTTTCATAAGATTTTTTATTGGCGCTATGGTGGCGGAGCCAAACCTTGCCGTCGAATTTTTCGCCCGGATGATACGCATACCCCAACTCGCCATACACCGATGCGGGCACGCCGCCGCCACCTTTCAGGTAGCCGTTATATTCCTTTTCTTTTTTCGACGATTTCATCCCGATCGGGCGCAATGTGGGCGCTTCATAGGAAATGGCCAGCGGTTTGGGCGGCACCAGATAGTCCTGCCGTTTGGTTGTTGTGTCCAGCGCCGGAAGTGTGGGCGGCACGTTGAGTTTATTCGATTCCAATAGCCGGGCATCGAAATCTTTTACGATAGTTGCGCTCTCGGTAGGCAGATCCTTTTGAGCAAACAACGGTTGAGCGCATACGCAACACAAGAAGGCGAAAAGCGATATTTTTTGCATTTTGTTTATACAGGTTTCCGGTTTAAAAGTTCGAGAGTTTGAAGTTCGAGAGTTTGAAGTTCGAGAGTTTGAAGTTCGAGAGTTTGAACTTCAAACTCTCGAACTTCAAACCCTTGAACTTTTTTAGTTACCTTCATCCAGGTCGAGCAGATCGAGCCCTTTGGTGCCGGGTTTGACGGGTTGATTGGGCAGGCCGTTCAACTTGTTGTATTTCTGGCGCGCTTCGGCAACAATAGTCGGATCACCTTTGAAATTTTCCAGAACGGCTTCCAGTGCTGCTGTGGCGCTGTTTTTATCGCCCTGGTCGGCGTACACATCGGAGAGCAGAATCAGGTTGCGGGCAATCCAGTCGTCGTAGCCGGCGCTGGCCTGATTGGCATTGGTAATGGTTTCTTCCGCGCTGGCATAGTTGCGTTGGCGGTAGAGGATTTGTGCCAGCAGGTGATAGGATTCGGCCATAATTTCGGTAGTCGAGCTCTGGGTTACTTTTTGCAACGCCGGCATGGCGCCGGCAAAGTCGCCCCGGTCGTAGGCCGACTTCCCGAGATAATAATTGGCCGTGGCCAACTGCTCGCCGGAGGCCATGGGGGCATTGGCCACTTTTTGCGCATACTCGTTCAATGTTGCGGAATTTTTGGTCGCGTAGGCCGCGCGCATAATGAGCACCTGGGCTTCGAATCGGGAAGCATCGGTTGTAGCCGACTCCTCCCATTTCCGGGCGTATTCCAGGGTTTGTGCGTTATCCTTGGTGTAGTTATAGGCTAAAAGCGCTGCCTTTTCGCTGGATTTCGCATAATATCTGCTGGGTCCTTTCGACACTACCATACCATAATCCTTCAGGGCCAGGTCGTATTTTGAAATGGCAGTGGTGGAATAACTTTCCGCCCGAAGGAAATAGGCTTGTAGCGCATAACGGCCGTTGCCGTATTTTGCCAGGTAATTGGTCAGACCGGTTATGGCCTGATCGTAACGCCCGTTCTGGTATTGAATTTCAGCCGATTGGAAGGTTACACTGTCTTTGGCCGCAGTATTGACGTTATAGCCCGGCACCGTTTCCAGGAAGGCAAAGTATTCGTCGGGGCGGTTGAGGTCTTTCACGTAAATCTCTTCGATGGCCGCCAGGGCGTCTTTCGCTTCTATGTTTTCCGGATTGTTTGAAAACACCTGTTTGTAATAGTTCAGGGCCGCAGTGGTATTGCCCTGGTTGTAAGAGATCAGCCCCAGGGTGAGCAAGGCCTGGTTGACCAGGTTTGATTTGCCGCGAAAATCCGATACGATTCGTTTCAGCGGTGCAATGGCCTGGTCGAGGCGGCCCATTTCCTGGTAGGTGGTACCGATCTGGTACAGGGCTTCGTCGGTGTAGCGGCTGTTCGGATATTTGGAAACCAAATCTTCCAGGGCTATAATTTTATCCAGCGGATTGTTTTGCAACCCTTTGATCATCGCTTTTTGATATATAGCATATTCAAAGCCGGTATATTTTTTCGAAATGGCTTCGTCGTAGTAACTGAGCGCTTCCTTGTATTGGTTGCGTTTGAAATGACAATCGCCGGCCCGCAGGGTAGCGTCGCCCAGTACGCCGGATTTTATCTGCTCGGACTCGATCCGTGTGAGGTTGCGTTTAATACCGTCAACACTGGCTTTAAAGTTGGTCAGCGCATTGGGGTAATCTTCTAATTTCAGAAAATTATATCCCTGGATGTATTGGCCCATCATCAGGCTACTTTCATCCGGCAGGTCGTTGTATGTTTTAGCCTGCGTTAAAAACGAGGAGATATGATTTTTACTGAAATTGTATTCGCCCTTTTCGTTGGAAATGGCGCCCAGCCAGAAGGAACACAAAGCAGCAGTCCGCTTATTCAGTGGATTTTCGAGGGATTTATTAAAATACCGGCGGGCTTCGTCCTGCTGGTTGCTTTGATACAGTTGCAGACCGCGCAGGTAGGTTACCTGCTGGTAGGTCTCTTTCAGTTTCGGGGTCGGATTTTTAACACCTTCGAGTGTGGCAATGGCACGGTCGTAGTCGCGGGTATTCAGGAATACTTCGCTCATCAGCGCCTGCGCATCTTCGTAATGTTTTGACCCTGGCTTAATTTGTTGAAGGGCTTGAAGCGCGTCGCGGTCGTATTTTAACTCATAGCTCAGTTTGGCGTAATTAAACAGCGCGTCTTCCTTGATGGATTGGTCGAAATTCATGTTAGCGGCCTGGCCGAAGGCGGTACGCGCGGCAAACCGGTTGTTGGTGCGCAGATAAGAATCGCCCAGGTGATAAAGACCGTTCTGGCCGAGCAGACTGTCCTGTTTGCTCAGTTGTTCCAGGTTTTCGATGGCTTGTTTGTAAAAGCCGTTTTGGTATTGGGTGTAACCGAGTTGGTAATAATCAACCGGGCGCAGTCTGGCGCCGTTAGTAGCGGCGAATTCCAGATAAGGCAAGGCGCGTTTGAAATCGCCTTTTTCAAAATAAGCCTGTCCGACCAGTTGGTTCAATTCAGAGCGATTTTTCAGGTCATTATCTTTCGCCTTGGCACTGCCGTAGGAGATTACCAGGTCGTATTGTTTTTTTGCAAAATAGATTTGAGTAATATAATACGGCACGCTGGCCTTGTACTGCGGTGAACTTTCACAACGCTGAAAAGCTTTGGCTGCTTCGTCGTATTTGCCCTCGAAAAAGGTACAGCAGCCGTAGTAATAGTTGGCCGGATAGTACCATTCGCTGCGCTGGTTTTCCTTCAGGCCGGCCAGGGCGGTTTTAGCCAGGGCAAACTTTTTGGTTACAAAATAACTGTAGCCCTGTTTGAAACGAATCTCATCGCGCACGGGCCCCGAAACAGCATCGGTGGGCGCCATGTCGTAGTATTCCAGGGCCTCGTCGTACTTTTTGGCATTGAAATAATAGTCCCCGATTTCGAGTGCGGCCTGGCTTGCCTGCGGCGACGGCGCGTTGTCGCGCAGGAAGTCGAATACTTGTTTTTCGGCTTCCGGTTGTTCCAGCCGGACGGCGCATTTGGCGTGGTAGAGTTCGGCATCCGTTTTCAGGGCGCGCCATTCCGGTTCGTTGACCGGTCGGAGCAATTCCATGGCGGATCGGAATTCTTTTTGTGCCAGGCCGTACAAACGCTGGTCAAAAAACTCGACGCCACGTTTGTAGCTCAGGTTGGCTTCCGTGAACACCGTTGTTTGTTGGGCTACAAGCAGGAAGGGGGCTAAAAAGAAGAGGAGAGATACGACACCTTTACGAAGGTCCATGTTAGCAGGTATTTCGATTTTTAATGGAAGAAGGACGCCTGAAAAAACGCCCGTGGACGTGATGTTCATGCGAACGGTTGTCATTTTGGCAATATCTTAACAAATCCTAAACGCGCAAAATAAGGGCGAAAATATAGAAAGCCGGAAAAAGTTAAGAATTGCCTTCACATTCAGACGGGTAATTGACATTTTAGGCCAATTGAAAGGCTTTGCGTAGGTTTGCCGAAACGAATTAACGCCAATATGGACTTTTTTATCGCCACCCTTTTTTCCCTTTTTTCGATCGTTGACCCGCCCGGCGCCATTCCGGTGTACGTGGCACTCACCAGCGATCGCCCCAAGGCTGAACGCAACCGCATCGCGCTGCACACCAGCTTGTATTTCCTGCTCATACTCGTCAGCTTCTTCCTGGCCGGTTCGTATATCCTGAGCTTTTTCGGACTGTCGATCCATGCACTCCGAATTGCCGGCGGTATGGCACTGCTGATCAGCGGCTTCGGATTGATGTCCGGAAATTTTGCCCGGCAGCGCGGCTATGATAAAAGCGCGGAAAAGCAGGTGCAGGATCGGGTTGATATTGCCTTTTCGCCCATGGCCATGCCTATGTTATCGGGCCCCGGCTCCATATCGTACCTGATCACGCAGTTCCACCAGCACGAAGACTGGAACCAGCGCCTGCTGATTATTGCCGCCATACTGGCAGTGACCGTACTGGTATGGGCCTTATTGCGTATTGCGCCATTTTTGTTTAAGGTTTTTGGCACCGGCGGCCTCAACGCCATTGCCCGGATCATGGGCTTTATTGTAGTAGCCATCGCCGTACAACTTATCGTAGATGGGGTGGTGCATCTTATTGGCACCATAAACTAATAGCCTATGCGAACGGAAAAATTACTGCAATTGGCGCAATCTAAACTCGCCGATGCCCGCGTTACACTGGATATAGAGCCGTACGACCAGAAAGTGCTGGTCAAATTTCCAGCCGCAGTGTTTGTCTGTAACCGGTTGTTGCCCGGACTGGACGAGTGGATATTGCTCAGCCTGTTGGCGCCCCATGCCGAGGCCGTGCGGGTGTTGCACCCCTACCCCACTCCACCACCCAAGGCCCTGGAAGATGTCGCCATCCGACCCCAGCGCGGCAAATTACAGGACGGATTTTTACGGATCAATTTTGGCAAAAAAGTAGCCAAATACGTCCAAAAAGGCGTTGCCGTGGGGCTTGCGCTCGATTTTTCTGAAAACCTGCTGGGTAATTACGGCAAAAACCTGATGCGCACAGAAATATTGAAACAATTGCGCAAGGCCGGCCAACCGATCGTGCCGATCCACCTGATTGCCGATCAGCTGCCCGGCGGTTTGCTGCGCAAAGCATTTTCCGGATCGAACCACGAAACTTCCGACCAGGCGGTTCGGGTAAGTGTACGGGTTGGCACGCCCATTTTGCCGGAAGAATTGGCGTTGTTTGGGCGCAACCGGCCCTGGGGACAATTTTTACAGGCAAAAATATTTTCGCTCGGTTCGCCTTTCGACATTCAGCCGGAGCAATTTACCGACGAAAAACCGGCCAATCAGCAAGCCCTCGCCGAGGCTGCCGATCCTGATCTGATCGCTGCTGACATAGCCGCGTTAAATCCGGAACACCTGATCACCTCCCGCGGCCCCTTCGATGTATATGTGGCGCCTTTTATCGAGTTGCCGAATGCCATGTTTGAAATTGCCCGCCTGCGCGAACTCACCTTTCGAACAGCCGGCGAGGGCACCGGGCAGCCGCGCGACCTGGATGAATATGACTTGTATTACCTGCAATTGATTATCTGGGATCGTGAAGCCCGCAAGATCGCGGGCGGTTACCGGCTCGGGCAGGGCGATCGCATATTCAAACGCTTTGGCGTCAACGGCTTTTACACCAGCAGTTTATTCAAATTAAAGAAGGGGTTCTTTCCTATACTGAGCCAGGCCGTGGAATTGGGCCGCTCTTATGTTGTTCCGGACTACCAGAAACATCGTTTGCCGTTGTTCCTGCTGTGGAAAGGTATTCTGCATTTTCTGCTGGCCAATCCGCAATATCGGTACCTCTACGGTCCGGTCAGCATCAGCAAGGAGTTTTCGGATATATCCAAGAGCGTGATCGTGGAGTTTGTCAAACGTTTTTGTTTCGATAAGGAACTGGCCGCAGTCGTGCGCCCGCGCAAACCTTTCCGAATCAAAACCAAATCGGTGAATACCCGCCTGCTGGCTGAAATGTTGCACGGCGAATTCGATGCCCTCGAAAGTTTTGTGGAAGCCATCGAACCCGCCCATTTCAAAGTGCCCGTGCTGTTCCGGCAATACCTGAAACAGAATGCCCGGTTTATCGCTTTTAATGTAGACCCGAATTTTTCCGATTGCTTAGACGGGCTGATGATCCTCGATTTGCGCAATTTGCCGGCGAGTACGATTGAGGCATTGCAGCAGGAGAAATAGGTCATTGGTCGTCATTAGTCGTCATTGAGCGTCATTGAGCGTCATTGAGCGTCATTGGTCATTATCTGCGATTAAGAACCTCATTCTACAACCAACCGTTTCACACCAATGCCTTTGTTCGTCCGCATTTCCACAAAATAAATTCCCGCGGGCAACCCGGTTAAATCCAGTTCCGTTTCCACATCGGTGATTTGCCGGTTTTGTAGAATTTGCCCTGTCGTATTCACCAAACGCAGGTTGATTTCCTCCGTAAAATCCCGGTTCAGTCGCACCCGGCAAACTTGTCCCGCCGGGTTGGGCGCCAGGGTAAAATCCGGGACATTTATCAATACTTCTCCCACTGCGACGCTGGCATTCCGAATAAATTTGCTCAGCAGCCTCAGGTATGCAGCCTGGTAATAAATGGCAGGCTCTGTAATCTGCCAGGAATTCTGTGGCCAGCTCGTATTCCAGTCCTTGTAACTTTTCATCGGGGGCTGGTTTAAGGGCGGTTGTAAGGTGGTGGTGGCACAAAGCGCATTGTTTTGTGCGCTGCCGCAATTGTTGGGGCAGCATCCGTCGATGCTAAAATACCGGTTGGCGCCGCCGGTGAGGAATCCGGGCGCGGGTCCTTTGGGCGAGGTAAGGGCATTGTCCCAGGGCGTTCCGTCGCCAAACCAGGTATGGTACATTTCCCGGGCGGAATTTTCAGCACCGTAGGCTTTCATATTGGTCAGATAGCAAAGTCCGAAGGGATTGGTCCCGTGCAAATAATTCAGGTATCCGGCAGCCGCTTGGCTGAACGCCGGGTGTTGGGTAACATTCAGGTTGTACGTCAACATATTGAGCATCAAGCCGCTTTCCTTCGATTTTATCTGGTTGCTGCCCCAAACGTAGTTGTTGGAATGTAAATAAGCGCGATACGGATCTGCTTTGGAATTGAAACTACCCAAATGGTCGTCCGCGGTACTCAGGCTGTTAGAATACGTATTGCGTATGGCATTGACGACCGAAACCGATACGTCCGGCAGCGTGGTAAAATGCAGGAGGGCGTCCATACTTGTCCCTTCATACATGCTGGCCCAGGTCCATTGCAGCAGGTGGTGTTGGGTGTAATTATTTTCCACCCAGTTTTTGTAGGCCACATCACCGGTAATATCGTACAGATAAACGGCCGCGCACAACCGGCTGCTGAACAGGCCGTAATCATCAACTTCCTGCTCGCCCGCAGCTAATTTCCCGGCATTGTTGAAGCTAATGCCCGGATGAGCGACGGCCCAGTTCCAGGCATCGGTAGCAGCCGTTTGTAATTGGGCGGAGTAGGCATTAATGCCGGCCTTCTGAAAAACCAGGCTTCCCGCGGCAAACATCGCCGCCGCGCTAAAAGAAGCCGAAGTGGTGGCCGGGCCGTAACGGCGTGCCGTAACGTCGGCGGAAGGTGGCGAAGCGTCGCCGCCACCGACCACACAAAGTACCGAGCCGTCAGGCTCCTGCATTTTCAACAGCCAGTCCAGTTCCCATTTTAATTCATCGAGCAAGTCGGGTATGCTGTTTCCGCTTTCCGGGATGCCGGCATCGTCGCCGAAAACATCCGGTTGTTCCAAATAACAACGGGCAAGATCAAGTACTGGGTTAAGGGCAAAATTGACATATTTGTTATAATCGCCTGCATCGTGCCAGCCGCCGCTCAGGTCGCGTTCGGTCGCCGGCGTCGAACTGCCGTACAGGCGGCACTGTTTATCCTGGTTGGCACCCGCATGGCATGCCGTTTCGTCCGCCCAGGCAGCGCCGGCGTATGCCACCGTTTTTGCTACGCCACAACGCTGGTAGTAAAACGTGCGCAGCGCCGTACGCAACACCTCCTTGTAAACTTCTCCGGCAATCCGAAAGGACTCCGTACGTGTATTATTGGCCGGATCAAAAACGTAAAATTCGCCGGGTGTAGTCACGCTGCTGAAATCGAACCACCAGGCTTTATCGCCGGAAACGGGGTCGGTAGCGCCATTATTCCAGGCTGCCGGGCTTGCCGAAAATACCACGGTGTTATCATTGGCGCGCCGCAATTGCAGGGTATTGCCCGGCAAATAGGACGCGCCGGCGTCGAAACCCTGCTGCGGATCGGCGATCACGGCCACCTTCACCGCATCCGGCAGATAACCGAACTGGTCGATTTTTAAATGCGGGGAAATGGTTTGGGCAGAAATAGCGCAGGCAAAGGCCGGCAAAAACAGTAAAAGTGAGCAGAATTGTTTCATTAAATCATCTTGGATTAAGAGCCCTGCAGAAAAATTTAGGATCAAAATTAAATACACCGGCTTGTATGTGCAAACCGGACAGGCGACAAAAGGGCTAATGTGAAATCACCCACCGGAGATTGTCTAAATTCACTTCGCATAAATACTTGCTCAGTTTTGTACTTTTTGTTGAATAAATTGATAAGTAAATTTTGGCTGAGGAAAAATAAATAATTATTTGTGTCAAACTATTGTCTCGTATCTCAAAACCATTTATTTTTGTCGAAATTTCCAGCAAGCGTAAACTACTGATTTACAAAACACAAACATGAAAAAGCAACCCGGCCACCGCATGCATAATGTTTCGGATCCAGAATTATACGTCAATTGCATGCAAGCCATTCGGCACGCACACCGCGACATCGACCTGTTTGTTCAATATGGATATGGCGTCGACCGCCTCAAGGCGTTCAAAGCCTTGTGCGACCAGTTTCACAACCTGCCCGACGACGACGAAATGGTAGGCGACCAAATGATTTGCACCGAAAAGAAAAATCTGGCCGCCGATAAATTACGTACTGCCATCCGCTCGCTCATGACCCGTGTGGCCATGAAATTCCACGATAAAACGGGCCGCTACCGCAAATTCGGCACGGCCAAACTCGGCGACATGAGCGACCCACAATTGCTTTTTTGCGGCCGCCGCGTGGCTCGCGTAGCCCGGGCGCAAATTGATTTTCTGGCGGAAGTCGGTATGAACGAGAATATCATCCAGCGGGTGCTGACAGCCTGCACCGAGTTTGAAAACGCCCTGAATATCCAACAGGACAAATTGCACGACCGCGACATCGCCGTGGAACGCCGCGTGGATCAGGGAAATAAAATCTACCAGGAATTGGTGGTACTCTGCGAAATAGGCAAAGATATTTGGGGCGAACGCGACCGCGTTAAATACGACCAGTACTGCCTGTACGAAAGCAATGCCGATCAAAAACGAGCCAGAAAGGTTAAAATGGCTGCGGCAGTGGCAGGACAATAAATGTGTTTTAGTGCTTCAGTGTTTTAGTGCCTCCGTGTTTTAGTGCTTCAGTGTTTTAGTGCCTCCGTGTTTTAGTCTTTTAGTACCCTTGTCAGTTATAAACCCCACCTCATACATGATTTACTAAAACACAAAAACACGGAGGCACTAAAACACTGAAGCACTAAAACACTGGAAGCACTCACACCACCACCTTTTTTATCTCCGCCACGATATCCGCAAAAGCCGAATCCGTATTCGGAAAATCTGAAACCGTACGGTTCATCGTAGGCAGCGACTTGAGTTTTTCCAGGCCCGATCCATCGATGTCGAATTTTTCAATACGCACCGGAATGACCCGTTTGCCGGCTTCCAAAGCTTTCATGATCAGCTCGTACCAGGTTCCGTCGTTGAATATATTGGAGGTAATAAGCACCAGGAGATAATCCGCGCTGTTGATCTCCGTTTCAGCCCTGGCATAAATATCCTGACCGAGGGCTTCGTGTACCTGGTACAACTGAATCTTTTTATTGGCTTTTAAAATAAACAAATGCCGGTTCAGGGTTTGAAAATGTGGCAAATCGGCATGGTCGAACACCACCACAAACTTGGGGGCCGTTTTAGTTGCATCCGGCGTACCGGCGCCGGAATTTACCGGATTAGAGTTCGTCACCGGAGTGGCAGGAGCAGTCGGAGCAGCGTTCGAAATATGTACGGATTCCGCGCCGGAGGTTGAATTGCCGGCCGCCGGCATCTTCCCGCCTTGCTGTATGAACAGGAATATTTTTTCAAATAAAATCCCCCGGTTGGCGCCACGGCGGTCGCCCTTTGAGTTGATCTGCAAGCCGCCCTCGGCATCCGTTTTGCCCGCGTGATGGATGGCCACCACTTTCCAGTCCTTATTAAATACCGGAGAGCCGCTGCTTCCGGGTTCCGTATCGGTGGTGTAAAAAATATACTGATTCCAGATACTGACCACATCGTTGGCGTTGAGGGCAATTTGTTTGTCCTGGCCTTTCGGATGCTGAATAATGGTTACCGGCTCACCGATAGTCGGTAGCGCACTGGGATCGAACTCCACGAACCCCCACTGACTTAGCGGCTTTTCGGGATTATCGATCACCCTTACCCGGGCAAAATCAAACTGATCGGGCGTGCTCGTGACATAATCAGAGGCATCAAGCTGGTAAGACGTGCGCGATTTGGTGGAACCGGAAGCGTCCACTTCATAATTAAATTCCACACGGGCCGTGCGGGCATGATCGGCCGTGGGCAACACGTGGTTGTTGGTAAAAATATAACCTTCCCGAGTGAGGAAGCCCGTACCCAGTTCGCCATCGGCGCACACGACCCGGCAGACTGCCCTGGATGCTTTAAGCGCCTTTTCTAACCAGTTGATCTTCAAAAGATTATTTTGAGGGCCGATGATCTTTTCCAGGCGCGCCTCATCCGGCACCTTAAATTGAAACGTATTCAGGCTCCGGAATTTTGCGTCGTGCTCAATCCGGCGGGGCACCTCTTTCATCAGTTCCAGCATACCAAATTTAGTGCGCGCAGAGACCCGCATATATTCATCGGGACTGATCAGTCCGTTTTGAAGCATTTTGCGGGCTTCTCTGAAATTACTCAATTGTAGTATCAGGTCTTGCTGGATACCGGCCTGTGTCTGTTTGTCCAAATCAAGCAACGCATCAATGGCGCGCTCCACTTCATTGTCTTTGAGCAGGCCTTCAATCGTTTGCAAATAGATGGTTTGGGCGTTTTCCATAAAAATCAGTCGTTTAGAAATTTATATCAGGCGACGGTGCCAGCTCTGCGGGAGCGGGGTCAGCCAGTTCTCCTGCAAATCCTTTTTGGTCTGCACCAGGGTATTCACCATCAGCAGGTTACTGTCTGCCGATGTATTACCGGCAAGATGCCGCAGGTCCTCCCGGTCGCCATATTGCAACTTGTTGCCGTCGACCCAGGCAAATCGCATCCGCTCGAAAAAATCGACCCGCAACTGATGGCCCAACGCTTCCAGAAAATGGATCGATTTGTCGATGGAACATCCGCTGGCGCCTGCCTGGGATTCATCAACCATCAGAATAACGAACTGATTTTGAAATACTTCAGCCGCGGCTTTGAGTGCCTGGTTGTGCGCCGTCCATTGCCGGACAAAGGCACTCAACGATTCCTGTGCTGCCTGGACCTCCATGTCGTTGAGCGGCCGGTCGGCGATGTAAACCCAAACACGGGATTCAGGAGAAAAATCTTCGGCACTCGCTATCGTTGGAATAAGCATGAGTTGATGTTTATATGTTGTTCAGAATCATTTCCGACAAATCGAGCACCATTACCTGTTCGTTTTTTTCTTTGGCCTTCAGCCCGTCCTGAAGCATGGTGATACAAAAAGGGCAATTGGCAGCGACAATGTCCGGATTGGTAGCCAGCACTTCTTCCGTGCGTTCGGTATTGATCCGTTTATCGCCCGGTTCGTCTTCTTTCCACATTTGAGCGCCACCGGCGCCACAACACAGGCCGTTTTTGCGCGAACGTTTCATTTCTACCAGGTCCACATCCAAGGCTTCGAGCAGGGCTCGGGGCGCCTCATATACGTCGTTGGCGCGGCCCAGATAGCAGGAATCATGGTAAGTTATACGTTTGCCCTTGAATTCGCCGCCTTCTTTCAGTTTGAGCCGCCCGGTTTGAATTAACTCCTGTAACAGCTGCGTGTGGTGTACGACCTCGTATTGTCCCCCCAGTTCCGGATATTCATTTTTCAGGATATTGAAACAATGCGGGCAGGCGGCTACGATCTTTTTCACGCCATACATGTTCAGCGTTTCGATGTTCATCATAGCGGTCATCTGAAACAGGAATTCGTTGCCGGCGCGGCGGGCCGGATCGCCCGTGCAACGTTCTTCATTGCCCAGGATAGCGAATTCTACCCCAACGTGATTCAGGATTTCACACACAGCCCTGGTCACTTTTTGCGCGCGGGCGTCGAAGGAGCCGGCGCAGCCCACCCAGAACAGAATTTCCGGCGTACGGCCTTCAGATTGATATTCAGCGTATGTTTTAGCGAGCATATTTTATAAAGCGATTTCCAGTGCTGCGACTGCCTTTTCGGGTAATTCTTCGGCTAACTTTGGCAACCATATAAGACAACTGGTAAATTCCGTTTAATGGTTAATGGTTCTTCCAGGCGTCCCGTTCGTCACTCATCGCCCAAGCCGCCCCATTATTTTCAATGGCATTGAACATCGGCAGCCAATCGCCCGGCCCGGCAGATTGGGTCAGAATTTCATGGCGCCGCATTTTCAGGATGATGTCCAGGGGATTGATCAGCACCGGACAGGCTTCCACGCAGGCGTTGCAGGTGGTGCAGCCGTGCAGTTCTTCAGGTGTGATATAGTCGAACAGGCTTTTTCCGTCGTCGTAATTTTCTTTGGTAAACTTTCCGGTTTCCAGGTTTTTCCCGATTTCTTCCGCCCTGTCGCGCACGTCCATCATTACTTTTCGGGGGGAGAGTTTTTTACCGGTCAGGTTGGCCGGGCAAACGGCGGTACAGCGGCCACATTCTGTGCAGGTATAGGCTTGGAGCACATTATGCCAGGAGAGTGAAAAAACGTCGTTGGCGCCAAATTCGGGCAATTCCGCCGGCGTATTCGGGTCGGGTTGCTCCAGCCCCATCATAATCCGCACTTCCTTTTGCACTTCCGGCATGTTTTCCATTTTCCCTTTTGGCGTCAGGCGGGCGTACCAGGTATTGGGGAATGCCAGGAGAATGTGCAAATGTTTGGAGTAGGGCAGGTAACACAGGAAACCGAATACCGTGGTAATGTGCAACCACCAGCCGAAGCGCTCTATCACCAGCACCGTCCCATCGCTCAGGCCGCCGAACATGGCCGGCCCCAGCCAGGAGCTAATGGCAAAAACGCCGGTTTCGGCATAGTGCTCCATACCCCGTGTTTGCAGTACCTTGTCGCCGCCGTTCATGCAAAAAATGCCGGTAATGAGGACAATTTCGCCCAGCAGGATCAGGTTGGCGTCGCGAAACGGCCAGCCTTTCATTTCCGGTTTGTGAAAACGCGGAATACGCAACAGATTACGGCGGGCCAGGAAAATAATAGTGGCCACAAAAGCCAGTACTGACAAAATTTCGATAAAACTGATCACAAACGCGTAAAAACCACCTAAGTATGGCGCAAAAAACCGGTGACTGCCGCTAAGCCCATCCACAAAAATCTCAATCAACTCAATTTGGGTAATGACAAACGCTACATAGATGAACAGGTGCAGCACGGCAGGCAGGCCTATTTTGAACATCTTTTGCTGCCCAAAAGCCACCAAAAACACGTTTTGCCAGCGCGCAGCAGCGTTGCCGCTAATTTTTTCAGCCTTGCCTAAAAAGATGTTTTGCCAAATACGGCGGTACCCTTTCCAGGCGTACCAGCCCGTGATGACTAAAACAAATAAAAAAAGTAACGTTTGCACCATAAAAAATCGTTTGACGGCGAAAAGTACAGCGATAAGCACAGATTTTTGCACTCAAATTATTTCTTTCTCCTCATGAAGATACTGGACGACCGGCGTATCCGCCAAAAAATCAAACGATTAGCCATCGAAATCATGGAGCACCATTTCGGTGAACCGGAAATCATTCTCGCCGGATTGAATAACAACGGCGCCGGCTTCGCGCATCTGCTCCTGGCCGAACTACAGCCCATCGCACCGGCGGACATGAAGATTACCATGACCCGCATCCGGCTAAATCCTGCCAACCCGCTGGAGTATGATCCGTACATCGAGTTGCCGGCGGAAGCGCTGCGCGACAAACCTATTATTATTGTGGATGATGTAGCCAATACCGGCCGAACGATCTTTTATGCCGTACAACCGCTGCTGGCCGTATTGCCGCAGAAAGTGGAAGTGGCGGTGCTGGTAGACCGGAAGCATAAATCGTTTCCCATTCAGGCCGATTATGTCGGGTTGTCGTTGTACACCACTTTAATGGACAATATCGACGTGCAAATCCTGGATGTGCCCGAAATGGCGGTTCACTTGAATTGAGCCTCCATCTTGTCCGCCTTCTCCAATACCGCCGCTTCCAGTTTTTTCTTGTAAGCGGCTACCCGTTCCAGCACCGCCGGATCGCCGGTACCCAACATTTGGGCCGCCAGAATGCCTGCATTTCGGGCGGCGTTTAACGCCACTGTCGCCACGGGCACGCCCTCCGGCATTTGCAGGATCGACAAAATACTGTCCCAGCCATCGATCGAATTGGAAGATTTGACCGGAACGCCGATCACAGGCAACGGCGTAATAGCCGCCACCATACCCGGCAAGTGCGCCGCGCCGCCAGCTCCGGCAATGATAACCCGGATACCACGTTCCTGCGCCGTTTGGGCAAACCGGAACATTCGCTCCGGCGTGCGGTGCGCCGACACGATGGTCATTTCAAAAGGCACCTGCAATTCAGTCAGTATTTCCGCAGCTTTTTGCATAACCGGCAGGTCGGAATCGGAACCCATTATTATTGCAACCATATTTTAACGGTAGACGGTGGACGGGAGACGGTGGACGGTGGACGGTAGACGGTAGACGGTGGTCGGTGCAGCGCCGTCCACCGTCCACCGTCTACCGTGTACCGTCCCCCGTCTGGGCTTTTAAATTGTTTTTTACCAAAGGTGCTTTTTTCACGGCGGCCTCCAGCGGTTCCGCAGTCACAGTAGCGTG
>CAUJEY010000273.1 GCA_963169325.1 Bacteroidota bacterium
CCCGAAGGTTTTGTAAAAGTTATTTTCGACAAAAAATACGGCGAATGGCTCGGCGCCCACATGATCGGCTACAACGTCACGGAACTCATCGCCGAAGTGGTGGTGGCCCGCAAATTAGAGACCACCGGGCACGAAATTATAAAATCCATCCACCCCCACCCTACCATGAGCGAAGCTTTGATGGAAGCCGCCGCGGCAGCGTATGGGGAGGTGATACACTTGTGATGTAGGGCGAGTTTTTAATTCGCCTGCTCTACGCAGGCGAATTAAAAATTCGCCCCACAAACATCACAACTTTCAATTCAGCCAAAAAGTCACCGCGCAGCCTTTTCCATTTTCCGGTTCAAAAACCTGTAAATAATACATCCCGGTGTCCAATTGTAACTGCGGCAGCTCCTCCCGCTTCCCTTGCCAAAGGTTTTTTCCCAGCGTATCCCAAAGCGCCAGTCGGGTATTGGCTGGCAAGTAACCGGCCAGTACAGGCAGTTGATCCGCACCCAACACATTAGGCAAGCCCCGGCAAAGCGTATCATTTTTTTTTACCGGCCTGCCTGTCGGCAAAAAAACAGCGGGCAACCACTGCGTCATTGAAAAACTGTACAGCCGGGCCGGAATCAGGTTCAACGTCCTTTCATTGGAAAGATACCCTTGCCCGTTATTTCGGAAACAAATACCTTCCATCTGCCCGACTCCCAGCACGGAGCCCAGTTCGATGCGGCGTTTATTCCCGTCGAAAAATGCACTACCCGGATAGTCGAACAACAACCACATAAAACATTCGCCGCTGCTCAGGCGGTACCCGGCCAGGACGATTACTCCGGCGGCCGTAATATCAGCGCCGGTGATGAGGCCATCGACAAAAAAAGCCGCCTGTTTCTCCGCCTGGTAGGTACCGGCCACAGCCGGCAAGACATAGTGTGCGGTGTTGTTTTCCAGCCAGTTTTTTGTAAACAAATGAATTTGCCCGTCGCGCACAATCATCGCTTCGCAATCGAAACGGGTGTTGTTTGATCCCTGCGGCAGAAAATCCGTTTGATCGGCATAACTGAATTGAATGACTTCAATGGCTGTTTCCGGAACAGTAACGTTCGCCCCGGACGGGATGGCAGACAACGGGAATTTATACACTTTTAAATCGGTGCGGTTTCCGTTGGCGTTATTCCCGAAATCGCCGACGTAAAAATACGTGCCGTCAAAAGCGATATCTTCCCAATCCACCACGGAAGCGCCCCCGAGGGTTACGGTCTGAATGATCGTGTTCGTCAGGGTGTCAATTTGGTAGATATTGGGGGCATCGTCGCTGTCGTTGTGGGTCCAAAGCGCGCCCTTGGCCATTACTAAGCCGGAGGTTTCGTTGAGCACAACTGCCAGCGCCGTTTTGGTTGCAGGGGTATAGGTCGTTACGGGATAAACACAACTGCCGTCGTTCTGGGTCGCACCGGATGTAAAATTAGTGGCCTGCGGGTCGGTGCAGCCGGGTTGCGCATCGAGGGGTTGGGCCAAACAGGCAACGAGGGTAAACAATAGAAGGGTAATAAAGCGCATAAACGACCGGTTTTATGTTTTTTTCTGCTTGCGGGCCACCCGGCGAACGGCGAATAAAATCAGCGCGGAAAACGCCCCCACACCACCCAGCAGGTACCACCAGTTGATCCGGTCTCTGAAAACGGCCAGAAAAACCGCGCTAACCAGAATGATCGTCGGCACTTCGTTCATCACCCGGTAGTACACATGGTTGAAATCTGAAGTTTGACTTTCCAAACGCCTGATATGCGTCTGGCAATAGTGGGTATATGCGGTAAGCAACAGGACAAAAACCAATTTGCCGAGCATCCAGTTTTGTTGCAACCAGGCCGGCTGTATGGTCAACATCATCGTGCCGAATGACCAGGTAATGATAACCGCCGGTTTCAGGATGATTTTATACACCTTCCACTCCATCAAGTTGTATTGGCCGCTCAGAATATCCTTTTGCGGTTCGGGAAGCCCCGACGCTTCCGCATGATATACCATGAGCCGGACAAGATAAAACAATCCGGCCATCCAGGATACCATACCGATCAGGTGCATCGCCTTCGCTATGCTGTACCAATTTGCTACTTCCATTTCCGGGTAAATTTTAAAAAAACAAGCGGCGCAAAGTTGTAACACTCTGTGCCGCCCGGAAGCATGAATTGATTAAAAAGTTTATTTTACGATTGCAATATTTAATGCCAGCACTAACCGGGCCGGATTATTGGAGAAGGCGTATTTATCCCCAAAAAATGTGACCTGGTCGCCAAATTTATTGAAGTTGCCTTCATAGCGGATATCGGCAGAAATCCGCCCCGTGCCAAGGGCAAGGCCGGCCTGCCAACCCCAGGTAAACTGCTTCCAACGCTCGGCATATCCTTTCACATCCGTCAGTTCGGATTTGCTGTTCAGGAAATAGTGCCCGACCGGACCGGCGTGCAACCGGATCGGCCCGGCGGTGACGCCTACCAATACCGGAATATCCAGGTTTTGATATCTTTCGGATTTTACGATGTCGCCGGCGCTGGTTTCGCCGATGCGAAAATCCGTGCGATTGGAGTTGAAAATGATTTCCGGTTGCAGGAAAACCGTGTTGCCGATGCGGAACCAGGCGCCGAACTGCGTACCGAATTTCAAATCATC
>CAUJEY010000274.1 GCA_963169325.1 Bacteroidota bacterium
ACTCATCAGATTTCTCGCTGCGCTCGAAATATTCAAAGCGTTCCCGGTAAATTTCGAGCGCAGCGAGAAATCTGGATGAAAATTGAAAACATATTGCTGTCATGTCGAGCGAAGCGAGACATCTGGCAAATCTTTCTGTCGCCAACTTTCGTTAAAACTTTATGACGGACGGCAAACCATCAAACCCAAAAATCGTAAACCCAACATTATCCGCCGGCCTTTTTAGTATTCGTATACCCCATTTCCAGCAGCATTTTCAGCACCTTTTCGCGGTGGTCGCCCTGCACGATGACGACGCCGTCTTTGGCGTTTCCGCCGGCAGCGCATTTGTTTTTCAGCAGTTTGGCCAGTTCATCCAGCCGGGCCGGTGGGCCCATGTAGCCCTTGATCACGGTGGCTTCTTTGCCGCCTTTGCCGCGCTCCAGCCAGATGCGCAACACTTGTTTGTCGTTGGGCAGGTTCATTTCCTGTTCGGGTTCATCAGCAGATTCGAAATCCGGATTTGTAGAGAAAACGAAGCCGCCGAATTCTTTGCGTTTAGACATAATTGTATAGGTTGGAGGGTTTGGAGGTTTGGGGGTTTGGGGGTTTGGGGGTTTCGGGGTTTGGGAGTTTGGAGGTTTGGGGTTGGGGTTGGGGTTGGAAGGTTTCTGGTTTGAGGGTTAGACGGTTGTCGGCCGCCGTAAAGTTTTAACGACCTTGAAGGACAAAATGATTTAGCCTTTTAAATCCGGTTGTCTCGCTTCGCTTTACATGACAGCTCTACTTTGTTTAACTACTTTCCTTGCTGCGCTCGAAATATTCAAGTGTTCCCGGTAAATTTTGAGCGCAGCGAAAAATCCGGATGAAAATTGAAAACATATGGCTGTCATGTCGAGCAAAGCGAGACATCTGACAAATCTTTCTATCGTCAAACATCGTTAAAACTTTAAGGTGGGCAACCCTCTAACCAGAAACCTTCTAACCAGAAACCTTCTAACCAGAAACCTTCTAACCGGAACCCCTCTAACCAGAAACCCCCAAACCTCCAAACCTCCAAACCTCCTTTACGGAACCAATATTTTCAAAGCCTTTGGCACCATTTCAAAAAGCAATTCGCCGTCCATCTCGATACTTTCTCCGTCGATATGCACAAAGTTGGGGCCTTCGGAGGTTATTTTTACACGCCGGGCGTTAAAATGTTCAACAAAGCCGGCGTCGTAAATATTGCCTTTCAGGCTGGCGGGGATGGCGGCAAAATATTGCCAGCGGGGTACATCCCGGAACAGCACAACCGAAAACAGTCCGTCGTCAAGGCGGGCATCCGGGGCGATCTGGAAATTGTAGCCGTACATCGGCCCATTGGCCACGGTAATGACGAAACATTTTCCGGTGATGGTGCGGTCTTCCGTTTCGATGGTACAGTGGTGGGCATTATAAGAAAGCCCGGCTTCCACCGACCGCAAAAAATAAGGCATAAAACCGCGCCATTGGCTACCTTTCATGCGTTTGGCCACCAGGCCGTCGAACCCAACGCCGGCCAGGTTGATAAACGGCCGGCCGTTCAACAAGCCGCAGTCGATCGTCTTGACGGTAGCATTATTTAATTTACGAACGGCCTGATCGACATCCCGGCCATAACCGAGGTGCATGGCCAAGCCGTTGCCGGAGCCGGCGGGGATGATACCCAGGGCCACGTCGGTATGCAGCAGTGCCGAAGCGACTTCGTTGATAGAACCGTCGCCGCCCACGGCAACCACGATTTCATAACCTTCTTCGATGGCTTTTTTAGCTAATTCGGCGGCATGACCGGCTTTTTCAGTATGCCAAATTCCATAGATAAACCGTTTGTGGTCCAAGTGCTGTTCCACACTTTTCCGGATATGTTTTTGCAGGTTGGTGCCCGCCTTGGGGTTGACAATGAAAACGATACGTTTGGGGGCGAGTAGTTCCGCCAGCACGGCGTTTTTAATGACGGGATGCGCTTGCTCCATTTTTTCTACAATAATTCTTTGCGCGACTGCACGTATTCGCGCCATTTATTGATCACCGTTTGCATGTCATGCGGAAGATTGGATTCGAAGTACACCTTTTCGCCGGTACGCGGATGGGTGAAGCCCAGTGATTTGGCATGCAGGGCTTGCCGCGGCAGAATGGTAAACAACGTTTCGACAAACTGTTTGTATTTGGAATACAGGGTACCTTTCAGAATTTGGTTGCCGCCGTAGCGCGGGTCGCCGAAAAGGGTATGGCCGATGGATTTCATGTGCACCCGGATCTGATGCGTCCGGCCGGTTTCCAGCTGACACTCGATGAGCGTAACGTAGTAAAACCGCTCCAGTACGCGCCAGTGCGTGACGGCATGTTTGCCTTCTTCGCCTTCCGGAAAGACCATAAACAACTTGCGGTCGTTCGGGTTGCGGCCGATATGCCCGGTGACCGTACCCGAATCGCGTTTCATATCGCCCCAAACCAGGGCCCAATACCGGCGTTCGATGGTGTGATAAAAGAACTGATTGGCCATGTGCACCATCGAAAATTCATTCTTGGCGATCACCATCAGGCCGGTGGTATCCTTATCGATTCGGTGTACGATGCCGGCGCGGTCAGGCTCGTTACCGGTTTTCACCGGCAACTTTTCCACCGCTTCGCGCAGGTGCCACAACACGGCATTCACCACGGTGCCATGCGGAATGCCCACACCGGGATGTACGGCCATTTTGTACGGCTTATTGATGATCATTACATCATCATCTTCATGCACGATATCCAAGGGTATGTTCTGCGGCAGGATATTGTGCGACTCCTCCAGCGACCTGGGCAAAATAATACTGATATGATTGCCCGGCCGGACCTTGTAGTTGGGCTTAACCTCCATTTCATCCACCTTCACCGAACCGGCGCGGATGGCATTCTGCACCCGGCTGCGCGACCGGTTGGCCAGGCGATCCATGAGGAATTTATCGAGCCGGATAAAGGACTGTTTCGGGTCGGCTACAATTTCATGCCGTTCATACCATTCATCGTTCACATTCTGCTCGTCGCCGGTCTCTTCCAGCACGGCCGATTCCTCCTCTTCGGGGGCAATGGCCGTATCCTCCTCCATCGGTTCGATCGGTTCCGGAATATCTGCTTGCTTTATATTTTCTAGTTCCTGGTTCATTCTGGTGTGGTTTGGTGATGATGAGGCCGGGGGCAAAGGTAGGGTGAATTAACCGGCCGGCTGATGTTTTTACTTGTTTAATGCATCCGGAGGCAAAATTGTTCGGTCAAATGGGCCGCTCTTTTCACGTTGCTTCTTGTTGTGTGCCGAAAAATTCCCGGTCTGAAAAAGTTATCAGCTGACTTTTCCAACCTGAAAATTTGATCTGGTACCGGCCTAAGTAGACCAGGCAAAAACTGGCTTTTGGGGAAAAATTCCCGATCTTTGCAGCCATTTTCGAAAAGAACTTTTATGAAAATAACCAGATTAACACTCATTAATTTCAAACGATTTCACTTAATAATATGAAAAAACGTACATTTTTAAAAACCGGACTTTTCCTGTCGGTCGCAGCAGTAGCCGCACCGCTTATCAATGCTTGTAAAGGCGCCGGCAAATCGGCCAACGGAACCGCCACAGGACCGGTTATCCCCCCGCCCAAACTCCGCCGCACCACCCCGTTCACCCTGCCTGCACTACCCTACCCGACCGGCGGCCTGGAACCGTACATCGACAAACTGACCATGGAAATCCACCACGGCAAACACCATCAGGCTTATATAAACAACCTGAACGACGCCGTAAAAGATACCGTGTACAATGAGTACGAACTCGACGACATCATTGCACGCATCACCGCCTCGGATGCCGACAAAAAAATCCGCAACAACGCCGGCGGCCACTGGAACCACAGCTTTTTCTGGCAAATTATGGCCCCCGGAACCAACAGCGCTCCCGAAGGACAATTAGCCACCGCAATCAATACAACCTTCGGGTCTTACGACAAATTCAAAGTAGCCTTTTCCGACGCGGCCAAAAGTGTTTTCGGCTCCGGCTGGGCATGGCTCTGCGTAGGTAAGGACAAAGGCCTGTTCATCACCACCACGCCCAACCAGGACAACCCGCTGATGCTGCAAATCGCCGCAAAAACCGGTACGCCCGTGCTCGGCCTCGACGTGTGGGAACACGCCTACTACCTGAAACACCAGAATAAACGCCCGGACTATATCAACGCTTTTTTTAGCGTGGTAAACTGGAAAGAAGTGGCGCTGCGCTTTGATAAGGCAATGTTTTGATTGGTTGGAGGGTTTCTGGTTTGAGGGTTTGAGGGTTTGAGAGTTTCTGGTTCATACGCTAACCAGAAACCCTCAAACCCTCAAACCAGAAACCCTCAAACCCTCAAACCAGAAACCCTCCAACCCTCAAACCAGAAACCCTCAAACCCTCAAACCAGAAACCTTCAAACCCTCAAACCAATGTATGTAATTCCCCAACCACATGCATCCCCCCTGGCTTTGCCAAAACTGAACTTATACCATGACCAATTTACAAAATCACTTGCTCCGCCCCATTGCCTTACTGCTTTTCCTGTCGCTGGCTTTTTGTAAAACTGCACAAAAGACGGATACTACAAGCACTCCCTCCACTCAACCCACCACCACGGAAATGCCGAAACCTCCCGTTTCGCCGCCGGGCGACTATGCGTCCGAGTGGGCAGCCATCGACAGCCTCGAACGCGCCGGCTTATTCAAAAGCGCCCTGGAACAAACCGAAGCGCTTTATACCCGCGCCAAAACGGATCGCAATAACCCGCAAATGATCAAAACCCTGCTCTTCCGGGGCAAATACACCACATTCCTGGAAGAAGACGGTTTTGTAAAAGCCGTTCAAACCTTTGAAAACGAAGAAAAAACGGCGGCCGACCCGGCCAAGGCCGTTTTGCAAAGTCTGCTGGGCCAGTTGTACGCCACCTACCTGCAAAACCAAGGCTGGCGTGTTCAGGAACGCACGCCTATCCCCGACGGCGAAGGCGGCGATATACTGACTTGGTCGGCCGAACAAATCGAACGCCGGGCGCTCGACCTCTACCGCCTTTCCGTAGAACGAACGGCAGTGTTGATCCAGACGCCGGTCGAATCGTTCCGCCCGGTACTCAGCCCGGCGCAAAACGACTCCGTGGCCGGCAAATCCATCCGCCCCACCCTGTTCGACCTGCTGGCCCACCGCGCCCTCGAACATTTCGGCAACGAACGCAGCTACCTCACCGAGCCGGCATTCAAATTCTACCTCGACCAACCCGAAGCCTTCAGCCCGGCGCGCGATTTCGTCAATGTCCGTTTCCAAAGCCGCGACTCCGCCTCCGGCAAATGGCTGGCTATCCAGTTGTTTCAGCAGGTGCTTCGGGCACATTCGGCCGCTTCCGGTGTGCAGAATGAAGCGGCGCTGATCGCCGCCGATTTGCTGCGCCTGCAGTTTGTTCAAAATAATGCCATACTCGAAGACAAAAACGACCGCTACCAGCGCGCCCTGGAATATATCCACAAAGACCATTACAACCATCCCTCCGACGCGGAAATCGTATACCATCTGGCACAATCGCTGGTGGAAGAGGACGCCCGGACGCCCGATTCCGACGGCCGGTTCCTGAAACGGGCCGTTACCGAATGCGAAGACGCCATTCGCCGGCATCCCGGCACCTTCGGCGCTGCCCAGTGCGCGGCGTTGTTAGCCGATATCCGGCATCCGGCCCTGGAAATCCTGGCCGAACAAGTAGTGCTCCCGGGCAAACCGGCGCTTCTGTCCCTTTCTTATAAAAATGTATCCAAAGTTTGGGCGAAAGTGGTGGCTATGCCCGGCGACCCGGATCATTTCAACCAAATCGAGTGGCAAAACCGCCTGTCCTTCCTGAACGGGCTGCCCGCACTGCAGCAGCGCAGTTGGGAAGTGACCAACCCCGGCGACTACCGCCAGCACCGCACCGAAATTAAACTCGACGCCTTGCCCGCAGGGCATTATTACGTGCTGGTTTCCACGTCCGAAACCTTTGCTTCGGCAAATCAAATCGTGAGTTTCGCACCGTTCACCAGTTCCAACCTGGCAGGGATCACTTACCAGGATGCAGGCGACACCCGTTTTGTCGTGGCGCATCGCGAAAGCGGATCGCCGCTGGCCGGCGTACGCGGCGATTTCTTTTCGTATAAATGGAACAACAATGAACGCAAAAACGTCCGGCAATTTATCGGGCAATCGACCAGCGATCAGAACGGCTTTTTGTCTTTCCAGGCGCCGGAAAACACCGGCTTCTCGGTTCGCCTGAGTCAAAACGGCGATACACTCTGGCTCGACAGCCATTTTAGCCGCTACCGCGAACAAAAGCCCGTAACGAACCGGCAGTTACAGTTTTTTACCGACCGCTCTATTTACCGGCCCGGGCAAACCGTTTATTTTAAAGGAATTGCCCTGTCGGTGAACGAATCAGGGCTCCCGAAAATCCTGCCCAATACGCCGGTCGTCGTCAAATTTTACGACACCAACAGCCAGGAAAAAGCCGAACTAAAACTCCGAAGCAACGAATTCGGCACCCTCAACGGCGCTTTTACCGCGCCGTCTTCCGGCCTCACCGGCCAAATGCACATCGAAGCGGAGGGTTTCGACGGCAATGCCTGGTTCAATGTGGAGGAATACAAACGCCCGCGTTTTGAAGTCACCTTCAAACCCGTGGAAGGCGCCTACCGCGTGAACGATAAAGTCACCGTGCGCGGCGAAGCCAAGAACTACGCCGGCAGTAGCGTGGACGGCGCTCAGGTGCGCTACCGGGTGGTGCGCAAAGCGCGTTTCCCCTGGTGGGACTTCTGGAGCTGGCGCAAACCCTGGTTCAACACCCAAACCATGGAAATCGCCAACGGCGCCGCCACCACCGATGTCAACGGCGGATTTACCATCGAATTTACCGCCCTGCCCGACCGGACGATCCCCAAAAAGGACCAGCCGATGTTCGATTTCACGGTATCTGCCGACGTCACCGACATCACCGGCGAAACACGCAGCAGCGAAACCGGCATTTCCGCGGGCTATGTGGCCCTCAACGTGGATTTCGGCCTGCCGCGCGAAATCGAGTTGGACAGCCTGCACAAGATTGCCATCAATACCACCAATAACGCCGGCCAGTTTCAGGCTGCTACCGGCAGTATTTCCATTCAACGCCTGGTGGAACCCAAACAATTGTTCGTCAAACGCTACTGGGAAAATCCGGATCTCCTGACACTGAAAGAGGCCGAATTCCGCCGCGATTTCCCCACTTATGCCTGGAACGGCGAAGACGACCCCGAAAAATGGGGCCGCACCGACGAAACCCGCACCGTGAATTTCAACACAGCCGAAAGCAAACAGGTCGACATCCACGGCAACCGCATGGCAGTCGGCTATTACCGCGTCGTGCTCACCACTAAAGACCCCTTCGGCGAGCTTATCGAAATCAAACGCATCGTGCGGGTATGGGAGGCCAAAGACCGCCGGACGCAATTTGAAGAACCGGCCGCCTGGGTGGAAAAAAACAGTTATCAGCCCGGCGAAACCGCGCGAATCTGGCTGGGCGCCAAGGGCGACCGCTATCGCTTTTTCGTGCTGACGGACCGGGAAAACAAAACGGCCACACCGCGTTGGATTGACGTATCCGGGGCCACTTCGATAGATTTGCCGGTGGCGGAAAGCGACCGCGGCGGTATACCGGTTACGGCATTTACGGTGAAAAACAATCGTTTTTACGGCAATATCAGCCCCGCTGTAAACGTACCCTGGAGCAACAAGGATTTGAAAATCAGTTTTGAAACCTTCCACGACAAGTTGTTGCCCGGGCAAAAAGAAGAATGGCGTATCAAAATCAGCGGACCGAAAAAAGACAAGGTGGCTGCTGAAATGGTGGCCGCCATGTACGACGCCTCGCTCGATCAGTTTCTGCCGCACGCCTGGAGAGGCATTTCGTTCCCGGGCTATTATCAGCGGCTGCACCCGAACAGCAACGGCTTCGGCGCTGTTAACGGCGAAAATCGCTACGAGCCCACCGCCGGGCAGCCGCAGCCGCCTGCCCGGTTGTTTCACGACCTGGAGTGGTTTAATTTTCCGCTATACGGCGGCCGGGGTATGTTGCGCATGGCCGTCGGGGAATATAAAGCACAGGTGCGGGCAGCACCTGGAATGGAAATCGAAATGAATGAAGTTGCCGCTGCTCCAATGGCAAAAATGGAGGATAGCGCGGCGAACGGCGCAATGCACTTTGTACCGCCGGTCGTCAAAAAGGACGAAGAAGTGGGAGAAATACCGCCACCACCCGCTCCCGCGCCGCGCCGCAACCTCAGCGAAACGGTCTTTTTCTTTCCTCAACTGCGCACCGATGCCGAGGGCAACGTGGTGCTGAAATTCACGATGAACGAAGCGCTCACCCGTTGGAAACTAATGACGTTTGCCCATACCAAAGAACTGCAATGGGCTTTGTCGGAAAAATCGGTGGTCACACAAAAAGACCTGATGATCATCACCAACCCGCCGCGGTTTATGCGCGAAGGCGACGAGATCGTGTTTGCCGCCAAGGTGAGCAACCTCTCTCAGGCAGCTATTTCCGGCACGGCTACGCTGAAGTTGTTCGATGCCGCCAGCATGGAAGTTTCTGACGGCGCTTTCGGTATGGACTCCGGGAAAAAAGTTGTTCCGTTTACCGTACCGGCCGGCCAGTCGGCGCCCGTTTCCTGGCGGCTCAAAGTGCCGGAAGGCCGGGTGAACGGCCTCACTTGGCAGGTTTTTGCCGAAGGCAATAATTTTACCGACGGCGAAGAAAACACCCTGCCCGTACTGACCAACCGCATGCTGGTGACCGAAACCCTGCCCATTACCGTGCGTGGCGGCCAGAGCAAAACGGTCGTTTTCGACAACCTGAAAAACAGCAACTCCGGCACGCTCCGGACAGAACGCTATACCCTCGAATTTACGAGCAACCCGGCCTGGTACGCCGTGCAGGCGCTGCCGTATATCATGGAATTCCCGCACGAATGCACCGAGCAGATTTTCAGCCGCTTTTACGCCAATACGCTGGCCACGAGCGTGACGCAAAAACTGCCCAACCTGCGCCGGATGTACGACCGCTGGAAAGGCACGGACGCCCTTAAATCCAACCTGAGCAAAAACCAGGAACTCAAAACCGCCCTGCTCGAAGAAACGCCCTGGGTGCTCGACGCCCAAAGCGAAGCACAGCAGAAACAAAACATCGCCCTGCTGTTCGATCTCAACCGCATGGCCGACGAGCAGGAGCGCGCGCTGAGCATCCTCGCCGAGCGGCAAACGGAAGCCGGTGGATGGTCGTGGTTCCCCGGCGGACGCGAGAGTTGGTACATCACCCAACACATCGCCGCCGGTTTCGGGCATTTGGATAAACTCGGCGCCATATCCGCCCAAAACGACCCGCGCACGGCCGATATGTGGACCAAAGCCCTGCAATTCTGCGACGGCGAAGTGGAACGCCAATACCGCGAACTGGAACTGGCCGTGCAAAAAGGCCAAACCAAATGGGAGGACGACCACCTCGACGGATTGGTGATCCATTACCTCTATGCGCGCTCGTTCGCCGGCCTCGACCGCGGCAATAACGTGGTGCAATACTACCTCGGCCAGGCCGAAAAATACTGGCTCGGCAAAGGTTTGTACCAGGAGGGAATGCTCGCCCTGGCCCTGCAACGCGCAGGCCGTCCGGAAGCCGCCCAGCGCATCGTGGCCAGCCTGCGCGAACGCGCCACCTTGAAAGAAGAACTCGGCATGTACTGGCCTTTCGACTGGGGCATGTACTGGTACCAACTGCCCGTGGAAACCCAGGCCCTCATGGTGGAGGTGTTCGACGAGGTAGCCAAAGACCCCAAAGCCGTGGAGGAACTGCGGATTTGGCTACTGAAAAACAAACAAACCAACCGCTGGGAAAGCACCAAAGCCACTGCTGAAGCGGTGTACGCGCTGTTGTTGCACGGCGATAACTGGCTGAACAACACCAAACCCGTACAAGTGAGCCTGGGCGGTAAAACGTTGAAACCCGCCGAATACGAACCGGGCACCGGCTATTTCAAGGAATCCTGGAAAGGCGCCGAGGTGAAATCCTCCTGGAGCACCATCAAAGTAGACAACCCGAACAGCAACCTCGTGTGGGGCGCGGCGTACTGGCAGTATTTTGAAGATTTGGATAAAATCAAATCTTTCAAAAAAACGCCGCTGACCATCGTGAAACAACTGTTCCGCGAAGACAACACGCCCACCGGTCCCGTGCTGACGGCCATCCCCGAGGGCAGCCGGCTCAAACCCGGCGACAAACTCAAGGTTCGAATCGAAATCCGCGTAGATCGCGCCATGGAATTCGTACACCTGAAGGACATGCGCGCCAGCGGCTTTGAGCCGGTGAACGTGCTCAGCGGCTACCGCTGGCAGGACGGCCTGGGCTACTACGAAAGCACCAAAGACCTGGCTACGCACTTCTTTATCGACTACCTGCCGCGCGGCACGTTCGTGTTCGAGTATCCGCTGGTGGTGAGTCACCGGGGTGATTTCTCCAATGGCATCACGACGCTGCAATGTATGTATGCGCCGGAATTTACGAGCCATTCGCAGGGGATTAGGGTGCGGGTGGAGTAGTTGAAGCAAAATCCGCGTAAATCCGCGTACAAAGTCCGTGTAATCCGTGTTCCAATCCTCCTACGAGGGCCGCTCGTGCAGGATGGGAACACGGATTACACGGACTTTGTACGCGGATTTATACGGATTTATATATCTCCACTTCTTTTCTTCCAGATATCACTTTTATATCTCTCCTCAATTTGCGTCGCCACGTCTCGCCAATGTTTCCTTTTTTTTTCAGGAAATGTTTTGATAAAAACAAAATGTTTCTTTATTTGCGCCCTTAATTAAAAAAACGAAACAAAATGGAAATCAACTGGATTGCCCTGTTACTCGCGGCGCTCGTGCCGCTTATTGTCGGATTCGTCTGGTATCACCCCAAAGTTTTCGGCAATGCCTGGATGGCAGCCGCCGGCCTCACCGAAGAATCGCTGAAAGGCGCCAACATGCTGAAAATCTTCGGATTAACCTATTTATTGAGTTTTATGGCTGCCCTGGTGTTTCAAACGGTGGTCATTCATCAGTTTCACATGCTGTCCGTCCTGGCCGATGAGCCGGGCCTGAACGATCCGCAATCGGAACCCGCCCGCTACCTTGCCGATTTCCTCGCCAAATACGGCAACCATTACCGCACGTTCAAACACGGCGCTTTTCACGGAGTGTTTTTTAGTCTTTTACTGATTTTGCCGGTAGTAGGCATCAATGCAATGTTTGAACGCAGAAGCTTCAAATACATCGCTGTGAATACGGGTTTTTGGATCGTTGCTTTCGGATTGATGGGCGGAATTATTAGTGCGATGAAGTAGGTCATTGGGCGTCTTGGGCGTCATTAAGCGTCATTGGGCGTCATTGGGCGTCATGCCTCTACAATACACAATAGATAATTTATGCCCTTTATCATCTATGCCTGCCCCAACTACACCGTCAACGCAGTAAAATTTATAGAGGTCCTGAGCGATCTGCCCGGCGTTACGTTCGGGCTGATCGCTCAGGAGCCCCTGATTTTGTTGTCCCCGGAGTTGCGGTCCCGGATCAGCGGATTCCGGATGATTCCGGATGTATTCGATGCGGGTATGCTGACCGTCGCCGCTGCGGCGTTACGGGAGGAATTCGGCCCTGTCCATCGCCTGATCGCCGCCGTGGAACCCCTGCAAGTGCCGCTGGCCTACGCCCGCGAACAGCTCGGCGTAGCGGGAATGAACGTGGAAACAGCCCTAAACTTTCGCGACAAGGACCGGATGAAACGGTTGTTTCGGGAAGCGGGCCTGCCTTGCGCCCGTGCGCAAACGGTAAACAGCATGGCAGCGGCAGAAGCCTTTGCAGAAATCTGCGGTTTCCCGTTGGTGGTGAAACCCCCGGATGGCGCCGGATCCCTGTCTACTTTCAAGGTGGACAATGCCGCCGAACTTAAAGCGGCCCTGGCTGCCATGCCCGGCAATCAGGCGTTGCTGGAAGAATTTATCACCGGCACGGAACATTCATTCGACACGTTTTCCCTCAACGGCCGGGCCGTGTATCACTCGCTTTCGAACTACTACCCCAACCCGCTCGAAGCGATGCGTGAACCCTGGATACAATGGCAGGTCGTACTGCCCCAGGAAGTGGACGAACCGCAATACGACGATATTCGTGACGCGGCTTTTAAAGCACTCGACACACTGGGCATGCATACCGGCATCAGCCACCTGGAGTGGTTTCGCCGGACGGATGGCAGCATCGCTATCTCAGAAGTGGCCGCCCGGCCGCCGGGCGCGCAGATTCTCACGCTCATCGGACGGGCAGGCGATTTTAATGCCATCGATGCCTGGGCTCGCCTGGTCGTGTTCGGCGAATTTGAAGCGCCAAGGCGACAATATGCGGTGGGCGCCGCGTACCTGCGCGGGCAAGGCCAGGGACGTGTGCGGGCCGTGCATGGACTCGATATCGTACAAGCAGCATTCGGACATTTAGTCACCGATTTCAAAATTCCGCAAATCGGGCAGGAAGCCGCAGCGAATTATGAAGGCGAAGGCTACATCATCCTGCGGCACACAGAAACGGAGGTGGTGCGGCAGGCGTTGAGCCGCGTGGTATCGGTGGTGCGGGTGGAATTGAGCTAGTTTTGAGTTATGAGTTATGAGTGATGAGTTATGCCGGCTCATCATAACTCATCACTCATAACTCATAACTCTTTCTTATTTTTGGCCGGTTAAACAAAATCAATCAACATGGCAACACTCAACCTTTCCCACATCGGCATCCTGCTCCTCATTATTTTAATTTCCGGCATTCTGGGCGGTCTGGCCAACTATTTTCTCGACCGCACAGAGCGCAACTGGAACGGCTATGATGTCCTGAAAAGCGCGCTGCTGGGTATTGTCGCCTCGGCCACCATCCCCTTGTTTCTCAAGATCGTTTCGAGCAGCCTGATGAAGGATGCAGAAACCAATCCCCTGGAATATTTTGTCTTTTGCGGCTTTTGCCTCATCGCAGCTGCTTTTTCCACCCGTTTTTTACAAGGAATCGGAGAGCGGGTTTTGCAGGAACTCAAAGAGGTGAAAAAATCCAATGCAGAACTCAAGGAGGCCACGGAAGAAGTAAAGAAAGACAACGAAGAACTCAAGGAAACGACCAACACGATACTACTCACCGGATCGGATGACCAGGCCGAAGGCCCCGCTGCCGAGCCGGAACAGACTGAACCCCTTTTTGAGGAAACGTCGGAACTTGAATCCATCCGAGGTGGCGAACGCTCGGCAAAACCGAAAACCGCTAAAAAAATCGAAACAAAACGCCCCGAGACGGTCCTGATGGAGAAATTTAAAGACCCTAAGTACAAGTTTCGTACGATGCAGGGCCTGAGCAAAGCCACCGGTATGGAAGAAAAAACGGTAGCCGATATCGTGACAGTTTGGGAAAGTGAAGGAAAGGTGAAAAAGATCAAACGACCGGACGGCGTATTCGTGTGGACCCTGATATAAGCGCGGCAAAAATCAGTTCACCCAGCCAATGACCTAATGACGCCATGACAAATGACCCAATGACAAATGAACCAATGATGCAAACAACCCTCCACATCAAAAATATGGTCTGCCACCGGTGCATTCTCACCGTAGCACAGGTATTAGGTAAAAACGGCATTACTCCGGTCAATATCGGGCTCGGCGAAGTAATCCTCGCCGGGGCGCTCAGCGCCGAACAGGAAAAAGGACTTAAAATTGACCTGGAAGCCGTCGGTTTCGAACTTCTGGATAACCAACGCAGTCAATTAATTGAAAAGGTTAAAACCCTGCTCATCGAGCAGGTACAGTCCGGCGAAATACCGGAAACATTCAGCCTCGTCGAATTTATCGGAAAAGCCCTTCGCCGCGACTATTCCGCCGTTTCCAAACTGTTTTCCGAAGTAGAAGGGATCACGCTGGAGCAGTATTTCATTTTACAAAAAACGGAAAAGGTAAAGGAGTGGCTCGTGTACAACGAACTGACCCTGTCGGAAATCGCCTACCGGCTGGGTTACAGCAGCGTCGCTTACCTGAGCAGTCAATTTAAAAAAGTAACTGGACTGACGCCGAGCGAATTCAAACGCAACCATACGAATCGCCGCCGGGGGCTGGATGAAGTACAGGGGTAGTACAACTTACCTTATTAGCGTAATTTTTAAACCACAACCTTCACATAGTACACATTAGAGCAATAAGCCTTATGTGTACTATGTGAATTTTGTGGTTTAAGACCCGCCATCTAATCACAACTCTCTTCCAGAATATCATAACGCCACTTCCCGCAACTGGGCAGACCTTTGTGCTGTTAAATAAATGAAATGATGAAAACAGCATCTTCTGCCTTAAGCATACAAAAACAATTTCCCGTACTCGACATGACTTGCGCCGCCTGCGCAGTCAGCGTCGAATCGATCCTGAGCGGGCAGCCCGGTGTCGTTTCTGCGGCGGTGAATTTTGCCACGCAAAACGTTCAGGTGGAATATATGCCCGCCATTATTACGCCGGCTTCCATGAAGCAAGCCCTTCAAAGTATCGGCTACGACCTGGTCGTAGAGGAAACCGCGGAGGCCAGGGAAGAGGTGGAACAAATACACCTCCGGCGGTACGACGACCTGCGCCGCCGCACAATTTGGGCGGTTGCCCTGGCGATTCCGCTCGGTATACTGGGTATGTTTTTTATGGATTTGCCCTACGTGGAGTACATCCTCTGGGCGTTGGCCACACCGCTGGTACTTTGGCTGGGCCGGTCCTTTTTCGTCAATGCATGGAAACAAGCCCGCCACCGCTCGGCCAATATGGATACGCTGGTGGCGCTGAGTACCGGTATTGCCTACATTTTCAGCGTTTTCAACACGCTGTTTCCCGAATTCTGGCATAGCCGTGGCTTACATGCGCACGTTTATTTTGAAGCGGCCGGGATCGTTATCGCGTTTATTTTACTCGGCAAATTGCTCGAAGAGCGCGCCAAATCCAATACTTCTTCGGCCATTAAAAAACTTATGGGTTTGCAACCCAAAACGGTTACCATCGTACACGAAGGCGGCCATACCATGGAAATTCCGGTTGCACAGGTCAACATCGGCGACGTGCTGCTGGTAAAACCCGGCGAAAAAGTGCCGGTGGACGGCACGGTGCAATCGGGTAGTTCCTATGTCGACGAAAGTATGCTCAGCGGCGAACCGGTTCCGGTACCCAGGGGCGCCGGCGACCGGGTACTGGCCGGCACCATCAACCAAAAGGGCAGTTTTCAATTCCGGGCAGAAAAAGTCGGCGGCGACACCCTGCTGGCCCAGATCATCCGCATGGTCCAGGAAGCCCAGGGCTCCAAAGCCCCCGTGCAAAAACTGGTAGACCGCATCGCCGGGGTATTCGTACCCGTGGTGATCGGGATCGCCCTGGCGGCTTTCGGCGCCTGGTGGATATTTGGCGGTGAAAACGGCCTGACACAGGGCCTGCTGGCCCTGGTTACCGTGCTGGTCATCGCCTGCCCCTGTGCGCTTGGACTGGCCACCCCGACGGCTATCATGGTCGGTGTGGGCAAAGGCGCCGAACAGGGTATATTGATCAAAGACGCGGAAAGTCTCGAACTGGCCCACCGCATTCAGGCGGTCGTGCTCGACAAAACCGGTACCATCACTGCCGGTAAACCCGCTGTCGAAGCCCTGTTATGGGCAGCCGGCAGCGAATCCGGTGAGTGGAAAAACGTGCTGTTCAGTTTGGAAAAAAACTCCGAACATCCGCTGGCCGAAGCCGTAACAACTTATCTCCAAGATCAGGCAACGCCGGTCGGGCTCGACAACGTGGAAAGCCTTACCGGGAAAGGTATCAGGGCCGAATATCAGGGCCGGAAGGTCTTTGCCGGCAACCGCGCACTGATGCAGGAAAACCAATTGATCCTGGCCGAAGCCCTGGAACAGCAGGCCGGTGTTTGGGAAAACGAGGCCAAGACAGTGATCTGGTTTGCCAATCACCACGAGGCGCTCGCCATCGCAGCCATCGCCGACCCGGTGAAATCCGATTCCATACAGGCTGTGCAGGAATTGCAGCGTATGGGTATAGAAGTGTACCTGCTTACCGGCGACAACCGACAAACGGCTGCTGCCGTGGCTGCCCAGGTGGGTATCGGGCAATTCCGTGCCGAAGTGCTGCCTGCCGACAAGGATAATTTCGTACAGGAACTGCAACGGCAAGGCAAAGTAGTGGCCATGGTAGGCGACGGCATCAACGACAGCCAGGCCCTGGCACGCGCCGACGTCAGCATTGCCATGGGCAAAGGCTCCGATATCGCCATGGATGTGGCCAAAATGACCCTGATGAGCAGCGATTTGAGCAAAATACCGGCAGCTATCCGTTTGTCGCGCCATACGGTAACGACCATTCGTCAAAACCTGTTCTGGGCATTTATTTACAATGTGATCGGCATACCTGTTGCCGCCGGCGTGTTATTTCCCATCAATGGTTTTCTATTGAATCCGATGATCGCAGGAGCTGCCATGGCGCTCAGTTCGGTGAGTGTGGTGAGCAATAGTTTGCGGTTGAAATGGAGGAAATGAGGGGGGAGGGTTTGAAGGTTACTGGTTTGAAGGTTTCTGGTTTGAACCTCTACGTAACCCTCCAACCACTAACCTGCAAACCAGTAACCCTCAAACCAGTAACCCTCAAACCAGTAACCCTCAAACCTTCTTATAAACTTATCAAATTATATCATGGAAAAAACATTAAAATTCAAAACAAACATCAAATGTATGGGCTGTGTCGCCACGGTAACCCCGGCGCTGAACGACGCGGTTGGCATTGATCATTGGGAAGTGGATCTGATGTCGCCTGAAAAACGGCTGACTATCTCATCCGAAACGGCAGACGCCGACATCGTAATTGCCGCGTTGAAAGGAACCGGATTTAAGGCCGAGGTCATTCAATAGCCGTTTAACAACAACTACCCGGACTATTGTCGGAGTGACTCGCAGCACACTACCGGACACCGCATATTTATGAAACGGCAAACCCGGCCATTTATCCGGGTTTGCCGTTTTTTATGCCCAATACCTTACTTTCGCGTTTCAATACGGTAAACTGCAAAATCCGCAGATCAAAAAAATCCACCACACCCATGTTCACAAACGTAGAACCCGCCCTCGAACAGGAACTCCAGGGCATCCGCAACGCCGGCCTGTACAAAGAAGAACGAATCATCACTTCGCCGCAGGGTCCGGTCATCGACACCACGGTGCAACAGCACCTCCTGAATTTTTGCGCCAACAACTACCTCGGCCTCAGCAGCCATCCCGAAGTGATCGAGGCCGCCATCGAAGCCATCCGCACGCACGGTTTCGGCCTCTCTTCGGTGCGGTTCATTTGCGGCACGCAGGATATCCACAAGGAACTGGAAGGCCGCATCGCGGAATTTCTGGGTCAGGAAGACGCCATTCTTTACGCCGCGGCTTTCGATGCCAACGGCGGTTTGTTTGAGCCGCTGCTGGGCGAAGAAGACGCCATTATCAGCGACGAACTCAACCACGCCTCTATTATCGACGGCATTCGCCTGTGTAAAGCGCAACGCTTCCGCTACAAACACAACGACATGAACGCCCTGGAGGACTGCCTCAAACAGGCATCCGGTGCGCGCCGGCGCCTCATTTTCACCGACGGCGCTTTCTCCATGGATGGCACTATCGCCCAGCTGGACAAAATATGCGACCTGGCCGATAAATACGACGCCATGGTCGGCATCGACGAGTGTCATGCCACGGGTTTCCTCGGCAAAACCGGTCGCGGCACCCATGAATATCGCGGCGTTATGGACCGGATCGACATCATCACCGGCACGCTCGGCAAGGCACTGGGCGGCGCCTCCGGCGGCTTTACGGCGGCACGCAAGGAGATCGTTGACCTCCTGCGCCAGCGCTCGCGGCCCTACCTGTTTTCCAATACCGTGGCGCCGGCCATCGTGGGCGCCTCTATCAAGGTGCTCGACCTGCTCAGCGCCAGCACGGCCCTGCGCGATAAACTGGAACGCAACACCCAATGGTTCCGCCAGCACATGACGGCCGCAGGCTTCGATATTATTCCCGGCGAACACCCGATCGCGCCGATTATGCTGTACGATGCCCCGCTGGCCCAGCAATTCGCCCGCGAACTGCTGGACGAAGGCATCTATGTCATCGGCTTTTTCTACCCGGTGGTGCCCCAGGGCAAAGCGCGCATCCGCGTGCAGTTGTCGGCAGCGCATGAGCCGGAACATTTGGAAAAAGCGGCGGCGGCATTTACGAAAGTGGGGAAAAAACTGGGCGTATTGAAATAAGGAAGGCGCCGTTGGTCGACACGAACCGGTTATTCAGACCATTTTGAGCGCTGGAAAGCAACGATGAGTATGTTAAAATGTCGTTTTTCGCCGGTATTGTATTTTAATCTAAATGAACCACCCGGACCAAAGCCGAAACCACAGATCAAACGCTTTTTCTCATCATCTAAATTTGTAAATAATTTTTCCGCGTCGGAGGTATTTGCCTTCTCCCCACCCCCTAAAGGCAGAGGCGATTGGTTCTCCGATCATCCCGCCAACACGGGTTGTCATTCTGAGCGTAAGCGAAGAATCCGGGGCCGAAGGCCTCGATTTTATCTTGTTTTTGAGGCCTTCGGCCCCGGATTCTTCGCTTACGCTCAGAATGACACCCCTCGGAACAGGCAAAAAAACAGGACCAATCGCCTCTGCCTTTAGGGGTTGGGGGGAGAAAGGCAAATGCCCCGCTACGGAAAAATTATTCCCCTCGCACATCATGACACCACTTCGTTGCATTATTGTTGAAGATGAACCCCTTGCTGCGGAAATCCTGGCGGAGTACATAGAAATGACGCCTTTTCTGACGCTGACGCACACTTGCGCCGATGCTATCAAGGCGTTGGACGTGGTGCATAACAACCCCGTAGACGTTATTTTTCTGGATATAAACCTGCCTAAACTCAGCGGCCTGGAATTTATTAAAACCCTGCGCCGCCAGCCGAGGGTGATCGTCGCGTCGGCCTACCATGAGTTTGCCGTGGAAGGATTCGATTTGCAGGTGACCGATTACCTGCTCAAACCCATCGAGTTCAGCCGGTTTACCAAGGCCGTCAACAAGTTGTTGTTGCCGCAACGTTTGACCGACGTTCCACCTGCTGCTGCGGCCAAGGCAAATGGTTCGGCCCGGCCGTACTACTTTTTTACGGTCAGCAAACGTTCCGTGAAAATTTACTTAGACGAAATCCTGTTTATCGAAAGCCTGAAGGACTCGGTATCCATCCACACGCCGTCCAAATCGTACAACACGCATTACCAATTGGGCGAACTGGAAGAATTGATGCGTTCCGACAATTTCCTGCGTATCCACCGCTCGTTTTTGGTGGCTGTGGATAAAATAGAATCGTTCTCCGCCGCTGAGGTGGAAATTGCCGGCCGGACGATCCCGATCGGGCGAAGCCATAAGGATTTTGTGATGGAGCGGTTGGGAAGATGAACTATTGCCAGCCGGACGCTTATTCCCAACTGCGCATGGCATCTACCACTGCATGCATACCTCTGTCAAAATTATCTCCGTTGATGTCAATGGTATTGATGGCTTTAAGCCTTTGAACAATTTTGGGAAGGTTGTTCCGCAATTCTGTTAGTCGCCCTTCTTCGTCCTTAAGGTCTTCAATTGGTATCCGTAGGGTGCGTCTTTCCTCGATTTCTTTGTATATCTCTTCCAACTGGGCATCCAAATTCTTTACTTCCTTGATCACAAATCCATTTTCCCTAAAGGCCGCATCGATAGTCACCGGAATAAACTGGCGTGTCTCAAAAAGATCGGAATAAAAGGCCAGGTTACTTTCCATACCTACCCACCCGGAACGAAGACTATTGGATGACACGAGGGACAAGATAAATCCCTTCTTTTTCATTTGATTTTGAATAAAAGACTTAATATCCTCCGCAGCCTTCACGGCCTCATGATCGATAGTCACGGTAAAATTGTGAAGTCGCAAATAATCACGGATATGATTGGCGATGGATCGATCTTTAGAGTTATAAGAAATAAAAACATCCACGCCCCCCTGCTTGGGTGATTTGGGTTCGAGATGTTGCTGCTTTATATTTTCTGACTCCTGATTTTTGATTTCAACAGGTTTGGGGTTACCTTTAATGCTGTTCGACAATTCCAGCGCCGCATAATTGATCTGCGCCTGCGTGCGTTGCCACTCGCTGAATTCGATCAGTCCCATATTGTACTGTTTCTTCCCGTTGTTGTAACGGGCCTGCAACAGCAGGGCGTCGCTGGAATGTTGGGCCAACAGGGCCAGCGCTTCTTCGGTGCGGCCGTCGGCAATTAATTGTTGAATTTGCTCTTTCATTGGAAACTAAGCGGTTATGCGGATGATGTTGTTGCGGCCAAAGGTAGGAAATGGTTGCAATTTCCCACAGTGTACTTTGTCGGCGTATTCGAGAGATAAAAATAGCTTATGCCTGTTCATCCGGCTTCCCCGGTATTGCCCGACTTGGGCGAGCGCGGTTATCCCAGCCATTTTTTTTATATTTGCCAGGAATGAACACCAGCAGTCAGCATTTTTTATCCACTTAGAAATAGTGGGTAACATTTCTGATTTGAATTAATCAAAAAAATGAAAATGAAAAAATGGCTCCTCCTCCGCATGTTTATGTGTATCTCCCTGCTGTTTTTTTCAAAAATATTGTCAGGGCAATGTACCGCACAAGTGCTGCATACGTCGGGCACCCAAACGGTAGGTTGCACGGCTGTGACCGTAACGGCTAATGGTGGAGCAGGCCCAGGTCCCATCGCCTGTGGGATAGGTCCGTTTCAGATGGGTTTCCCTACTGCGGGGAGTTTCACCTTCAACTTCAATCCGGCCATTCCCGGCGTAAACGTGGGAATACGGGATATCAACAACTCGGCCATTACGGTAGAAGAAGTTGCCTTTACGGTCAATGGTAGTTTTTATCCGATTACAAATCCAGGCGCACCGACCGGATGTCAGCCCGAAGCATTGATCACCGGGTCGGGCACTATTGGCGCGTGCGTCAATTGCAGTGCGCGCTCGTGGAAAGACATTGTCATCACGGAACCGATGACCAGCCTGACCGTGGAAATACTCTATGTCGGCGGCATGTTTGCCAGTGGTGTGAATTTTTCCTTGTCGATTTGCTGCCCGACCTGCACAACAGATGCAGGCGTGATTGCAGGCGCCCCACAGACGATTTGTGGAGAGAACCCGGTAACCACGGCATCGGCCACACAAACGGTTCTGGATGCCGATGATTTGCTACAATACATCCTCTTTTCCAACCCTGCCGATACCCTAGGTTCTATCCTTGCGACCAGCAATACGCCCACCTTTTCCTTTAACCCGGCTACCATGCAAATGGGTGTCACCTACTACATCGCCGCTATTGCCGGCAACAATGTGGGTGGCAACGTAGACCTGACCGACATTTGTCTGGATATTTCAAATGCTATACCGGTAACCTGGCAACCCTTACCGACGGTAACTTTTACGGTTGCCAATCCCGACGTTTGCGCGGGCGGTTGTACGGTTATTACGGCTACGTTCGCCGGCACAGCGCCGTTTACACTCACCTATTCGACACCCGGAACCGGGCCGGTGACGCAAATATTTTCCGGAAATACCGGAACGTTCCAGGTTTGTGCACCGGCCGGTTCGCTACCAGGAAGTTTTACCTTACAGGCCACCGGGCTGGTGGATGCGTGGTGTACGTGTCCTTAGAATCCCCCGCGCGCCGTACACTACGGCCGGCCAAACCGAATTGATCGCCGCCTGTAAATAAATTCGTTTGGAAATTGAGATTAGGGTTTGTAACTTTGCGCCCGCTTTGGTAAAACAGGGTAAGCGGCCGGCTAAATTTTCCAGGCTTGGACCGGTTTTGCCCATGCGGCTTACAGGGACGTAATCCCTGCCGAAGATGAAAATCAGCGGCACAGATACGTTCCCCTTGTTTTGAAATATGTAATTTTTTCGGTCCATAGCTCAGTTGGTTAGAGCGCCACGTTGACATCGTGGAGGTCACAGGTTCGAATCCCGTTGGTCCGACATATTTCGGGATGTAGCTCAGTCCGGTAGAGTACTCGTCTGGGGGGCGAGTGGTCGCAAGTTCGAATCTTGTCATCCCGACCATGTAAGGCCGTACAGCACTGTACGGCCTTTTTTTATGCCCTGTTTGGGACTTACATCCCAATTGGAAGGCTTAAAAACATAGTAACTTAATGGAATTAACAGGCAGTCAATTAATTGGCGATACATTTTCAAATACAGGCAGCCAATCCTTCACCGGATTCAACCCGGTCACCGGCCAACCGCTCCCCACTATTTTCTATGAAGCGACCGGGGAAGAAATTGACCGGGCGGTTGCCCTGGCCGATCAGGCTTTTTTACAGTACCGCAAAATCAGGGGAACAGACAAAGCGATTTTCCTGGAAACTATTGCAGAAGAATTACTGGAGTTAGGACCGACGCTGATCGAAACTGCATCCCTGGAAACGGCGCTGCCGGAAACCCGAATCACCGGGGAACGGGGCCGGACGGTCGGGCAGTTGCGCCTTTTTGCCGGCCTACTCCGCGACGGCAAATGGGAAAATGAAATCACAGACCCGGCACAACCCGAGCGTCAGCCGTTGCCCAAACCGGCTCTCCGGCAAGTGCAAATTCCAATCGGCCCTGTCGTCGTTTTTGGAGCGAGCAATTTCCCTTTAGCCTTCTCGGTTGCAGGCGGCGACACCGTTTCGGCGCTCGCGGCAGGCTGCCCGGTCGTGTTCAAAGCCCATCCGGCGCATCCTGCTACCTGCGAGTTGGTGGGGCGCGCGATGCTCCGGGCCGCAGCCAAAACCGGGATGCCCAACGGCGTTTTTTCTATGGTTCATGGCGCTTCGTATGAAGTTGGGATGCGGTTGGTACAACATCCGTTGATAAAAGCAGTCGGTTTTACCGGCTCTTTTCGCGGCGGAAAAGCCCTGTTCGATCTTGCCGTGCGCCGTCCTGAACCTATCCCGGTATATGCCGAGATGGGCAGCACCAATCCCGTTTTTTTTCTGCCGCGAGCTTTACAAAAAAACGCGACGGCATTGGCGCAGGCTTTTGCTAATGCCGTAACCATGGGAACCGGACAGTTTTGTACAAATCCGGGCTTATTTGTTACGCTTCAGTCGGACAAATCTTTTGCGAATCAGATCGCTGAAAACTTAAATAATATAAGCGTCGGAGCCATGTTGACGTCCGGCATCCGGCAGGCATTTCTGAATGGTATTGACCATTTGAAAACACAGGAAGGTATAACCAGTTTGACGGCTGCTCCAACTGAAGCGGTGGCGCCAACTTTACTGTTGACCACCGCTGCGCGCGCCATTGCCGAACCGGGTGTCACAGAGGAAGTTTTCGGCCCTTCCACCGTGGGCATTATTGCGGAAGATAAAACATCCGTACTCGCATTTGCGAAAAGCCTGAAAGGCCATTTGACCGCCACGATTCACGGAACGAATGAGGATTTGGAAGAATACAAAGAATTGATCGATATTTTAACCTTAAAAGTGGGCAGATTAGTTTTTAACGGGTTCCCGACAGGCGTTGAAGTAAGCCCGGCAATGGTGCATGGCGGACCATTTCCCGCCACCACGGATGCCCGCAGCACCTCGGTCGGTACCACGGCAATATATCGATTCACCCGCCCCGTGTGTTTTCAGGATATGCCGGCCGTATTGCAGGAGGAGAAGTGGTAATGGGGTTGTGTTTAGCATCGTGTCATCAATAACTTTCCATTTTGGCGGCATCTAAGTAAACAAAATCCCCCCGCCCACATTTTTTCCCCTTCTACACACCCCGCTCCCCAAAACTCCAATACTTTTGCCCTCCATTCCTTGCAGAACCCACTTGCCTTAAAAAAATCATACACTCAAACCACAGCGTATCCCTCCTTTTTTCACTAAATCCATTAAATGCCTGATCGTTCATTAAACCGTAAAGCGTCGCCGTTAATTCACGAAGTCGGCCATTTGGTATTGCCGGAGCCTGGAGTAGTTCTTATGGACAACGGCATACCGGTGTACGTGATGGATTTTCCGGGGCACGAAATCCTGAAAATAGAGGTGGTGTACCGCGCCGGCCGGCCGGAGGAAGATAAACACCTGGCTTCCCGTGCTACGGCGCGGTTGGTGCGGGAGGGCACTGCAAGCCATACCGGCGCCGAAATTGCAGAACACATCGACTTTTACGGGGGATCGCTGCATATTCCGACCAATTTAGACACGGCCAATTTTCTGCTTTTTGCCTTGCATAAATACGCCGCCGAATTGATCCCGGTTTTTGCCGGGTTGTTTCAGGAACCTGTTTTCCCGGCCGACGAACTGGAAACCTTCAAGCGCACCAGCATTCAGGAACTGATGGTGGACCTCGATAAGGAGGAAGTGCTGGCTTACCGCCGGATCACCGAACTGATTTACGGCGAAAATCACCCGTACGGGTATAATTCCACCCCGGCCGACTACGCAGCACTCACCCGGGACGACCTGATTCGCCATTTCAACCATTGGTACACGCCGGCCAATTGCCGGATTTTTGTGAGCGGGCGGGTGGACGCGCCGGTATTGCAATTGCTCAATCAGCATTTCGGTCAAACCCAACGCCAAGGCAGGCTATTGGATGTGCCACCGCAAATTGCTGATTATCAGCCTAAAAAAGAACATATCAAACACGCCGGCTCCTTGCAAACGGCCATCAAGATCGGGCGGCGTTTGTTCTCCAGGCAACATCCCGACTATAACGGCGTTTATGTGCTCAACACCATCCTTGGTGGCTATTTCGGCTCCCGTCTGATGATGAACGTGCGGGAAAAACGCGGATATACGTATAATATCTATTCGACTGCCGATTCCATGTTGTATGCCGGATGCCTGTACGTGGCCACCGAAGTACACACCGGAAAAGCCGGGGCCACGATCCGGGAAATATTCTCAGAAATGAAACGGCTGCGCGACACGCCGGTGTCAACCGAAGAACTGGCTATGGTGCGCAACTACCTGCTGGGCATGTTGCTCAACGGCCTCGACGGCCCGCTCAACACCTCGGATGTCGTTAAAACCCTGATCACCGATGACCTGCCCCTTCAGGCCTTCGATGACCTCGTGCATACGATTCGTACCATTACCCCCGAACAATTACTGGAACTGGCCAACCGTTATTTGCAGCCCGAGGATTTCTGGACGGTTACGGTAGGGAAGTGAGTGTTTTTTTAAAAAAAATAATATTTTGCTTTCTAAACTCTGTTTTCTGATTACGGAAATTCATGCGTACTTTTGCGCGCTTTAAGGCTCATGTAAGGTCAATTTGAACCAATAATCCAATATTGCCTAAGTCACGTCTGAACCAGAACCCCACAAACCAGAAACCCTCAAACTTTTTGTACCATTACCGGCTTTTTACCGAAGACCTTTAAATTCGATATACATTGAACTTCTTTAAGTTTTTTAAGCAGGAATTAGCTGTTGACCTGGGAACGGCTAATACCCTCATTATGATGAACGACCAGGTGGTTGTGGATGAACCTTCGATCGTAGCCGTGGACCGGAAAACCGGACAAACCATCGCTGTGGGGCACCGCGCCATGCAAATGCACGAAAAAACCCATGAAAACATCAAAACGATTCGTCCGCTCAAAGATGGCGTGATTGCCGATTTTCAGGCGGCCGAAGCCATGATCGAAAGTATGATTCGTATGGTGGGGCGGCGCAGTTCCCTTTTCGGGCATCTGAAAATGGTGATCTGTATCCCCAGCGGTATCACGGAAGTAGAAAAACGCGCCGTATTTGACTCGGCGGACCACGTAGACAGCAAAGAAACGTATCTGGTTCACGAGCCCATGGCCGCCGCCCTGGGTATCGGACTGAATATTGAAGAGCCGATCGGCAACATGATTATCGACATCGGCGGCGGCACCACAGAAATTGCCGTTATCGCACTTTCCGGTATCGTTTGCGACCAGTCGATCCGGATTGCCGGCGATGAACTGACGAATGATATCATGGGTTATATGAAACGTGAGCACAACATCCTGATCGGCGAACGCACTGCGGAGCAAATCAAAATTCACGTCGGCTCGGCGCTTCACGAACTCGAAAACCCACCGGAAGACTACGCCGTGAACGGGCGCGACCTGATGACCGGTATTCCCAAACAAATCAAGATCAGCTACCAGGAAGTGGCTTATGCCATTGACAAAAGCGTCAGTAAAGTGGAAGACGCCGTATTGAGAGCCCTGGAGATGACCCCGCCGGAGTTGGCCTCCGATATTTATAAAACGGGGCTTTACCTGACCGGCGGCGGCGCTTTGCTTCGGGGCCTGGACAAGCGCCTGGAGCAAAAAACCAAACTTGCCGTACATATCGCCGACGACCCCCTCCGGGCCGTGGTGCGCGGTACGGGATTAGCCCTGCGGCATTCCGACAGGTTTTCGTTTCTCATTGATCGCAAAAGCGTGTAATTTAGTTATGAGTGATGAGTTATGAGTGATGGGGAAACTCATAACTCATAACTCATAACTCATAACTCCCCTCTTATGCATTCCATTATCCAACTTTTTATTCGGCATGGCGGCTTGCTTACGTTGGTAGTTCTGGAGGTGGTTTGCTTTTATTTAATTGCCTCCTTCAACGATTCACAGCGCCAGATTTCTTCAGTCAGTTGGCTCAAATATTCGGGCCAGTTACTCGAATGGAAAACAGAAGGACTGGACTACCTCTCTTTAAAAGAGCAAAACGAGCGGCTTCGCAATCAGATCGCCGATCTGGGCACACAACTGACCAACGCGCGTTTGGCCGGAGGGACACCCCCGGATACTTTTGCTTACGCCGTAAAGATCGACACGCTCGAACGGCAAATTGCCCGCCCAGAGTTCACCCTTATCCCCGCCAAAGTAATTAGTAATACCATCAGTGGCAGCAACAACTGGCTGATGATCAACCGCGGCCGCCGGGATGGCGTGCAGCCCAACACCGGCGTCATCACTGCCGGTGGTCTGGCAGGTATCGTCCGGTATGTTTCCGACGATTTTGCCGTGGCTATGTCGGTTTTACACCGGCAAACAAAAATTTCCGCTTCGCTTAAAAACTACGAATATTTCGGCTCCCTGATTTGGGAGGGCGACGACCCGCAATATATGACGCTGACAGACATACCCTCCCATATTTCGGTCCAACGGGGCGACACCGTGCAAGTCAGCCAATTCTCGCTGTTGTTTCCAGCCGGTCATTTGGCCGGCAGGGTAGATTCGGCTTACCTGAAACCGGGCAGCAATTTTTTATCCATTGTGGTCAAACTGAGCCAAACCCCTGCCGCTTTCAACAACGTTTACGTGGTTAATAATAAATTTTCGGACCAAATCGATCAATTGCAACAGGCGGTAAAGGATGAATAGCATTAATATTTTTCCAAATTTATGGCGATTCATCGGACTCACGGCGGTGCAGTTCATCATCCTGTCAAAGGTTTCTCTGACGGCCAATGGGTACTGTAATATCTTACTGTATCCTTTATTTATCCTTTTCCTGCCGATCCAGTTGGCCACGCCGGCCGCAGTCTTTTTGGGTTTCCTCATCGGGCTCACCGTAGATTTGTTGACCCAGACCCCCGGCGTAAATGCCAGCGCCGGAGCGATGTCGGGCTATATCCGGGCCGCGCTGCTGTTTCGTTATGCCCCCCGGGGCGGTTATACGGCCAAAGAGCCGATCCCATCGCCACATTACTTCGGTTGGCGCTGGTTTTTGAGCGTGACCGCAATTTTCTTTGCCGTGCATGTTTTCTGGTATTTTTCCATGGCGTACTTTACACCGGTATATTTGCTGAGTAAAATTCTCCCGCAAACCTTACTCGGTTGGAGTTTAACCATGGTAATCGTCGTTTTATACACCCGATTGTTTAATCCTAAAATATAGAACATGGCCGATCTGTTTCGCGAACGACAACGCACCATTCACTTGGTCATCCTGGGCTGCGCGCTGGCTTTGGTGCTCAAAGCCGCACAATTACAGCTGTTCGACGATTCTTTTCGGCGCCGGGCCGATGCTACCACGATTGAAAAAATGACGGCCTATCCGCCGCGCGGATTGGTATTTGACCGGGATACACAACTCATTATCAACAATAACGCCATGTACGATCTGATGGTTACGTACAATCAGATCGACCCGGGCATGGACACCAGCAAACTCTGCCAACTGCTGGGCATTAATCAGGAACAATTCAAACTGTTTTTAACAAAAGACTGGAAAAGCGGCAAATTCTCCCGTTCTGTGCCGTTTGTCTTTTTGAAAAAACTGTCGACCGAAACCTACGCCCGCCTGCAGGAATGCCTGTACCAGTTCCCCGGCTTCTTCGTGCAAGTGCGTAATATCCGGGGCTATCCGTATAGTGTGGGCGCGCACGTGCTGGGTTACATCAACGAGGTGGACCCCCGCGATATCGAGCACGGCAAAGGCGTTTATGTGTCCGGCGACTATATCGGCGCCGGCGGGCTGGAATCCAAATACGAAGACCGCCTGCGCGGCAAAAAAGGATATACCTTCCTGCTGAAAGATAACCTGGGTCGAATCGTCGGGAGTTACCTTGATGGCAAAATCGACACGATTCCAACCAGTGGCGATGACCTGATTTCTTCGATCTCCGCCGATTTGCAGGCCTACGGCGAAAAGCTGATGCAAAACAAAACCGGCAGCGTCGTGGCAATCGAGCCGCACAGCGGCGAAATATTAGCCATGATCAGCGCCCCGACCTACGACCCGAACGACCTGACCATGACGCAGGACCGGGGGCCGGTGTTCAGCCGCCTGCTGACCGATCCGCTCAAACCCTTCTTCGATCGTACCGTGATGGCCAAATACCCGCCCGGATCCATATTTAAAACGGTCGTCACGCTTGCCGGATTAGAGGAAGGTACCCTGAATCCCAACCGCGGCCAGAGCTGTAACGGCGGCTATTTTTATGCCGGCCGTTTGTACAAATGCCACGGCCATGGACATGTAGGCAATGTGGTGGATGCCCTTGCGTATTCTTGCAATTCATACTATTTTGAAGAATTTCGCAACATCGTCGATAAATTCGGGTTCTCCAATCCGCAACAAGGACTCGATTTGTTTGCCAAATATTGCAACGAATTCGGACTTGGCCGGCAACTCGGGGTGGATTACCCCAATGAAAATTCAGGTAATATTCCCACTTCCAAATATTACAACAAAATCTATCCGGCCAAACTGGGGGGCTGGCGTTCGCCCACGATCATGTCGCTCGGCATCGGGCAGGGCGAATTGCAACTGACTACGCTCCAAATGGCCAACCTGGCTGCCTGTATTGCCAACCGCGGTCGCTGGTACGCACCGCATTTAGCCCGGCAGTTCAAAACCGGCCCCCCCATTCCCCAGGCTTTTCGGGAAGAACATAAGGTCAATATCGATAAACAATATTTTGAAATGGTGGTGGAAGGCATGGCTGAGTGCGTCAATCGCGGCACAGCCCGCTCCTGCGCCATACCGGGTATTCAGGTGTGTGGCAAAACCGGCACCAGCCAAAACCCGCACGGCGACGACCACTCCGTATTCTTCGCTTTCGCTCCAAAAGACAACCCGAAAATCGCCATCGCCGTTTACGTGGAAAATGCCACCTGGGGCGCTACTTATGCCGCCCCTATCGCCAGCCTGATGATCGAAAAATACCTCAACGATACAATCGCCACCGCGCGGCTGCCCATGCAAGAGCGGATGTTCAACGGCAACCTCATTGATAAATATTTAGAGAATATTCAACGGGCCGCGGCCAAAGTGGAAAAAACCGATACCCGCCGCGACTCCCTGCCCTCTCCCAATGTGCCCAGCGATGAACCGGGAGGACGCACGCCAGCAGCTACGACTACGGCGGTACAGGGGCAAAGGAAGCGGTAGGTTGAAATGTGTTTTAAATGTGGTCAATGTGGTCAATGTGTTTTAAATGTGGCTAACATGAGTCATCCCGAATTTTGAAAACAGTTGAATCACTCTTTTTTCGAGACCTTAGATGTTGTTCCTCGACTGCCGCTCGCGCGTATTGGGCGGGGACCAGCCCCGCCCCTACCAGCAAAAAATCCCAATCGAAAAAGAGATGTAGGAATTAGCATTGTAGTGGAGGGGAGTTTACACCCCCAAAACT
>CAUJEY010000275.1 GCA_963169325.1 Bacteroidota bacterium
CCGAGGCAAAAAATTGAAGGGGGCGGATCGCCCCCTTCAAAAAGGCCTGATTTGCGCTAACGGAGCCCGATTGACTAAAATATCGCATCAAATAAATAAAAATAACTCTTCGCGCTTGTTTATCAACATAGAAGGATGACAATAGGGGGGAGAAAAAAGGGGGTAAGGGAAGATTCCGGGATAGCCGGCGTTCGGCAGTACAATGACAAACTATTTCCCGATCTTAGCCCCCGATATGCCAGCATCCACCGAACTGAACATTACCATCCTTTCTGCCGGCGCCGGCAGCGGTAAAACCTACACGCTGACCGGGCGTATGGTCGATTTGCTGAAGTCCGGCGTTCGGGCGCGGGGGATCATCGCCACTACTTTTACGCAAAAAGCTGCCGCAGAACTGCAAGAGCGTGTGCGCGCCCGCCTGCTCGAATCGGGCCAGACAGAAGCCGCCAACGAACTGGGCAGCGCCCTCATCGGCACAGTGCACAGCATCGGTGTGCGGCTTTTACAACGTTTTGCTTTCGAAGCCGGCGTGTCGCCACTCGTGGAAATTATCGCCGATGCCGACCAGCAGCGCCTGTTCAACGAATCGCTGGCCCAGGTACTGACCGAAGCGCGTATCGAAACCATGAACCGGCTGGCCGACAGCCTCGGCCTCACCAAAAAAACAGACGGCAACCCGTACGACTGGCGCCGCGACATCCGGGAACTCACCGATGTGGCCCGGGCCAACAACTTCACCCGCGAAGTGCTCCAAACAAGCAAAAAACGCTCCTGGGAGGCTTTCGAACGTTTGCTCCCGCCCGCGCAAACCACCGATGCCGTCACCTGGAATAACCGGCTGATTGCCCTTATCGAACAAACCGTGGCCGCCCTCGACGCCAACGAAGCCGACAGTACCAAAACGACCCGCGACGCCGCGGAAGAACTCCGCAACCTGAAAAATCAACTCAAATGGCGCGGCGAATACTATTGGTATGAGTGGGTAAAAATCAGCAAGGTGAAAGTGGGTGCCAAAAGCCGCGACCTGTTTGAAGACCTGCGCGCATTCGCCCTGAGCCACGACGAGCACTCCCAATTCCGGGCCGACGTGCGCCACTTTATCGAAACGGTATTCGATATCGCCACCGACGCCCTCGGCGAATATGAACAGTACAAGAAAAAACGGGGCCTGATTGATTACACCGACATGGAAACCTATGTCAGCAGCCTGTTGCGCATCCATAGCGTACAGGATGCCCTGCGCGAAGAACTGGACCTGCTGCTCGTCGACGAATTTCAGGATACCTCTCCCATTCAACTCGATATCTTCCTCCAACTAAGCCGCCTGGCCCGCCATTCCATCTGGGTGGGCGACCCCAAACAGAGTATCTACGGCTTTCGCGGCGCCGATCCGGCCCTGATGCATGCCATTATCCATGCCACGGGCGGCGTCCGGCCCGAAAACGTGCTCCGCCAGTCGTGGCGCAGCCGGGCCGACATCGTATACGCGGTGAACGCCATTTTTACCCGCGCGTTTCCCGAATTGCCGGTGGAGCAGGTGGCGTTGGAACCGGCTTTTAAGTTTGAAGTTCAAAGTTCAAAGTTTGAAGACGCGGAAAATTCATCCCGAGGCCTCGGGATCAAACTTCAAACTTCAAACTTTGAACTTCAAACTTCAAACTCAATTATTCACTGGCATTTCCGCAACGAGCTCGACGACCGCAAGGTGCCCGGCAGCCCCTGGATGGAAAATTGTATTGCTGCGCAAATTCAGGTGCTGCTGGACCGCGACACGCCGGTTTTTTCCAAAAAACGCGACAGCGCGCGCCCGGCCCGGCCCGGCGACGTAGCAGTACTGTGCCGCAGCAACGATGGCTGCGCCAAAATGGCCGAAGCGCTGCACCGCGCCGGCCTGAAAGCCGCCATCGCCCGCGCCGGATTGCTGGAAACTCCCGAAGCCAAACTTGCCCTGGCCTGCCTCAAATATCTGCTGACGCCTTCCGATGCGCTAAGTGTGGCGGAAATATTAACCCTCACGGGCGCCCAAAACCTCGAAGACCTCGTAGACGACCGGCTCAACTACCTCGAACGCCTGCGCGACGGCGAAGAACCCGGCCGCTGGGCAAGCGGGCACGACTTCATCCGCCAGCTCAGCATGTTGCGCCCCCGTACCGCCGACCTGAGCGCCTCGGAAATTCTCAACCTGGCGCTCGACGAATTGGACCTGCGCCGGATCGCGGCCCGCTTCGGCAACGCCACACAACGCCTCGACAACCTCGACCGGCTGCGCCGCTATGCACTCGACTACGAGTCGGCCTGCCAGCGCCTGCACGCCGCCGCCTCTTTGGGTGGTTTTTTGCTCTGGCTCAACGAACTGGCCCGCAATGAACAGGATTTTCAGGGCAGCGGCGAAAGCCCCGACGCGGTGAAGGTGCTCACCTACCACAGGAGCAAAGGGCTGGAGTTTCCGATTACCGTATGCCACAACCTGAATCAGCCGTTAAAAGAAAAAATATGGGGCCTGAATCTCGTCGCCGAACGGGATGAACCCGACCTGAACGATATCCTGGGCCACCGCTGGCTGCGTTACTGGGTAAATCCCTACGGCGACCAATGGCGCAATACCCGGCTCGAAGAAACCCTGCACCAAAGCACGGAGTGGGCCAACGCCCGAAAGCAGGCGCTGGAAGAAGAAGCCCGTCTGCTGTACGTCGGCCTCACCCGTGCCCGCGACTATCTCGTGTTTCCCACCAATGTAAAAGGCACGCCTTGGCTCAATCGCGTGTTCAACCGGGGCGACGAAAGTATACCCACCCTCGACCCGCATAGCAACGAAACGCCGTTTATCTGGAATAACGAACCGGTACTTTGCGAGAACGAGCCCCTGTTCATGCCCCGCGACTTCCCGGAATCGCAAACCGAAGAGCCGCTGTTGCCGTTTCACGCACCGCGCGCCGGCCATTATCATATCGGCCGCCTTTCGCAGGATATTGATGTCTATTCCGAATGGCCGCCGGGCTTCCAGTTTTCACTGGGTGAGCCGCTGGCGTTCGCTTCGTGGCTGGATTTTAAAGGCGAATACCAGGCTAACCTCGGAAAAGCGGTACAAACATTCCTGTGTGCCGACGATCCGGCTCTGCCGGCCGAACAACGCCGGGTTTTGGCCGGGCAACAACTGCGCATCCGGAATGTGGTGGAATCGCTCTCCCCGGAAGCCCTGATCCGGCAGTCGGACGCTTTCCGGCAGTTTGCCGGCGCGCGGTTTGCCCCTACCCGTTGGCTGCCCCGGTTTCCGGCCGAGGGCCGGCAGGGAAAACGTTATTTGAGGATGGAAGCCGATTTATTGCTGGAAAATCCGGATGCGGCGCATGCCCTGTTTTTCGCCGGTTTTGCCGAAGGCATGAAAAAATGGAAAGCGCAGGCGCAGGCTTTGGCGCCGGTTGCGGGTTGGATGAACCGGGTGTTGCCGCAGGCTTTCCCGGGCAGGCAATTGTATTATTGGGTGGTGTTTCCAATAGAAGGGCAGGTGGTGGAGGTGATGATTTGAAGGCTTGTCCTATATTTAAAAATTAACCACCTTTGTAGAAATTCTTTTTGTGTATGAAAATCACACTCAATATCCAGGAGAGCAAATTGGCTTTTTTTTTAGAACTCATTCGTAATTTCGACTTCATTCAAGTGGATATAAGCGAAAATCTGGAACTTTCAGAAGAGCATATTACAATTCTGGAGGAAAGATTAGCGGCCTATGAAGCCCAACCCGACAATTTGTTGACTTGGGAAGAAGTTAGAGCATCTATCGAAAGCCAAAAATGAAATACCCCGTTTTATTAACTCCCCCTGCCAACGACGACCTGCTTGAAAGCATGGCGTGGTACGATGATCAAAAAGACGGATTGGGAGGCCAATTTTATGCAACAATTGTAGAAACGATCAATACAATTGGCGCGAACCCGCTGTTATTTGCTGTTCGTACTAAATCAATCCGACCGGCCCCTGTCAAACGATTCCCCTTTTTTGTATTTTACAGGTTTGAAAAACCGCGAAATAGAGTGGTTGTACTTGCTATATTGCATCAATCCAGAAACCCCAAAATCTGGAAAGGAAGGGGGTAGCTTATACTATTTACCTATACCCAAATGACCCCGCCCGCAAGGAAATCCCAAACGTCGGGCTGTTAAAATCGCGCGGCCCATAGCCCGGTAAACCGGTCAGGTTGCCCACCGAACGGTAGCCGAGCGTAGCCGCGATACGCAACCAGGGCAGGGCGTTTATTTCAGCGCCGATCTCGGGCATGATGGCAATTACCCCGGTGCTGAAATCATCGTTGTCGAAAGGATCGTTGTCCTGGCGTGTAAGGACGGCGCCGCCGAAACCGATTTTCAACGAGGTATACAAGTGTACGAGTTTATACGACGGATAGGCATATCCAACCCAGGGGCCGGTCGTAAACAATCCTGGATTGTAATTGCTGTTGTTGATGCGGCGCTGGTCGAATGATTCCGCTTGCAGGAATCCGCCGAAAAACCAATCGTTGCGGATAAAAGCGCCGTTAATCCCCGCGCCGCCGCCTGCATCGCCGTTGGCCTGGGAGAACACAAAATACAATCCGCCGAACCCGCCTTTGTTGCGCGCCGTGCTCCGGAGCGTTTCCTGTTTCTGGGCTTGCAGGGCAAATGCGCCGATAAAAAGGATGAAAATGGGTAAAAGCGTTTTTTTCATGTTTTTTTGTTTTGGTGCGCCGCATAAACGCAAATTGAGCCCTTAAAAGTACATACCAAAATGCCCATCTTTCCGCACCTTTGCAAGTATGAAAAGTTTGCTTTCCATCTCGTTGCGGCTGGCGCCGATTGTCCTGATTGCCTTCTTTGCGCTCAGCGCGAATAAAAACCGGCGGTTCAACTTCTCCCGCGACATCGACCCCCGCGAAGCCCTGTGGGTCGATTCTGTGTTCAACACGCTCAGCGAAGAAGAGCGCCTGGGCCAGTTGTTTATGATTCGGGCGCACTCGGATAAAGGGCCGGAGTTTGAGCAACAGGTGGAAGATATCGTTCGAAAATACCGCGTGGGCGGGTTGTGTTTTTTCCAGGGTACGCCCGAACGGCAGGCCGAACTGACCAACCGCTACCAGGCGCTCAGCGACCAACTGCCGCTGATGATTTCCATGGACGCCGAATGGGGCCTCGGCATGCGCCTGAAAGACGGGACTATTTCTTACCCGAAACAAATTATGCTCGGCGCCATTCACGACAACCGGCTGATCTATGAAATGGGGCGCGAAATTGCCGTACAGTGCCGGCGCCTCGGCGTACACCTCAACTTCGCCCCGGTGGCTGATGTGAACAATAACCCCGCCAATCCGGTGATTAATGACCGTTCATTCGGCGAAGACCGCAACAACGTAGCCGCCAAATGTTTCCAGTACATGATGGGCCTGCAGGACGGCGGCGTGATGGCCTGCGCCAAACATTTTCCCGGCCACGGCGACACTAATGTGGACTCGCACCACGACCTGCCGGTTATTACCCATTCCTACGAACACCTCGACAGCCTCGAATTGTTTCCATTTAAAACCCTGATACAATACGGCATCGGCTCGTTCATGGTCGCTCACCTGAATGTGCCGGCCATCGATCCGCGCGAAAACCGCCCTTCCACGTTGAGCCGCTCTATCGTCACCAATCTGCTGCGCGAAAAAATGGGCTTCGACGGTCTGATCTTCACCGACGCGATGGAAATGCAGGGCGTGGCCAAATATTTCCAGCCGGGGTACGCCGACCTGGAAGCCCTGCGCGCCGGGAATGATATGATCTGTTTGCCCGGAGATATAGGCGCGTCTATCGCGGCGATCCAGTCGGCCCTGGCCAGCGACTCGCTCGACCGCAAACAGGTGGATGCCAGCGTAAAACGTATCCTGCGCGCCAAATACCGCCTCGGCCTGACCAAACCACAACGTGTGGAAACGGCCAATATCCGGCGCGACCTGAACCGTCCCGAATCGATCCTGCTCAAACGCCGGCTTGTCGAAAACGCACTCACGCTGGTGCGCGACCGGGTCGGTATAGTGGGTTTCGACCAAGTGGAAAAATACAAACTCGCCACCCTGGCATTCGGCGATACCAACCGCACGGTGTTTCAAACCACCTGCGGTTTTTTCGCCCAGATGGCGCATTTTAACAAACCAAAAGATATCGATTCCACCTGGGCGGAACCCCTGCTCGATACCCTGTCTACCTACGATGTGGTGCTGCTGAGCCTGCACGATATGAGCCGCCGGCCGGACGCGAATTTCGGCCTGCGCGACAGTCAAATCCTGTGGATCAACCGGCTGAGCGAGCGCACGAAGGTGGTCCTGACCGTTTTCGGCAACCCGTATAGCCTGCGGTTTTTTGAGGGAATACCCGTTGTGTTGCAAGCCTATAACGAAGAGCCGATCACCCAGGAAATAGCCGCCCAGGCACTGTTTGGCGCCGCTGACATTCGCGGCAAACTGCCGGTGACGGCCTCCCCGTATGCCCGCTATGCGCAGGGTATCGAAAAAACATATTCGTCTAAACGAATGGGCTACGACCTGCCCGAAGCCGTGGGCCTCAATAGCGATACGCTCCGGCTGATGGACGAGGTGGTGGCCGAACTGATTGCCGGCGGCGCGGCGCCGGGTTGCCAGTTGCTGGTAGCCAAAAACGGCAAAATAGTGTGGCATAAAGCCTACGGACGGCATACCTACGACACGCTTTCACAACCCGTTTCGCTCGAAAACCTGTATGACCTGGCCTCGATCACCAAAGTGTCGGCCACCGTTGTTTCTGCCATGCAACTGGTGGATCAGGGGTTGCTGGATATTTCCAAACCCATGAGCACGTACGTGCCGGAATTGCGGAATACCGACAAAAAAGACCTGACAGTGGAGGAGATATTGATACACCAGGCGGGTTTGCAGGCCTGGATTCCTTTTTACGAAAAAACGCTGATCGGGCTGGGGCGCCCTTCTCCGGAAATTTACCACCCCATCGCCATGACCTGCTACGAAATACCCGTGGCCAAAGACCTGTTCATGGCCGACGACTACGCGGATACGGTTTGGCAACGTATTTTTACTTCCCCGTTGCGCTCCGACAAAACCTACAAATACTCCGACCTCGGGCTTTACCTCACCGCCCGCGCCCTGCAAAACCTGACCCTGCAACCGCTTGACGTGTATGCCCGGCGCAATTTCTACCGTCCGCTCGGATTAGCCACGATGACTTTCAACCCCTGGCAACTCGGTTGGTCGGAGCGTTGTGTACCCACCGAAGACGATAACTATTTCCGCCAGCAACGCCTGCAAGGATACGTGCATGATATGGGCGCTGCCATGATCGGTGGCGTAAGTGGTCACGCCGGCCTGTTCAGCAACGCCAACGACCTGGCTAAACTATTTCAAATGCTGCTCAATCAGGGCGAATACGGCGGCCGCCGATACCTGAAAGCCGAAACGGTGCGACATTTTACTACCCGCGTAAAAGTCAGCACCCGACGCGGCATTGGTTTCGACATGAAAGAAATTGATCCCAACCAGACCCAAAATATGAGTGAACTGGCCGGGCCCAATACCTACGGTCATACCGGCTTTACCGGCAACGCGGTTTGGGCCGATCCGGATCAGAACCTGATCTTTATTTTCCTCTCCAACCGGACCTTTCCGACGATGACGAATAATTTGCTGATTTCGGGGAATTACCGGCCGAGATTGCAGGGGATTGTATATCGGGCGTTGAAATAAAAATAAACCTGCACGCCATGGGCACTAATTTAAGCCTTATAAACAAATGAGCAAACCCGAAACCCTGTCAGATGACGATCTCGTCGGGCGGCTTTCCGGCAATGCCGGAGAAATACCTCGCCAGGAGGCGCTGCGCCAGATTTTTCTGGACCAGGACCTTCGAACCATTGTGCTCAGCCAAATTCTGAAAAACGGCGGTACGAAGGAAGATGCCAAAGAAGTTTTTCAGGAGGCGGTGCTTCAGCTGGAGCGGGCCATCCGGGAAAACCGTTTTGAGCGCAAAAGCACGGTGCGTACTTTTTTTGTGAGCATTGCCAAATGGCATTGGGTGAATATGCGGCGGAAGCAGAACCGCCAGGTGGAATGGAACCCCGAAACATACCAGGCCGGGTCCGTAGAAAGCGTGGACGTTCGGGTGTATGACCAGGAGGCCCGGCATTGCCTCGACAGTGCCATCGACACACTTGGCCGGCGCTGCAAGGACTTGTTGCGCTATTGGTCTATGTCTTATGCTCCGGAGGAACTGTGCGACCTCTTCGGTTTCAGCAGCCCTGAAATGGCTAAAAAGGAGTCGTACCGATGCCGAACCAAGCTGAAGGCCTACTTTGATGCAAACCCGCAGCACCGCGAAACGCTCAACTATCGTTAAAAAACATGGAAGTTCAGGATAAAATAGACGCTTACGTCAAAAACGAAATGCCCCCGGACGAACGGGCTGCCTTCGAGGCCGAACTCCTGCAGGATACCGCTTTACAGGAGGCCGTGCAACAGGCCCGCCTCGACCTGGATGTAGCCAACCGGCTTATCGAAACGGAGATATTGGGGTGGATGCAGGACTGGGAACCCGAATCTGCTACTGCCGATGCCGGTGCGAACCGGTCACCCTTGCGGGTTTCGGCCTCCTACGTTCGAAGATACTGGATGGCTGCCGCGGCAGCACTGGCTTTGGTGGCTGCCGCCGTGTGGTTTTTTATACGGCCAGACATACCCGAGTCGCCCGGCATTGTGCAGCCCGTAGAAAAACCCGCTGCTCCTGCGCCCGGCCCCGTGGCGGAGGACGCTACGAAAGAAACCACCCCAACGCCTGAAAAGCGCCCGCCGGCTGCCGATTCGCGCTTGATCGCCCTGGCTGAAAACAAATTCCGGGGCCGGGAGCCGCGAACTTTTGTCCGGGGGGCTACGCCGGGGCAATCGACAAAAGACGCCCTCAGTCAGGCCGCCGAAGCATTTGAGGCTAAAAATATTCGCGCGGCCCTTCGCCTGGCCATGTCTGTTCCCGCTTCCGACGAACGTTATGCCGATGCGCAACTGTTTCTCGGTCAGGTGTATTTTTCACAAAAACAATTTGAAAAAGCCGAACGTGCCTTCCGCGCCGCCCTGGCTACCGGCAATATTGGCGCCGACGAGGCCGAGTGGAATATTTTGCTCTGCCTGCTGGCGCAGTACCCGGCTAAAAAAGCGGATTTTGACGCTTTGTCAGCCAAAATCTCCGATGACGCCGGAGACCATATTTTTAAAGAGGAGGCTAAACAATTGCGGGAGCAAATGAAATAACGTTAACGAACGGCCGCGTCCCTACTTTTCCCAACCTGGCGGCAATAACTAATCGGGACTTAAAGCCCTGTTATTTTACATGACGGACAAAGAAATCGTGAGCGCTCTTCGCGGCTCGGAACAGGAACGGAACAAAGCGCTCCATTTCATGCTTTTTGAGTCACGCGGCAAGTGGGTGCGCCGGGTGGCAAAGCACCTTGGCGTCGATCCGGATACGGTGGGTTTTGAGGATGCTTTTTGCGAAGCGGTATTTTGTTTTTCTGAAAAAATTGAAGACTTCGACGCAAAGAAGAGCCAGGTAGCAACGACGTTAACCCGGTTTACCTGGCAGCGATTTTTCACCATGCGCCGGGGCGACGCGCGTCGTGCCGTACGCCATCAGTCCTTTGCCGGGAATGCTTCGCCACTCGTGCCGGCCCCTGCGGTACACCTGATATCCAGTGCCGAAAAGGACGTATCTCCCGTTCAAAATAACATAAATTCCGACACGGCCGATGCCGAACTGATCGCCCGTGAACGGGAAGGAATTTTAAACAGCGTACTCGGGCTACTCGGCCCATCATGCCGGGAGGCGCTTGTTTTGTGGAGCCTCGAGGCGCCCTACAAGGAAATCGGAGAACGCCTGAACCTCAAGGACCCTAAAACCCGTATCCGGGATTGCCGGGAGCGCCTCCAGCGCTGGCTGATCAACCACCCATCAACCTTAAATTTTTTCCGAACGACATGAACCCACGATATGATATCACCGATCTGGAAGACTATCTGAACTACCGCATGAGCTCGTCGGACCGCATGGAGTTTGAGGCCGTCCTGGCTGCCGATCCCGATCTGGCCTTGCGCCTCGAAGCCCTGCGGGCAGAACCACAGGTATTGATGCTCCTGCAAAAGGAGTTGTTGCGGCAGCGCCTGAGCGCCTGGAAAACCGGCCGGAAGAAGCGCCGGTTGTTTTTCGGTACGGCACTGGTTATTGGGCTGGTCTTGGCGGTAGCGATTATTGCCGCGTTTTATTTTTGGCAAATACACCGAACGCCGGCGCCTGAAACCAAAGCGCCGGATCAGATCGCCGTAGTTCCCCCGCCGGCCGTTATCTCCCCCTCTACGGGAAGGGTGGATACAACGGGCGCTACCGGCCCCGACGCAACTCCGGAAGCATATTCCCGTACACAAACCGCATATTTTGTACAAATCGCCGATGGCCTGATCGCGGTCAACAAGCCCGGGCGCTCGTACACCGGCGGATCGGGCGCCGGGGACTCTTTGTACAACCGGGCCTTAGCCCAATACGAGACCGATGCCCCTGAAGCCTTGCGCTTGTTGCGACGCTCGGAACAATTGGACTCGGCCAATGTAAACGTCCTGCGTCTTCAGGCGTACCTGTTGTACAGTTTGGGCCGGAATACCGAGGCCGCCCGGGCGTATGCCCGCTTGAAAACAGTTCCCAATACCCTATACCTGGTTGATGCAGAAAAGGCTGAGATCGCCTGCTACCTCGGTTTGCTTCCGGGCGCCCGTCCTGTAGTTGATTCGCTGCTCGATCAAATCATTTTAGCAGGAGAGGATGTACATGAAAGTCGAAAAGTATTTGCGCGCGAGCTGCGTGCCAGGATTGAGAAAAGATACAAATAACCAACCTGCTACCGGATTTTCCCCATATCCCCAATGGCCACAATACCCGCCCAGTAATACGGATGATGCAGCGCGTTGGTCATACTTTCATCATCCAGATAGGTTGTTTTGGCCAGGTGCAAGGCGACATCCTTGGTTTTTTGGGCGGCCAGTTGGCTATAGAACTGTTTCATGATTTTGGCGGTAGGTTCCGTTTCTATCGTCCAGAACGTGGCGGCTACACTTTTGGCTCCGGCGAACGCAAATGCCCGCGCCAGGCTGATGATACCTTCTCCCCGCGCCAGGCGTCCGATGCCTGTTTCGCAAGCCGACAGCAGCACCAGGTCGGCATTCAGTTCCAGGGCATAAATTTCGCTCAGAAACAAGAACGCTTCCAACGGGCTGCCTGGCGCCGGGCTGAAGGCCAAAAAGGCGAAATCACCCGCTTTGGTTTCGGCAAACCCGTGGAGCGACAGGAGCAGAATGCGCGCGCGGCTCGCTTGCTCTATGAATGTGGCCTTGGTTGCTTTTTTTCCGGAAAAAACAGATCCTTTCCCGCCGTTGAACAGTCGCTGCCCGGCCATGGCTTCATCGAGCGAAAATGGAAGTGGCCCTAAGCCGCTGCGTAAAGCGTTCCGGTCGGGAAATATTCCCGATAGGTCGCCCGTTCCGTTTTGCGTAAAAGGTGCAAATGCCAAAAACGGCTCCGCCGGCGGCGTGATATGTTGCTTTTGGGTCATTTCCAACAGAAGCGTTGCGGAGGGGCAATACCCAATACTGTGCCGGCGCAGCAAATAAGGATATTTTCCAAATACACCCCGGTCTCTGGGCGTGTCTGTGAGCAGGGCCTCAAACGGCAAGGCTCCCAGAACGCCATCGGGCACGATCAGAACCGATGGCGCGCGCAAGGCCAACGGGGCTACTAATTTTTGATAAAGCATATGTCCGTACTTGAGGTAGTCATCAAGCCGGGCGCCGGGGTTGGGTATTTTGGTGTCATCGTTGCCAATAATTCCGCGGACGAATTTTTGCACCCATTCCTCCAGGGGGAAATCCAGGGGAATGGGGATGATATCAAACCGGCCGGGGCCGAGTACAAAAGCCGTGATGCTGCTATCGCCGATAAAATACTCGACCAATTCCTGATCGGGGCGCAGCAGCGTGTCGCGCAATACGCCGGAGTGTACCGGTGGGCGACCGTATTGCGCCTCAAATAGTTTGGGGTACTCCACCCGAAGTTCGGCCTGGAATGCGGCCTCCTTTCTTTGCAGTTCAAACCGATGTGCCTGTAATGTTCTGTAGATACTATCGCTAAAAATGCCTTGCATCAATTTTTCGTGCTCCTCCATTTCAACCCGAAGTACGCGTTGCCGTTTCAGTACTTCTTTCGGCACTCCTGCAAAACGCGCGGCGCTGGAGGCCCGTACCGCTTCGCGCAGCACTTGCGCCTTACTTTGTTCGGCAAAATAAAAAGCGTCTTCGCGGTATTTCGGGTCGCCGGTTTGTTTCCAGAGCCGGCAGGCAAGCTGTACACCTGTCTCAAAAAACGAATGCCCGGTTTCCGACATTTTTTCCTTGGAGGCAGTCGCATTGTATCGTCGGCCCTGAAGCGCCATGGCGCGTTCGGCTAATTTCAGATATTCGAGCGCATCGGTCAGCCGCCCGTTTGTTATCCGTAAGTCGGCCAAATCCTGAAACACCAGCATGCCGGTGGCCGGGTTGTCGAGGCATTCCACCGCGCACTTGTCGTAATTATTGGCAGACAGGGATTTTTCAAAAAACAGCTCTGCCTGAACAGGATCGCCTTTTTTCATAAAACACTGCCCTTTGAGGTGGTAAGCCACGGCCAGGAAGGGAAACTTGTCGCCGAATACTTCCTGCTCGATGGTTATGGACTGGTTGAGATGACCGATGCTGTTGTCCCATTGATTCTTATTGAAATAGTTGAGCGCCATTTTGTAGTGGGCATGCGCGATGTCGGTGCGGCCTAAAATTTTGTGCTCAACTGCTCTTAATACCATTCCGTCGTACAGCAGTGCGGAGTCGGGCGCTCCGGCAGCGCGGTAAATGCGGCCGAGGGTTTCCCAGTGTGAAATGAGGTGTAGGGTGTCCCATTCGTTGAGGTATGCCCGGGCCGCATCCATATTGGCCATCGCCTCGTTCATGCGCCCTTCGTCGGCCAGGAACTGTGCATAGTTTCCGTACACATTTATGCAAACAAACGCACCGCTACCGCTTCCGGGCAACAATTGCACCGCTTGTTCCAGATAGCGCCCGGCGAGGGTTTTGTCGCCTATGCCGTCGTAGAGCAGCCCGATGTTGGTGCATACCCTAACGCGATAATCCTGTGTTTTTGGGGTTTTAGGCAACGATTCGGCGATTCCAAGCCCCCGGAGCCGAATTTCGAGCGACTGCATCGCGCAGCCTTTACCGGCATAAACACCGCCCAGGTTGTTCATGCACCGGGCTGCCATCAGGCTGTTTTCCCCGGACGTCCGCACGGCATGTTCCAATGCAAGCCGGTGGAAGTGCTCGCAACTGTCGTAGGCCGGCAGATACTCCTGTATCTTGCCATAGCACCTGCCCAGGGTTTGCAGGGCCTCCACTATTATCGTGTCGCTACCGGGAAGAGGCGGCCGGCCGGTAAAGTCAAGCGCCTTTTCCAAATAGCCGATTGCCCGGCGCGGATTTGCCGGGAACAATTCCTGTCCAATCTTCAGGTAATACCGGGCGCTGTCGAGCGCCGGTGCGCCGGTAGCGGGTGCTGCCGGGTTTGAAGTTTGAAGTTTGGAGTTTGAAGTTTGGTCGGGCGCCGGCGTGCCGGAAGCGGGTTCCGCCGGCGAAGAAAGCCACTGCGGCGCCAGAAAAATGCCGGCAAATAACAACAGGACAAAACTGAAAAACCGGGCGCCATAAGGCAGCCCGGCAGGGGAAATGCTTTCGGATTTCGATTCATTAATGGGCGACAAATTGTCATTCCCAATATTCTTGAATATCATATTCATGATATGTGCCATGATTATTATGGTAGTACCCATCATTATTATGGTAAAATCCATCATTAGTGTGGTCATAGCATCCCGAAGAAAATAAAAATAAGAAATTTCATAATCATAAATTCTATTTAACAAAACACCCCGCAGGCGGGAGCACAGATTTAGAAAACCAGTCGCTCCGGCCCGAATTATTCACGGCCCGTACCTTTACCGTATAAGTGTCCGTAGGCTCGATATAACCCACGTTCCATACGGCACCCTGGGTGTTTTTGGTCATTTCAACACTGCCGAAGCGCGATATTTCCCACTCGTACGACGTGGCTTGCGGAACGGGTACCACGGTAAGCGTGAGTTTGCAGATGGGATCGCTATTTCGGGGTACATGCCCGCCGCTCGGGTCTTTGAAGTCTTTTTTCCAACTGATCTGAATGTTTTTTGGCGTGCCGGGCGGTGCGAGGACGGTGCTCCGGGGGCGGGAGGTCGACAATGCAATAAGAGCCGGCAAGGCGATGGTGAGGAGCAGCATACTCCTGAATGTGGTATGTAACATGATGTGTAAAATTGTTTTAGGGTAAAAAAATGGTAGCAGAAGTGATCTTAGAATTTGGCAATTGATAACCATTGGCGGCTCGGGTCATTGCCACTTGAATGGAGCAGACCAATCCAAGGGGCATGACCCGAGCTACCAGCAGGCTAATTCTCGTGCTTCTGAACAGAAGCCGGCTGATTTGTTTTCTTTTGACTATGTTGGTTGTTACTTGACCCGTGCGGCTTAGGCGGAGTGTGTGTACCCGAACCATTACCCGTTTTTGGCTTGGTCGGCCGGTCTGTAGCCTCTTTTTTGTCCTGAGGGCGGGCATCCGGTTGTGCCTGCCAGGTTTGAGCAAAGGACGTTTGTGTAAAAAACATGGCGAAAAACAACATCAGCGAAATTTGAAATACCTGCTTCATGTGTTGAAAAATTTAGTAAGTGAATGATATCATACAATAGTCTACCGCACCACCCGCAATTGCTGCACCGTCACCGCCGCTCCCATCCGGAGTCGAAGGGTGTAGGCGCCGGCCGGGTACGCACTTAAATCCAAAGTGGTGGTGTGCGTACCTTCCGGGAGTTCCATCGTCTGTTCCTGCACGAGCCGGCCCGTTGGATCGAATACCTGGAGATGCGCCGGGCCGCTTTGTGGCATGGAGTAGATGAATTGTGCGCGGCCCGTTGTCGGGTTGGGAAACAGCGCATCTGAAGTGGACGGGGGAGGGGAATCCGACCGGTCGGCGATACTCGTTTCGGGGTCGTTCCAGGACGAGGTATTGTTCGTTTGGCCGGGATCAATGGCATAAACCGGGATGCCGCCACCGCCGTTGAAGTTGGCGGAATTATAGTTTAGTGCGCAGATGTAGAAGGTGCCGGCGACATTGTTATAGCCCCACACACGCACCCAGAGCATGGTGCCCGGTTGCCCGCTGATGGCGACGACCGGCATTTGGGAACCGTTGCCAAGGCTGTTGTCGTCCTCGCATACGATGTAGTTGAGATTGGAACAGCTGTTGCTATTGCTCCAGTATACAGCCATAACAGCGTCGGTCAGGGAGCCGGCAGTGGTACGGAAGGTGACGATGCCGCTGCTGGGAATGGCGCAGCGGAACCACACATCGCGCGGTGAAACGGTACTGCACACGACATCGCTGAAGCCGGCCGTGGCGCCGGCGGTAGTTCCGGTGGCCGACCAGCAACTGCTGCCGGCCGGAATCAATACGGCATTACATGGGGTGTCATTAGCCGGGGTGGACGAGGCTGAGCCTGTGGTGACGAAGGTTTTGAAGGCTGACCAACTGCTCCAGGTATTGTTGTTGCAGCGCACGGAGGTCGAAAACTCATATTGTTTATTGGCCGACAGTCCCGATACGTCGAGGTAGTTTACGGTCGTGGCCGGCAGATCAATCCAGGTGGAGGCGCCCACTTGCCGGTAGGCCCAGTCGTACGTCTGAACGCCTGAAAGGGAGCAGTTCAAACGCGCGGTAGTGGCGGTGATGTTGGTGGCCGATAGCTGCGCGGCGGAAGGGGCGGTGCAGGCATTGCCGGCCAGGGCGGATTGTATGGCAGCATAGGCGTTGGGCATGGGGCCGATCTTTTGCGAAACCGGAAATTGCCCGCTTTGCTGGGGTTTGCCGGTGTTGACGAGCAGGGTGCGCATTTGTACGCCCGACAACGTATTGCCGCTGAACTGGCTTTTGTACATGGACTGCACCAACAGACAAGCGCCGGAGACAATCGGGCTGGCGCTGGATGTGCCGCCAAAGGTGTGGGTATATTGATAATTGACGCCCTCGGCATTGTAGGCATGGCCGTAGCCGGTCGTCCACACGTTTTCACCGAATGCCTGAACATCCACGCGATATCCGTAGTTGCTGAAGTTGAGGCGACTGCGGGCCGTACTGCTTCCGCTGGGGGCTGAACAGCCCGCGCCGACGATGATGGCGCCGGAGTTGTTGGCAGCGGAGAAGGGGTAGTGGTTTTGGTTGCCCCTGGCGTTTTGCGGGTCGTCGAGGTTTTGGGAGCCGTTTCCGGCCGCTTCCACAACGATGCGCTTGTTGCCCACGGCAATTTTGATCTGATCATAAATGGCTTTGTCGTACTCCACCGGTACGAGGCCGTATTGGTTGCCCGTCGAATTTTGAACATAGTAAGGTCCGGCTATCTGTTGCTCCAGGAGAATGACGTCACCTGGCTGGGTGGCAGTAACGGCCCGGGCTACGGCATTGGCGATATTGAAATATCCGGATACGTCGTTGACGCCAGCAAAAAGCGCCGTACTGGCCGAAGCGATGCCGGTGGTGCCCCAGCCGTTGTTCTTAGAGACCAATTGCCCCAATACGGCCGTACCGTGGTCGTTGCCAAAGCCCGTGTACATCTGTGTGCCGCTCACCAGAGAGACGGCCGGCAAGTCGGCGTGATTGGAATTGAAGGCGCCTTCGATATCCACTATTTTTACCCCCGCACCGCGATTGTTATAGGCGCTGTACACCTGGTTGGCGTTGATGCCGTAGCTGTTGTCGAGGTAGGTTTGGTTGCCGACATAATTGCCGGGTAGGGGAGGCGCCACGGGCCTGGGCATTATGGAAACGTGTTCGACAAGGGGGCAGGCCTGCAATTGGCGGATGATATAGTCTTTGTTCGTGGCCGGATGCAAATGCAACACAAAGTACCGGTTCATATCGGCCATGATGCCGGGCCGCAGTGCAGGGTGGCTGCGCACTTCCTCGTCCCAGAAGTGCTGGGCGTTGTAACGCATTTCATCAAGCGTGGCTTCGTCGAGATCAATCAGTTTGGTGTAAACACCTGCATCCAACAGGGTGGCCAGGGGCGCGAGGACGCCGGCGCCGCGGTCGGTTAGCCGGCCGTTTTCGGCATACACCGGCAGGTCGTTTTGGAGTTTTACACAAAGCAGCCGGTCATAGAGCGCAGGCTCCCCGGCGGCGGTTTTGTTTTGCGCAGCAAGCAAGGCCGGCAGAACGAGGCCGATAAACAAGAACAGCGCGATGCGGCCGGCAATTGCGCGGCGCTGAAAGGAACGGAGGCCGTAAGCGGTTGCAATTAAAAAACTGCTTTGGGTAGTGGACGAGCAGGACATGGCACAGGTGAAATTGAGCAGGTGAACGGATGTTTGCTATTGAATTTGCAAATGCGTTACCTGTTATTGCCACTGCACCGGGCGGTAGTAGGGGAGAGATTGGAGTTTTTTTAAATTAAACCATCCTCCTCGCCCTTGCCCCCTGCTCCATAGCCATCAGGTTAAGGGAAAATTGTTGTTCTTAAAGTCAAAATGTAAAAGTCAAAATGTAGAAGTCAAAAATGTAAAATAGTATTAAAGGTAGTTTTCTCAAAATTACCCCGCCAGAACGCCCTGTAACTGCCTCAATTTGCGTTGTGCGTCCATGCGCCACCAGGCCGTATTCCGCCGCACGTAGCCCACGGCAAAACGAAAATCGAAAAGTTCGGTGCGGAGTTAACGGTTAATCCATATTTACATCAACGCCCAACAACAGGCCGGCCGCTACGCCAATCAATGCTTTGCCCCAAAAGCCTAAACCCTCCTCTTCTTGCTGCCGATTTACCGGCGCTGACGGCGCGACCTGTTCCTGCGCTTGTATGAGTTCGCCCAGTATGCTCTTGCTTGATTTCAAAATTTTGCCAAGGCCTTTTCCCAATGCAGGATCATCAAGCGGGTTTTCCATGCTCAAGTCGATGTTAACTTCCCGGACGAGCATCCATTTCTGCACGCCATCTTTCGGGTCGGCCAGGTAAGCCATTTGGTTTTTACCGCTGCGTTGCTGCCGCAAATTTTTACGCGCCTGGTAAAATCCGGGCAGATAATTGGCTAAGGTCTGTTGATCCAAATTATCGGCTTCGTTCCAAACCTGATCCCAGCAGGAAACGATCAGGGACTCGCCATTTTCTCCAACGACTACGTACAGGAAGTAACTCAGCGACGGATCGTTTTCGTACGGCAACTCGATCTCGATATAGTGTTTTTTTGTGCGAAGGGCCGGTTTGGAGGCGCCGCTGTGTTTGGACGCTGAAACAAACGATTTCATGATTTTAGATTTAAAAGTGTGAACGATGGCTGAAATACGTCCATTGGTTTTTCAGCCACGACTTGGTACCCAACCTGGCCAAAATATTTTTCAAAAAAATAAGGCTCGCCAAAAACGTCTGGCGAGCCTCCGGTAAAACTCAAAACTCAAAACTCAAAACTCAAAACTCAAAACTCAAAACTCAAAACTCAAAACTCCCCATATCCCCAACCGGCACAAACCCCGCCCAGTAGTACGGGTGCGCTCCGCCGTCTGTTTTGTGTTTGGCGATGAAGTCGTTTTTGGCTTGCCACAGCGCCCGGTCTTTATCCCAGCCCTTTTTTTGCAGGTTTTGGTAGAACAGCCGCATGAGTTCGGCCGTGCGGTCGTCGTTC
>CAUJEY010000276.1 GCA_963169325.1 Bacteroidota bacterium
TTTTCAGTCTTTTATTCGGGGGGCAGGGCGATCTTTCCGCTATCGTGGCACAACATGGAAGCCAGTTGGCCGGTTTGTCCTATTCCCGAAATCTGGAACTGGAGGCCGACGAAAACGGACTGAAACTGTTGCAAAAAAGCGGTATCCCCTTGCGCGGCATCCCTGATTTATTTGAAAAAATGAATGCTGCTGCGGGCGGCGAACCGGGTGTCCCGAATTTTCTCAACACACACCCGGCCCTGGAGGAACGAATCCGCCTGGCCAAAGAACGGATCGCCGCAAGCGGCCCAAGCGCACAAACAGTGCCGACGCCGTTAATGCGTATTTGGGGGGAATTGAAGGTTTGAAGGTTTGGGGGTTTGGGGGTTTGGGGGTTCCTGGTTTGAAGGTTCCTGGTTTGAAGGTTCCTGGTTTGAAGGTTCCTGGTTTGAAAGTTAGAGGGTTTCCGAGTGCATGTACGCTCGGAAACCCTCTAACTTTCAAACCAGTAACCTTCAAACCTTCTTTTATTGCGGCGTGCCTGCATCAATCCAGGCTTTCATTTTATTGACAAAACAAGGCGACAATGCTGTGCCGCCTTTCGGCATAGCCGAGTAACCCGGCAAGCGCGCTATGGCGCCGTATAGTTTGCCACTTTCAGCGCTGGCCTTAACCTCCGCGTAAGTGCTCAGCTTCAGCCCGCCTTGCGGGTTGACGCCACCGTGGCAACCGACACAGCGATTTGCCAACAGACCGCTTACAAAGTTGGCGTAAGTGATATTGTCCGTATCACAAGTTCCAAAATTTTCATTGCAAACGTTGTTTTGCGCCCCTTGTTCAATCCACTTTTTGATCAAATTTTTCTGTTCCGTTGTCAGGGGCGCATTTGGCGACTGCGGCATGCGGTCATCCGGATCGGTTTCGGTGATCACCTCGTACAATTCACTGTCGTTGGGTTTGAAGGCCTTCACCTTACCGGTCGACATCACTTGCTGATAATTGGTCAGTACTACCCCTTCCTCATGTGAAGCGGCATCGTGACAACCCGCTTGTGCGCATTGAGATATTAATAACGGCAACACCTGGTTTTGAAAATAAACTGTATCGGGATTACAGGGTACGCCGGCGTTCATGGCGGTATCAATGGGCGTTGTCGGATCCGGATCAAGTGGAATAAACGGGTCATGTTTGCAGGAGGGCAGCGAAAACACGATGACTGCGGCCGTCAGGGTAAATGCAAAGATTAAGTTGCGCATGCAAGATTAGGGATTGTTGTACAAGTAAGACTTTAGTCGTCTGGAATAAAATGCGTGCAAAAAACGCGGAAATGGGCCGGTTCATTTTAGTCCAACTGACTGAACTGGGAAAAAGCCTGTCTGAACGGGATATTCAGGCGCTCGGGATATAACGGTCGGTCATAAAGCGGTCCCGAAAATAGAATCCGGAAAACAACCCGAATGCAAAACCGCCGATATGCGCCCACCAGGCGATGCCGCCGGCATCCTCTGCCGACAAGCCCAGCACGCCCAGGCCCGACGCAAGTTGCTGGACGAACCATATCCCCAGAAATACCCAGGCGGGGATATAGAACACACTAAAAAACAACAGGAACAACATCCGCACCCGGGACTTGGGAAACATGACGATGTAAGCGCCCATCACCGCGGCAATGGCGCCGCTGGCGCCGATACACGGAATACCGCTGTCAGGACTGATGACCACCTGAGCCAGCCCGGCCATCAGCCCGCCGGCAAGGTAAAACAGCACAAAACGAAAGTGGCCGATGATCGCTTCGATATTGTCGGCGAATATCCAGAGATACAACAAGTTGCCGATCAGGTGCATCCAGCTGCCATGTAAAAATATGCTGCTGAACAGCGTTTGCAGGTCGATGCCGCGCGAAATTTCGGCCGGGATAGCGCCGTATTGTTCCACAAAGCCCGCCGCGGCTCCCTCCGGCAGGGTGGTTTGAAAAATAAATACCCCGATGTTGATGGCAAAAAACAGGTAACTGAACACCGCCGGGTGTCCGCGTTCTATGTTGTCGTCGCCAATTGGAAAAAGCATGTTATAGGCCCGGAAATTTTTTCACCATTTTTTTAATGCCGTTTTCAATGTCGGCATACGGCAATTCCTCTTTAGCCACGTACACCAGCATGAGTGCGAGGTGCAGGTTGCCGGCGCCCAGTTTTTCATACCAGGCATTTTTGTTTAGGCGGTAAGCCTCCCGAATACGGCGTTTGAGCAAATTGCGCGCCACGGCGGTTTTAAACGATCGTTTAGGAACGGAAATAGCGAGTTGCGCGGGGGTATCCCCGAAGCCCGTCGCCAGTTGCCCCTCCGCATCTACCGGCAGCCAAACCACTCGCAGGGGATAGGCCACGTACGATTGACCTTCCTTGAATATGCGGCTGATCAGTTTCCGGCTTTTCAAACGTTCGTTGCGGGAAAAGGTAGACATGGAGCGAAAGATCGGGCGGCGCTGAAAATAAGCAAAGTCGTCAGGCTGCCACAGCATACTGACGACTTTGAACAAGAAAACTGCAAACCTATAAATTCCGAAGGTTTACTTCAGGCGTTTTTCATCCGAAACGGTGAGTTTCTTGCGGCCTTGTTTGCGGCGACGCGCCAACACCTTGCGGCCATTTTTCGAAGCCATCCGGCTGCGGAAACCATGTTTATTTTTGCGTTTACGGCGGGACGGTTGGTAGGTACGTTTCATCGCTTATCGAAAGAAATTATGTGCGGTGCTAAAAAATGGAGCGCAAAGGTAGCAGTCTTTTTGGAAAATAAAAGCCTAATTTTAAAGACAATTATTTTTCCTGCACTTCCGCAGGTCAACCGCCGCTAAAATCAGCATTGTTCAGAATAGCCCGGCCCGATATGACCCGGACTTTCTACATTTGGCCAAATTAAAATATCAAACCACACTACATGAAATTTCGTCTGCCCTGTCTGCTCCTGCTGATTTGTTTTTCTACCGCGCTGTTCGCGCAAAATCTCGTCTCCTCCACCCTATTGGGCGCCAAGACCAAAGCACAATTGACCACCCAGTTCTCCTTGCCCATTATCCAGTACGGCGTTAAATATTACCGCGTCACGTACGCCACAACCGACGTACAGGGAATGCCCGACACGGCCTCGGGGCTGATTGTCATCCCGGATAATTTCACCAAAGTTTATCCCCGGCTCGTGTACCAACACGGCACTTCAAGTTCCAAACTCGACGTGCCGTCTTACAACGTGACGCAAGACGGCGAAGGAAGCATCGGGCTGCTGTGTGGGGGGCTGGGCTACGTGGCTTTGTTGCCCGATTACCTCGGCCTGGGCGTATCCGACGGGTTTCACCCTTACGTACACGCGGCCAGCGAAGCCTCCGCTGCGGTGGATTTGCTGCGCGCGCTGCCCGAATTTAATGCACAATTCGGCTCCCATACCAGCGAGCAACTATTTATGACCGGCTACTCGCAGGGCGGGCACGCCTCCATGGCCCTGCAACGCGAAATCGAAACCAACCTGGCCGGCGAATTCAGCGTAACCGCCGCCGCACACAACTCCGGCCCATACAGCATCAGCGGTGTGATGCGTAACCTTATCCTGTCCGACCAGGTTTATTTCTACCCCGGCTATTTGCCGAACACCATTTTGTCGTACCAAACGGTGTATGGAAACTTATTCACGCAAATCACGGAAGCATTTAAAGAGCCCTACGCTTCTAAAATTGAACAGTTTTTCAACGGCAGCCTCAATCTGGGTCAATTAAACATCCAACTGATTTCATTACTGACAACAAACGAAGGCGAAAGCCGGCCGTTCCGGATGTTACAACCGGCTATGGTACAGGCCGTATTGTCGGACCCCGATCATCCCTTCAATATCGCACTCCGAGACAACGACGTATATGCCTGGGCGCCCGAGGCCCCCACCCGGATTTTCTATTGTACAGCCGACGACCAGGTGCCCTATCAAAACAGCGTAGTCGCTTTAGACTCCCTGCTGGCTTACGGCGCAGTAGATGTGGCTGCTACCGACGTCAATTCCACTGCCGACCACGGCGGATGCGTAACGCCGGCGCTGATCAACACCGTGCTGTTTTTTCTCGGTTTTCAACAAATCGGCACCTTCGTGAGCACCGGAGACCTGGCCGTTCAACCCTTGGAAATGCAGCCCAATCCGGCCAATTCAACCCTGACCCTGCGGCACCTGCCCGGCGAAGGCCGCGTAACAGTTATCGATCTTGGCGGGCGGCTGCGCCTGGATTCGCCGGTTGCCGGCAGCGACCATAAGATGAATGTAGCCGGGCTGGAAAACGGGATGTACATCGTCCGGTATTTATCGGAAGGAAAAGTGTGGCAGGGCAAACTGGCGGTGCAGCGGTGAGGCTGCGACCATACTACTGGACATTTATAAACACATAGGCACATAGGACACATAGTTTTCTGATTCTCAAAGGTTTAAAATCTATGTGATCTACGTGCCTATGTGTTAAAATTAATAATGTCCAGTAGTGTAGGTTGCAATATCCTTCTATTTTGCATATTTACCATTTAGCCAAATTATAACCAACCCATTTACTCGACCAAAAGTATTATTGGTATATAAAATCGACCCATACAATCATTCCTCCGTTGTGACGGGTAAATAAACAGATAAGTTTGACAGAAATAACCGCTGTCATGAAATCTTGTCTGTTGTCATTACTTATTTTATTGGCGCAACATATCGGGAGCGCACAAACGCCGGCGCACCACCGGTTTAAGCTGAACCTCACCGGTCTTGCCGACCGTCAGGTTCAGCTTGCCTATGAATTCCGCAAAAGTCCGCGGAAAAGCCTGGAAATAACGGCCGGCGCACAGTACCCGGCCATCGACCATTCCCAGGTTTTTTATGGACAGTGGGTAACCTATTATGCCTACCGGCAAGCCGCCATAGACCAACCCGTCGTTGAATACGAAGGCACCGGCCGGCGCCTGGCCGATCTGCCGCCATATATCGTCAAACACCGGTTTTTCATTAAAGCAGGTCAACGGTATTCCTGGCGTTTGCCCAAACGGAAATCGCTGGAGCTATTCGTTCAGCCAAGCCTTGGGTTGAGCAAGAATACTACCTACCACATCGAAGATTTTACCACAGCCATAAGCCAATGGAAAGAGCTTTGGCCCACGCCCGACGCCAATCCTGCCAATTACCGGGAATCGGTCGTGACCTACTACCGTCAATCTCGCCTGATGAACCTGGAATCTTTCGTTGCTCCGGTTATTGATCTCAGTGCCGGCCTGGTTTTCACGCCCTGGCGCGGATTAGTGATTGAAGGTCGCGTTGGCGCTTTTGGCGAATGGTGGTTGTCCGCGCCAACACCGAAGTATAAATTTTTATACCTAAACAGCATAGAGCCCTCCATCATGCTCCTGGCCGGCTGGGCTTTCTGATATCTATTCCATTAAATAATTTAACCATGCCAACGAAACTTTTTACCTTATTAGCCTTCCTGCTGCTCGGTTTGGCAGCCGAATCCTTCCAATACCGCGAAGGTTCGGATCTGATCGACGACTTTTCTTATGTGCAGCGTTATCTGTTCATCGGGATGGTGCCACCGTCGTACCATACTGCCCTGCCCGTACACCTGAGCAGAACCGGCCTGCAGCCGCAGCCGGTTTCGAACGACAAAGCCACGCTGGGCCGCGTGCTGTTTTACGATAAAAACCTCTCGAAAGACCGGAGTGTATCCTGCGCATCGTGTCACCACCAAAACCGCGCATTTGCCGACAACAAAGCGTTCAGCACCGGCGTTTTCGGCCGCCAAAC
>CAUJEY010000277.1 GCA_963169325.1 Bacteroidota bacterium
GTGGTCGATATTTACGACCCGGTAAATAAGAAATGGGAGCCTGCACAAAAACTTTCGATACCCAGGGGGGAAATGCTGGAAGCGGGTGTGGTCGGCACTAAAATGTATATATGCGGCGGCGGCACCGACTGGAAAACCTTTACCTGTACCAACCGGGTAGATATTTATGATGCGGCTCAAAACACCTGGGATACCGCCTCTATATCATTAGCGCGCATGGCCTCCTCGGTTCAAGGCGTCGGGAAGTACCTGGTTTGCGCGGGCGGGTACACCCAAACGGTGGGCAAAACCGACAGGGTAGATATTTTTGATACCGAACAAAACAAATGGCATATCGATAAATTGTCTTCGCCCCGCTGCGTTATGGCCGCAACTGTGCTGGGGAACAAGGCGTATTTCACGGGCGGCGGCAATCTGAATCTTTCCACCCTGTACTTTAATCAGTCCTTCAATAGAGTCGATGTTTTTGAGGCAAAAGTAAACGGTTGGAGTTGGAGTACGATGAATTTGAACAAAAACCGCATGGCGCACGGTTGTGGCGCCTGGGGCAACAAAATCGCCGTCGGTGGCGGCTGGCGCGCCGAGCAAGCAATGACCACCGGTAGCGTGGAGATTTTAACCGTCGATACCACCACCAGTGTCGGCAACCTATCCCCGGCGGAAACGGCGTTCGACCTTTCGCCCAACCCCGCGTCCGATCTGCTGACTATCATTTTCCCCGAAAATAGCGCCGCCCCGGAGCCGGCCGAATTGCGCATTTCCGATTTGTCCGGGCAGGTTTTGCTGCGCGAAAAATTAGCGCCGGGGGCAACCCTGCAACCGGTGTCGCTCCAAATCGGGCAATTGCCGCCGGGGAGTTATTTTTTGTCGGCGCACGGAGAAGGCCGGATAGTTGGGGGGCGGCGCTTTGTGGTGGTGCGGTGAACCCCTTGAATATCGAATGTCGAACAGCGAATGTCGAAGTAGCGTAGCGTACGCCTATACCCTTGGCTTATTGTTGCAGGGCCAAACGCTCGGGTGTACACTACGATACTTCGACATTCGACATTCGTTGTTCGATATTCGATATTCAAGGCGAAATTTGCCCATTAAACCGGATCGCACCATGACGAAAACACACTGGAAATCCCCCCTGCTCTTTCTCCTGCTCGCGGCCTGCTGTCTCGGCTTTCAAGTTCAACATTTCTGGGGTAGCGGCAAGGCCGCTGATCAGTATCCGCCGGATTTTCCAAAAGTTATCAGTCCGGTCAGTCCGGATTTTGAAAAAGACAGCATACGGGCCGATATACTGTACGGCAGGTCGTGGAAAGCCTACATTAACGGACAACACGATTCCTTGAAGGTAGTTTGCGGAGAGCTGTACCCGCTTGCCGCAAACCTGCTTGAGCAGCGATTCGATTCCACCTTGTTTGAATACTGGATGCTGTCATATTTTGGCTACGGGCAAGCTTTGATTTATATGGGAGATATCGAAGAGGGCAGCCAAATTATGTTGGAAGCGGATGCTGTGGAGCGACGCATTTACCCAAAAGATTACATTGGGCGATCGATGAATTACTTTGGGCTCGGGCACATGGCCCGCGACCTTTTTCAGGATTATGATTTGGCATTAGACTACTATAATCTCGGTCAATCGGTAGCGCAAAATTGTCTGCCGGAGGATGATCCGTTTATGGTAAATGTAAACTACGTTATTGGAAGTTTCTACGGCCAAATGGGCGACTATGCCGCGCAGGACAAGTATTTCGATAAGGTAATTACCAGTAAACCGGCCATGAAAGCCGCTGTTTCCGGATTCAAGGCATTGAACTATCAAAATGCCGGCGACTACGAAAACGCGATTAGGTACAGGCAAATCGCCATTACCTGTACCGACTCCCCCTTGGCTGTGTACTACCAGAATTGTGAGTTAGCCGAATGTTATCTGAATATCGGCGACCTCGATGCCTCGCGCCGCTGCCTCCGGATTTGTGAACAGTTGCTCCGGAAACACCAGGCTGAAATTATGTCGCAGAACCTCGCCGTGAGTTATTTTTACGCAAAAGGGGTGTATGAAACGGCTGTAAAAAATTACCTCGAAGGCATTCCCTCGTTCCGAAAGTCGCTTGCGGCCAGCGAAATCAGCGGCGGCGGGAAAATGAGCAGCCTGACCTTTGTGGTTTTTCACAAACTCACCGAATCCCTCCTCCTCGCCGATTCCCTCCCTGCCGCGCAAGCCGCCCTCTCCGAACTGCTCGCCCGGGAAGCCAGCGGTTTCGAAACCACCGATTTTGCCCAAAATCCGCCTGTGGCTGCCTTCACGCGCCAGCCCTACCACCTGCGTACCCTGGAGTTAAAAGGCCGTTTTTTTGAAAAAATGTTTGAAAAAACGAACGATCCGATTCAACTCGAACATGCGCTGAAATCCTACGCTCTGGCCGATTCGCTGGTTGAAAGAATCCGCGACACCTACCGGGGGCTTGGGTCAAAAAATCAATTATCGGAGATGGCCAAGCCCATTTTTCAACGAACGATCGACTGCGCGCTCCGACTTTGGCAGCGCGGCGGCGGCGAACCTTACCTGCAACTGGCCTGGCAAGCCGCCGAAAAAAGCAAGTCGGTCGAACTGCTCGAGTCGCTTCGCGAAACGGAAGCCAGGCAACTCGCCGGTTTTCGACCCGAAGACCAACAACACGAAAAACTGCAAAAACGCAACCTCGATTTTTACGAAAAACTCGTCTTCGACGAACAGGCCAAACCGTACCCGGACTCGTTCCGAATTGCCAACTGGAACCGCAAAATCTTTGACCTCAAAGCCTCGCAGGACTCGTTACTGGCCGTTTTCCAAAAACGATACCCGGAATACCACCGCCTGAAATACGACCGCCGCCTGGCCACTATCGCCGACGTACAAGCCAAATTGCACGCCGGCAACGCCCTCGTGGAATATTTTTTGGGTGATTCCGTATTGTTCACATTTTTGATTGAGCATGGCCAGGCGCGTGTTTTCAAACAAAACATAGACACCTCGTTTCACCAAAACTTCGCCGCACTCCGGGCGACGGTTCATGATTTCGACCCGGCAATGCCACGTACTACACCGCAAAAACGCGTTGATTTTCAAAAATTTACGGCGGCCTCCCACGCCCTATACCAAACCCTGCTGGCCGAACCGCTCGCGCACACCCGGGCCCGCAACCTCGTCGTCGTCCCCGATGACCAAATCGGCTATGTACCGTTCGCGGCCTTGCTGCGACAGCCGGTCGCCACTTCGGCCGCCCCGGACTACCGCCACTTGCCCTACCTCGTGAACGATATCGCCGTGCGACTCGAATACTCCGGGACCGTACTCGCCCGACAACCGGACCCGGGCTCCCGGAACGGCGGCGGCTACCTCGGCATGGCGCCCGTTTATCAGGGCGGTGCCGGGAACTCGGGTCTGGCGGCGCGCGCGCTGCCCGATAGTCTTCGGTTTGCGCGGGCATTCAGTTTGCTTCGGGGCGGCGAGGTGCCGGCCCTGCATTTCAACAGGGTGGAAATTGACTCGGCGCAACGTTTCCTGAAGGGCGAATCGGCTGCCGGTGAAGCGGCAACAGAGGCGTTTTTCAAAAAAAATGCCCCAAATGCGGGCGTTTTGCATCTCGCCATGCACGCCCTGACCAACGACGTCGACCCGCTGTACTCGACCCTGCTTTTTTCAAATCCAAACCCCGCCGATTCGACGGGCGAAAACGACGGCTTCCTGCACGCTTACGAACTATACAAACTCCGCCTGGGGGCCGACCTCGCCGTACTGTCGGCTTGCAATACCGGCGCGGGCAAGGTGGTACGGGGAGAAGGTATCATGAGTTTGGCGCGGGCGTTCCGGTTTGCGGGCTGCCCGAACGTGATGATGAGCCTTTGGTCGGTCAACGACGCGGCGGCGAAGGACCTGGTAGTCGGTTTTTTCCAAAAACTCTCCGGGGGCATGGGCAAGGCCGTGGCCTTGCAAGCGGCGCAGCAGGACTTTTTGAAAAACACCAAATCGGACGAGCTGATGCATCCGTATTTCTGGGCAACATTTTCCATGGTAGGCGATGATACGCCAGTAAGTTTTGCAGGTAGCCGATGGTGGATTTGGGGCTTGTCTTGCCTCGTATTGGGCGTGATTGGGGTGTTTTTCCAATATTTCCGGGTCCGACGGTCAACGACAAAATGACAAGGTCAGTTACCGACTTGTTCCGCTTATTTTTAGAGAAATCAAAAATTAATTCAAACATTTCTCTAGTTATCCGTACGGATAGTTGGAGAAATCTTGTAAATTTGTCATCATTTCTCCTAAAAAAAGCGTTACCGTGGCAACAAATATCATTGGCCGGGAAATAGAAAAAGAAAAACTGAATAAAATCCTGCAATCGGACCAAGCCGAATTTATGGCTATTTATGGCAGGAGGCGAGTGGGTAAAACCTTCCTCATCCGCCAGCATCTGAAAGAGAACATCGTTTTCGAGATATCTGGCACAAAGGA
>CAUJEY010000278.1 GCA_963169325.1 Bacteroidota bacterium
ATTATTCATCATTCATCATTCGTTTTAAAAGTTGCTGCCGTATCTTGGCCGCGCCTTAAACTTATAATATCAAATTATGCTCTCGGACATCGAAATCGCCCAGTTGGCGACCCCAAAACGTATCATTCCACTCGCCGCCGAAAAACTCGGCATTCCCGACGAAGTACTCGAACCTTACGGCCATTACAAAGCAAAAGTCGATCTGGCTTATTTGGACCACCTGCCCGAACGCCCGGGCAGTAAACTGATCCTCGTCACCGCCGTGAGCCCTACACCTGCCGGTGAAGGCAAAACTACGACTACCGTAGGCTTGGGCGACGGCTTGAGCCGGATCGGCAAAAAGGTCATGCTTTGTTTGCGCGAACCCAGTCTTGGACCGGTATTCGGCATGAAAGGCGGCGCTGCCGGCGGCGGCTACGCCCAGGTGATCCCGATGGAAGACATTAACCTGCACTTCACCGGCGATTTCAGCGCGATTGCACTAGCCAACAACCTGTTGGCAGCCATGATAGACAACCATATCCATCAGGGTAATGAACTCGGTATCGATGTGCGTCGCATCACCTGGAAGCGTGTGGTGGACATGAACGACCGCGCCCTGCGCGATATCACGGTCAGCCTGGGCGGTATTTCCAACGGCTACCCGCGGGAAGACGGTTTCGATATCGTGGTGGCTTCTGAAGTAATGGCTATTTTTTGTCTGGCAACGTCTCTGGCCGATTTGAAAGAACGGTTAGGTAATATCGTGATCGGGTATACCCGCGACCGTCGGCCGGTTTGTGCCCGTGATCTGAAGGCGCACGGCGCTATGGCGGTGCTGCTCAAAGATGCCATCAAACCCAATCTGGTGCAAACCCTCGAGCATACGCCTGCCTTTATTCACGGCGGGCCGTTTGCCAATATCGCGCACGGGTGCAACTCCGTTACAGCGACCAAAAGCGCGCTCAAATTAGCAGATTACGTGATCACCGAAGCCGGCTTCGGAGCCGACCTCGGCGCTGAAAAGTTTTTTGATATTAAATGCCGGAAAGCCGGCTTGCGCCCGGACGCCGTGGTACTGGTGGCCACCTTGCGCGCACTCAAATACCACGGGGGCGCCGATTTGAAAGAATTGAACCAGGAAAATCTGGAGGCCCTCGATAAAGGTTTTGCCAATATAGAACGTCACGTGCATAATATCCGGCAGCATTTTGGCCTGCCCTGCATCGTGGCCATCAACCATTTTACCTTCGATACAGCGGCTGAAATTGAGATGCTTCGCCAGAAACTGGCTCCTTACGGTGTACCGGTTGTGGTGTCGAAGCACTGGGCCGAAGGCGGAAAAGGCGCCGAAGACCTCGCCCATGCCGTGGTGGAAATTACGAATAATGGCAAAGCGGATTTTCATTTCGCGTACGAAGACGAGCAACCTTTGTGGGATAAAATGAAAGCGATTGCCACTAAAATGTACGGCGCGAGCGATATCACGGCCGATGCCGACGTGCGCAACCGTATCAAAAAATTACAGGAAGATTACGGCCATTACCCTGTTTGTGTGGCCAAAACCCAGTATTCGTTTTCCACCGACCCGAAATTGCGCGGCGCGCCGTCCAACCATGTCGTCAATATCCGGGAAGTGCGGCTGGCTGCCGGCGCAGAATTTATTGTAATGATCTGCGGCGATATTATGACCATGCCGGGATTGCCGAAAGCGCCGTCTGCCGAGAAGATCGACATCGATGAAAATGGGAAAGTAGTAGGGTTGTTTTAAAAAAGGAATCCTGCACACGTGTCATTGTGCAACCTTGGAAAGCCAGAAAAACGTTCGTTTCTTTGCGCTTCATTTTTTTATCAACAAACACATGAACGCCGAGAATACGTCTTCCAGCAACGAGTCGTTGAATTTTATTGAGGAAATCATTGAAGAGGACCTGCGCTCCGGCCGGCACAGTAGTATACAAACCCGCTTCCCACCGGAACCGAACGGTTACCTGCATATCGGCCATGCAAAAAGTATCTGCCTTAACTTTGGGCTTGCCCAAAAATACAACGGCAAATGCAACCTGCGGTACGACGATACCAATCCGACCAAAGAAGAACAGGAATATGTGGACAGCATCTTGTCGGATGTCCGTTGGTTGGGCTTCGAGCCGGATCAGGTGTTGTATGCCTCCGATTATTTTCAGCAACTGTACGAATGGGCGGTTCAATTGATTCGCGCCGGAAAAGCCTATGTGGATTTTTCCACCCCGGAGGAGATTGGCGTCATGAAAGGAACACCGACGACGCCGGGCACGCCAAGCAAATTCCGGGAGACTTCCCCGGAAGAGAACCTGGCCTTGTTTGAGCGGATGAAAAACGGGGATTTTCCGGACGGGCACTGTGTATTGCGCGCCAAAATTGACCTGGCTGCGCCAAATATGCACCTGCGCGACCCTTACCTGTACCGCATCAAACATGCCCACCACCACCGCACCGGTGATAAATGGAATATTTACCCGATGTACGACTGGGCGCACGGCCAGTGCGACAGCATCGAACGGATCACCCACTCGGTGTGTACCCTCGAATTTATTCCGCACCGGGCGCTGTACGATTGGTTTATCGAAAAATTGGGCATATTCCCGTCGAAACAATATGAATTTGCCCGACTGAACCTGAACTACACCGTGATGAGCAAGCGAAAATTGCTCCAATTGGTGCAGGAGGGTTACGTCAGTGGCTGGGACGATCCCCGGATGCCTACGATCAGCGGGCTTCGCCGTCGCGGCTTTACCCCCGAAAGTATCCGTGAATTTGCCAAACGGGTGGGCGTGGCCAAACGGGAAAATATCATTGATGTGGGTCTGTTGGAGTTTTGCCTGCGGGAAGACCTGAACAAACGCGCCCTGCGTCGCTTCGCCGTGCTGCGGCCCCTGAAAGTAGTGATTACCAATTATCCGGAGACGAACGAAGTGGAATGGCTGGAAACGGAAAACAACCCGGAAGACCCGGAAACAGGCAAACGGTCGTTGCCATTTTCGCGGGAATTGTATATTGAACAGGACGATTTTATGGAAAACCCGCCGCCCAAGTATTTCCGTTTGTCGCCGGGCGGTATGGTACGGCTGAAATCGGCCTATATTATAAAGTGTACAGAGTGTGTAAAAGACGATAATGGAGCGGTGGTTGAACTGCGCTGCACTTACGTTCCGGAAAGTCGCTCCGGTCAGGATACCAGCGAGTTGAAGGTAAAGGGCGTTATCCACTGGCTTTCCGCTGCGCATGCGAAACCGGCCGAAGTTCGACTGTACGAGCGGCTTTTTCAATTAGAAGACCCGGCAGCGGAAGACGATTTCAAAAAATCGCTGAATCCGAACTCGCTGGAAGTAATCGACACAGCCCTGGTTGAATCTGCCCTGTCGGAAACGCTGGTCGGCGATCTGTTTCAGTTTACCCGCCTGGGGTATTTTTGCACTGATACTGATTCTAATACCGAAAAACCCGTGTTTAACCGCTCTGTGACGCTGAAAGACGCCTGGGCAAAAGAGGTTAAAAAGCAATAGTGGTGTTTTAGTGTTTTAGTGTTTTGGTGTTTTAGTACAAATCGCGTTCCCACTAAAACACTAAAACACTAAAACACCAAAACACTCCCCTAATTCGCCAATTGTATGCAAATAACAACTATTCGCACCTGATCTCTTCATCTCTGCTTTGATGAGAAGTATCTTTGCGGTATAATTTTAACTGTTTTTTCAACTAATTAAATCTACACATGAAACAATTTTTAACCAGAATGCTACCGGTGCTCGCTTTACTGACAAGCGGCTTTTTAACTGCCCAGACGCCGTTTTGGTCGCAGGATTTCGCCGGCGGTATTCCAGCGGGCTGGACCAATGCCGATGGCAGCACGAATACTAAAAAAGTGGTTTGGACGTGGTGCAACGATCCCGAAGCCGGCAACACGGTAGCCGGTTGCCCGGGTGTGTTTGGCGGCCAGGATCCGTTCCAGTCTTTCACTGCGACCAATGGTTTCGTTTCCGTGGACTCCGATGAAGCGCAACAGTTGCCCACCAACCACGTTTCGCGTCTGACGACTACCGCTATCGATTGTTCCGGCAAAAACAATGTATTCGTTTCCTTCGCTACCCAAATCGGCGTATATGCCGTTAGCGCTGAAACGGGCGCCATTCTGCGAGTGAGTACCGACAATGCGACCTGGACGAACTACACGGTTTTCCCGGGCGTCAGCACCACCGTGGGTTGGTCCAAAAATCCGGAAACGCCCATTATTAATATTTCTGCCACGGCAGCCAACAAGGCCACGGTATATCTGCAATGGGAATGGACGGGCAACTACGAATATATCTGGAACCTCGACGATGTGGGCTTGTATGACGAAGACCCGACCCCGGTACACAACCTCGTATTGGGCGATTTTTTCTTCCCGGCATCCAGCCTTGCTCAACCGGCTTCGCAAATTGCAACGGATACCTTCGGTTCTTTCTTCACGTACGTTTCCAATCCCGGTCTTATGGATGAAAACAACGTAGTGGTAAAAGTGGCCGTTAACACGGACACCGGCGAAGAAATTTATACTTCCAGCGTTACACTGCCTTCACTGGCTGTCGGCGTGGTAGATAGCCTCATAGAAATTCCCGGTTCTTTTGCACCGGAACTTCCGGTGGGTGCTTATGAAATAGTGTACTCGGTAAGTTCTGATTCTACCGATGACCGGCCCTTCGATAATGTCGTCGGCAATCCGTTCTTTTCAACGAGCAGCCTTTATTCGAAAGAAAATGGCGGCTATGCCGGCTACCGGCCTTCCGGCGGTGGCGACTGGGCTGTTGGTAACCTGTACCGTACCACTGCCGGGTCCTTGGACAATTACGTGGCCACTTCGGCTCAATTTGCTTATGCCGCCGATGGTGAGCCTACCGATGTGGAAGCAACTATTTATCTCATGCGTGTGAAGGACGATATCGACGCCGGTTTCAGTAATTTTGAAGGCGCCGAGTTGCTCTCCCCCAGTCTTGATATCATTGGTTTCGGGGCCTATCAGGCGCCGGATACGGCCGATAACTATTTGCTGCAATCCGTCGAATTATTAGACTTCCTGACGCAAACGAGCGGTGTAGCGCTTGACCCCGGAGCGCGCTATTTCCTGATGGTGAGCTATACCGGCGCCAGCGCCACCACCTATCATGCTTTTGCCTTGGACGTAAAAATGTTTTTCGTGTCTACGGTGACGGTGAGCGACCAATGGTATCTCGGTGGTTTTGGTGAAGAGTTCAATGCGGCTGTCCGGATGGATATCAGTTTAATGGTGACAACGGATAACAAACCGCTGCCCGAAACAAGCATGATGGTTTTCCCGAACCCGGTGCGCAATACGCTGAACCTCGGCGTCAATTTTGACCAACCCACGGATGCAACGATCACTATCGCCGATGTTACCGGCCGCGTGATTCAGGTGGAAGACCGTCAGGCGCTCACAAAAGACGTGCTGACCTACCAGCTTCCGCAACTGGCTTCCGGTACGTATCTGGCCCGTATCGCTACGGCTGAAGGTACACTGACGAGGAAGTTCGTGGTGCAGAAATAAATGATGAATGATGAATGATGAATGATGAATGATGAATGATGAATGACACCGTGTAAGATTCATCATTCATCATTCATCATTCATCATTAAAATCTCCTTTGCGGCGCGCAAAGACGCGCCACCATCCCCCAACAGCCGGCGTAATTCCGAATATCCTTCCTTCATAGCAGCAGCCTGCTCCGGCGCTAAAATCTCTGCCAGCGCCTCCTTCAATTTGATCCGGCTTAAGTCATCCTGGATCAGTTCGCGCACCAAAGGGCGATTCAAAATCAGGTTTACCAACGAAATAAACGGCACTTTAACGACCCGCTTCGCAATGGCGAATGAAACAGGGTTGCCTGCATAACAAACCACCTGCGGCGTGCCGATCAGGGCCGTTTCTAAGGTCGAAGTGCCGGATTTGACCAATGCGGCGTCGGATTGTGCCAGCAATTCGTATGTTTTCCCTTGTTCCAACCCGACATTCGGGTATTGTTCTAAAAATGGCCGGTAAAACGATTCGGGCAATGAAGTTGCCCCGGCTATTATAAACCGGTACTCCGGAAAATCCGGCGTAACGGATAGCATGACAGGCAATATTCTTTTGACCTCCTGTTTCCTGCTTCCGGGCAGCAAGGTTATGATGTTGTGGGGCGAATTTTTAATTCGCCCTGATTGTTGGGCGAATTAAAAATTCGCCAAAGTTGTATGGCGAATTTTTAATTCGCCTGCTCTATACAGCAGCAAAAGTGCAGAGAATGTTTTCTGTATCCGTAGAGCAGGCGAATTAATCCCGAGAAATCGGGACGCCCCACATAAAAATCAATTTTTTTACCAACATTTGCCCCACAATAAAACAACGATGACATTCGACGAATACCGCAAATACGACGCCCTGGGCCTGGCTGAACTGGTGAAAAAAGGGGAAATCAGTCCCGAAGAATTAGTGGAAACCGCCATACGCCAGATCGGTGAAATCAATCCGACGCTGAACGCTGTGATTCACCGGCGTTTCGACGAGGCCCGGGCCGAGGCTAAAAAAGTGGTGCGTTCGGCGCCATTTGCCGGCGTGCCGTTTTTAGTAAAAGACTTAGGTATGGAAGTGGCGGGCATGCCGATGTGTACCGGCAGCCGGGGCTACCGCGATTATGTGTCGCCCCACGACAGTTTTGCGGTGCAAAAAATGAAAAAAGCGGGTTTGCTCATTTTGGGAAAAACCAATACGCCCGAATTCGGCATCACGCCGTTC
>CAUJEY010000279.1 GCA_963169325.1 Bacteroidota bacterium
CTGCATCGCGGCGCTGTTAGACACCTTTCAGCCCGAATCGTGGTGGGCCGGCGGATTCCTGTGGAAATGGTTTCCCAATATGCGCGGGCACGAAGGGTACCCGGAACGGGATTATACCCCGCAGGGGAAAGTGGGGGAGGCCGTGTTGAAAAGTAGGTATGGGGGGTGAGGGGGGGGCATTCTGAGGCTTGTGGAATGACAATATTGGGGATGGATTTGCCGGGCGTGATGTCCTCCGTGATTGCCCGATGTGATAACAATAGGAACGCTGACGACGCGGACCTGGCGGATCGACGCGGATTTTGCCGGGCGTGATGTCCTCCGTGATTGCCCGATGTGATAATAATGGGAACGCTGACGACGCGGACCTTGCGGATCGACGCGGATTTTGCCGGGCGCGATGTCCTCTGTGATTGCCCGATGTGATAATAATGGGAACGCTGACCTCGGAGAAAAGAGATTAGTGGGTAAAACTCATATTACCGGTTATATCGCTCCAATGCCGATTGGAAAAAATCCTGCATGTTTTGGACCAGCGCATGAGGCGCCAATACCCTGACATCCGCGCCAAGGGAGCCCAATTTGCGGATCAGATCGATATTGATAATCAGGTGCAATCTAACGACAATTTTTTGCGGTGTTTGCTCCAGCAGTTCAAATGGCTCGAAGAACGGCGTGCTTAGGAAATACTTCCCTTGCATTGGCGAGAATTCCAGCACCACTTCTTCCACCTGTCCATCGGGAGGAACGGTGATGCCGTAGATGTTTTTCCAATAGGTCTCTGCATTATAAAGTGGCGGTTTGTCGTGAAAAAAGCCTTTATGTACCGGTAGGCCCACGATTCGTTCAAGCGGGAAAGTGCGCACGAACCCTTCCAGTTCATCGTGAGAAAAACCGCCGACATACCAGCGACGGTCGTAATGGCGGAGGAACCAGGGATCAAAGACAACGGTTTTGGGTTCCCGGGCATGAAAGGCCATATACTGAAATTCGACCCGGCGCGATTCTTCGATGGCTTTGAGCATAAATTTGAGGTGTTTGCCGCCGTCGTAGCGGGGCAGCGGATCGAAATAGATATATTTTTGATGGGTGTCGGATTGGGTCCATTTTCGGGAGGCGCGGTAAATTTTGCGGAAAATACCGGGCAGGTCGCCGAATGCTTTTTCGTGGTTGTTGATTTTGTTAAAGGTCTCAATGGCCATTCGGATGTTTAATACATCGTCGTCGGTAAGCAATTGGTCGTCCACCATGGCGAAGTCGCGGCCCTCTGCATAGCGCCAGCCGCGCAGCGCCGGTACATATTCTAAGGGCGCGCCTTTTTCCCGCATGTATTTGATGTCGTCGTTCAGTTGCCGCAAACCGATGCCGAGCATTTCTGCCAGGTCTTGCAGTTTTACCACCGAATCGCCCCCGCGCCGGCGGGTGAAAATTTCATGGATACGGCGGTAACGCGCGGTCGGGTTGTTATTTTTTGGCATGATCCTTTCAAGTGCTGTGGTGGATCGGGGCCGAAAATATTTGCAAAAATAATATTTTGCTCTGCAGTAAAAGTGCAGAGGAGGGGGGGTATATTTGTGGGAGAGAAAAAATTATTTCAATGCAAGACAAATCTATCGTCCAAATCGGGAAGGTCATGATGCCGTCTCATGATGAGAATTATCAGTATTTTATCCAAAACATGTTTCCGGGTGAAAACTATGAGATGCTCACTGCTGATTTTTTGCTCGAAAATACGGCAGGGGGCTGGGTTTGCAGGTTTGCAGGGATTGATTTGGATGCAGTAAGCGTAAAAAATTATCTTCGCTACGGCTATCGAAAGGGCACGTCGCGAGGCGGAGACATCACTTTTACGACCAAGAGTGGTGATTTCGACAAAAAATTGCGCACCGTCCAAAAACAGGTTTCGGACACTGCCGCTTTTTGCAAAGCCCAAAAAATTGACACTGAGCTTCCATTTTTTGAGGCGCTGCATATAGCTTTTAAAAAGGACTATGATAATATCTCGGTCGCAGTCTCGGAAAAATACAAGGCATTGCCTAAGGAAAAACAGCAGAAATCAGGCTTTACCATCCGTATCAAACAAGGTAGTGAAGAAAAGTATCTTGCCGATTTTGAGACTATCCAACTGCAACTGACTAAAAATGGCACAGAAGGCAAATTTGAAAAGTACAAGGTAGTTTCAAAAGGTATAAATAAAGTATGCTCTATTTGCCAAGAAAGCAAAGCCATGATTTATGGTTTCGGATCACCGTATAAATTTTCGACTGTTGACAAGCCCGGTCTTGTTAGTGGTTTTTTTCAACAGAAAAGTAATTGGAAAAACTACCCAATTTGTTCTGACTGTGCTTTATCCTTTGAAATCGGAAGCAATTATATTGATGAGAAACTCCGACGTAAGTTTTATGAAAGGTCTTTTTACGTTATCCCCAAAACTATTTTAACTACTTCTTCCGAATTTCTTGGAAAAATTTTGGGCACGTTGGAGCAAATGAAATATTCTGGGGATGCCAAAAATATAAGTGCAAGAGAAGATTTTATCATGAGGGAAGTTGCTAAAGTGTTTAGCGACAGCAATGATTTTGTGCTCAATCTACTCTTTTTTGAAGAAGACCCAAAGACAGAAGCCATGAAAATTAAGTTAAATCTTGAAGAAATCGTTCCCTCCCGTTTTCGGGTGATCTTTGAAGAAGTTCCGAATCAGCTCCGAGGATATTCACTTTACGAAGGTGCGGAGTTTGAAAAAAAAGGCGTGAGAAAGGACTTGGAATTCTCATTTGCCATCCTTCGTGATTTCTTCGACGATCGTTTTTACCAAATCATTCAGACCGTTTTTATGGGTTTACCGCTCGACCGAGAGGTAATCTTCAAGGCATTCATGGAACGGTACCGGGCGCACCGTAACAAAGAACGCGAGGGCAAAGGTTATTTTGAGTTTGGCGATTTGACCATCAAAAAGGCACATATGGTGTTGGCTTACTTTGAAAAACTGGGCATCATTCAATCACATAAAAAAACTTTGAGAATGGATACAACTAAACCACTTCCCGATTTGGAAGCAGGGCTTTCAGAAGAGGACAAAAAAGACTCTAAGCGGAAATTTGACATCGCCAAGTATCAAACCTTCATCCAAGAAAACCCCGGCTTTCTTGATTCTGAAATTAAGGAAGGGGTGTTTTCTCTGGGCGTTCTGACGCGTCTGTTATTCAATTTGCAAAGTGCGAATCTAGGAGGCAATACGCCTTTTGAAAAAAAACTCAAAGGCTTTCATCTCAACAGCGATTCGCTTTTAAAAATTTATTGGGAGGTATTGAATAAAATTTCCCAATACACGAGCCTACACGCTTACGGTGATTTTAAGGCAATTGTAGCGGACAAGTTTGTTCGAAATGCCCACCGGCTCAAAGAAATCTCCAACAATCAACTTTCTTTCTATTTCGTCGCAGGGATAGAACTGGGCAAACAATTCAATACCGAAGAAAAAAATTAAAACTCAATCAACATGGCAGAAATCATTAAAAATCGCACTGAATTGCTCTTTCTTTTCGAGGCAGAGTACACTAATCCCAACGGCGACCCGCTTAACGAAAACCGCCCGCGTTTTGACGAGGAAGAGAGCAAGGCTCTCGTTTCGGATGTACGCTTGAAGCGCACTATCCGCGATTATTGGTTCGAGTACAAAGGCTTCAATGGTACGGAAGGCAAGGATATTTTCGTCCGTGAAACCAAATATATTGACAATGGCAAAGAATTTGTCTCCGATGGGAAACGACGAGTTGAACAATTTAAAGCCAATGCAGGCACTTCCAAAGAAGAACTTCGCAACAAAATTATTGAGACTTGTATTGACATCCGAACATTTGGGGGAGTGTTACCGATGGATAAAGATAGCATTACTTTGACGGGAGCTGTGCAATTCAACGTTGGCAAATCGGTGAACCAAACGGAGGTCGTCACCGAACAAGGCACTGGAGCGTTCGCATCTGGCAGCGGAAAAGGGCAAGATACCATCAGAACTGAATATAAACTGCCCTATGCCCTTATTGGCTTTAACGGAATCATAAATGAAAAAGCTGCCACTTACTCCAAAATGACCGACGACGACAAGGCACTTTTGCTTGAAGGCATTTGGGACGGCACGAAAAACCTGATTTCTCGCTCCAAATTCGGGCAAGCTCCACTATTACTGCTCTCGGTTAACTACAATAAACCTTTTTATATCGGCAATTTGCGTCAACGGCTCCACCTTGTTTGCGAGGGCAACAACAGCATAAAAATCAGGAACATCAACAACTACCAATTGGATATTTCAGATTTGATCGGTGTGCTGAAATCCCAAGAAGACAACATCGATAGTATTGATCTCCAAATTGATAATCGCCTACAAACTGTTTGCAATGGCAAATCGATCGTACTAAAAACAGGAAAACTCTCTCTCAATGAAATCGGATAAAATCCTCGTGTTCGACCTCTTGGGCGAGTATGGGCATTTCCGAAAATTCAACACCACAACCTCCCCATTGACGTACCCGATACCGCCGCGACCGGCATTATCGGGCATCCTTGGGGCGATTTTGGGTATCGAACGGGAGACATCGCCCGATCAATTTCCATCCGGTATGATACCGGTGAATGAGTTGTTTCGACCGGAAAAAATGTCTGTTGCCGTCCAATTGCTACGCCCCGTAAAAAAAACGCGTATGGCTTTCAATCTACTCGACACGAGCAAGTCTGCCTCCTCGTTTTTCAACATCACCAACCGTACGCAGATTGAATTCGAATTGCTGAAAGACCCGGAGTTTCGCATCTTTTTTCAACACGACGACCCAGGGGTTTTTGATGATTTGGCAGAGAGAGTACGGCTGCGGCGGCATCATTTTACACCGTACTTGGGCACCTCACAGTTCACTGCGACGACTCATTTTCATGGTATTTTTCCTTGTCAAAACGTTCAAAATACAAACAACGAGCCAGTTAAAATTCACAGCACGGTTAACCTTAGCGAACTTGTAAGAGAGCGCGGTGCTGATGCTATTCGTTTTGAAAAAGGTTTTCATTACTCGGTGGACACCTATCCACGCGTCATGCAGCCCGATCGGGAAGTATCACAATATTCGGAAATACTAGTTGAGTTGAGCCGAGGCCATGAAGGGCGGTTTTTGGTCAATTGCTCAGATTTCATACAAATTGAAAAATTTGGCAATATCCTTTTTCTCTGAAATTTTCCCTTTCTAAAAATGGAAATTATTTCCCATCCAGGTGTACCGCTCATCCAGCATTTACGGGCAGTGTCGTCGGGTTGTGTCCAAATTTTGAGCAGCCGCCAGATTGCTTGTGGCATACCGACTGAGTGCCTCACCATGCTTGGCTATATCATGGGCGTTACTCATGATATAGCTAAGGCGACCGTCAATTTTCAGATTTACATCAAATCTGAAGGTAAAAAAGTCATTCGACCCAAGCACCATGCTTTGATGTCGGCGTTCATTGCGAAAGAAGTGACATCTTCATATCTCGAAACCGATTGGAAAGACAAATTACCCCTACACCTTTTTGAGGTACTGCCATTTTTAGTTTTTACAGCAGTAAAACGACATCATGGCAACATTTTGAAGTTTATCTCTGAACTGACCAACAACCGGACGAAGGATTTTGACCTCCAAAAACAAATTAATAACTTCTACCGAGCGGAGGCTGAAGCGATCCTCGCCGAGCTATTGGCTGAAAAATATTTAGTATTCGACTGGGACAAATTTGAAAAATCAATCACCTCCCAAAGTTATTTGACAGATTTCGAGGATTTCGGCTTTGATTTTGAACATCAATTGCAAAACTTGGATACCGAGCAGACTATCCAGATTTTTTACCTGCACCAACTCCTTTTCTCTGCCCTGCTACATTCCGACAAAGCCGACGTCATTTTAGAAAAACGACACGATGCACTACCCGAACCTGATCTCGCGGCTGTTCACATCTACCGAAAAAGCAAGGGACACGATCAGCCAATTACTGACCTCAACCGACTAAAGCACAAGGCTTTTGTAGAAAGTTTAGAAGGTTTAGACGAGTGTTTTGACCTGCAACGGCACCTCTACTCTGTGACATTGCCGACGGGTTTGGGCAAAACAATTACCTCCTTGGCGCTGGCTATGCGAATGAGGCAACTACTCAAAAACCCCTTGGCGCGTATCGTCATCGCCATCCCATTCACTTCGATTATTGACCAGAACTTCAAAGTTTTTCAAGAAATCTTAGAAGACCCTGTTTCTGAAGTCTTGCTTAAACACCACCACCTTGCCGACCCGGAATACAAAAGCGATGCTGAGGATGAGGTTCTGACAGACCAGGAAAGCAAGTTTTTAATCGAAACCTGGCAAAGTGGCTTAGTCATAACCACATTTGTCCAATTGCTAGAAGGCATTTTCACAAATAACAAATCGAAACTGCTCAAATTTCCGAACCTGACCAACGCAGTCGTCGTACTGGATGAGGTGCAGAATATCAGACATGAACTGTGGGAACCTGTCCGGCAGGTATTCCAAATTTTGGGCAAGCATTTCAACTGCTATTTTATCATGATGTCTGCGACACAACCATTGATTTTTGAGCCGGAACGCGAAATCCGAGAACTTGTGCCGAATTATCGGGAATACTTCCGTAACCCACTTTTCAATCGGACGCGATTGGTCAACCGCACAAAAACCCCAATTTCGTTCGACGACTTTTGTCTTGAAATCAAAAATTACCACGAGGCAAATCCGCAAAAAAGCCTGCTGGTCATCCTCAATACGAAAGATTTTACCCGAAAATGCTTTGAAAAACTGACAGAAGAAATCCCGCCCGATCAGGCTGACCTCTATTTTTTGTCCACCTACCTTACTCCTTTTGAACGAAAGCGTATCATTGAACGTATTAAAAAACGACACTCCGGAAGTGATGGAAAACCCAATATCATCGTCTCAACTCAGCTCATTGAGGCTGGTGTTGACCTTTCAGTGCATACTGTTTTTCGGGTACTTGCTCCGCTTGACAGTATTATTCAAGCAGCGGGCCGCGCCAATCGGTATAACGAACTGGGTGAAATGAGCGATGTTTTTATTTATTTGATAGAAGGGAAAATGCAGCAATTAAGTAATAAAATTTATGGCCCTGCTCTTTTGGAAAAGACGCTGCAAGTGTTAGATAAGGTCGAAACAGTGGAGGAACAAGACTATCTCGAACTCATTGAAGCATATTTCCAAAAGGTACGTGTTCGGGCAGATAACATGGAAAGCGATCTTATGAAATATCTCCAAGAATTAGATTTTGAAAAAGTAGGGGCATTTGAATTCATTGAAGAGCAGCGTACGGAATCAGTTTTCATACAACTGAATAAAGACGCTAAAATAATTTGGGAGGCTTATCTCGAAATTGTAGAGAATAAAAAGGGATTGAATTCTTACGATAAAAAGGCTGCCTTTGCAAAAATAAAAGGGAGTTTCTATGATTTTGTCATTAATGTATCGATTGATTTTGGGAGAAAAAGCATTGATTTCGATGGTGAACCCGAGTGTTTTTTTTACCTGTCCAAATTGGAAAATCCTTCAATGTGCTATCAGTATGATTATGAAAATGACGGCGCTAACTTCAGTAAAAACTTGGGTTTTGTGAAAAAACAGCAAATTACCCTTCATGGATAACATTATGACCGCCACCCTCCCCCTCACCCGCATCACCTTCCCCGAAATCCGCCTCTCCCCCCGCGACGCCCACAAGCTCCGCGGTTACTTCGGCAATCTTTTCCGCGAGCATTCGCCATTGTTGCACAATCATTTGGAGGACGGTCGTTTGCGTTATGCCTATCCGCTGGTGCAGTACAAGGTGGTGGATCGCGCGCCCATGCTGGTCGGGCTGGGAGAGGGGGCTAAACTGTTGGCGGAATTGTTTTTTCAGATGAAGGCGATAAAGATCGACGACCGGGAGTATCCAGTTTTTGAGCGCGATATCGTGTTTAAGAATACGCCGGTCGGGTTGGGGGAGGGACTGACGGATTACCGGTTCGGCACACTGTGGCTGCCGCTCAACCAGGAAGGCTATCCCGAATACCGCAATATGGCGCCGGAGGAGCGCCGGGGGTTTCTGGGGCGGGTACTGACGGGGCATTTGCTGAGTTTTTTCAAAGGGGTGGGTTTGTTTTTGCCGCCGGAAGTGCGGGTGCTGGCCACGGTGCGTCCGGAAGAGCCGGTGCTGACGGGGTATAAGGACACGCAATTGATGGGGTTTCCCGGATCGTTTACGACGAATGCGGTGCTGCCGGATTATATCGGTTTGGGTAAGGCGGTATCCCGGGGGTTTGGAACGATTGTGCGAATATAAAATAACAAAAATTACCTCAGCATGCAACTCCACCTCAACTCCTACGGCGCCTACCTCCACGTCAAAGACGCCATGTTCGACGTGCGCAAAAAGCAGGACGACGGCTCGTGGTCGTCGAAGCCGGTGGCGGCGCATAAGGTGAAAAGCATCTGGATGAGTCGGGGCACGGCCTTGTCGTCGGATGCCGTGCGGCTGGCGTTGATGCACAATGTGGATATCGTGTTTCTGGAAAACGACGGGGCGCCGTTGGGCCGGGTATGGCATTCGAAGTTGGGCAGCACCACGCTGATCCGCAAGCGGCAATCGGAGGCGGCGCTGGACGAGCGCGGACTACGTTTCGTAAAAGACTGGCTTTGCGCCAAACTGGAACGGCAGGCCGATTTCATCCGCGACCTGAAAAAACACCGCGCCCAACACGCCGACTACCTGACCGACCGCGCGGACCGGATAGAACAGATGCGTGCCCAGATCGCCGGCGTATTGGGGCGGCTAACGGCGGAAACGGGGCTGTCGCTTCAGGGTTGGGAGGGTACGGCCGGCCGTTTGTATTTTGAAGCGGTGAGTTTCGTGCTGCCCGGGGCCTGGCAATTTGCGGGCCGCAGCAGCCGTCCGGCACAGGATGTCTTCAATGCTTTTCTGAACTATGCTTATGGCGTGTTGTACGCCCGGGTGGAAAAGGCCCTGATGCTGGCCGGGCTCGATCCGTATTCCGGCTTTATGCACCGCGACGATTACAACCACAAAAGTTTGGTCTATGATTTTATAGAACCCTACCGTTGCTGGGCCGACAAGGTGGTATTTACCTTGTTTTCCGGCAAAAAGGTCAATCAGGGCCACGCCGATGCCATCACCGGCGGGTTTAGTTTGAACAAAGATGGCAAGGTGCTGCTGATGGAAGCGTACAACGAGTACCTCGAAAACGATATTATCCGGTATCGCGGACGCAACCGGGCGCGCGCCACTATTCTGCTGCTCGACGCGCACCGGCTGGCACAGGAACTGCTCACGGGGCTTTCCGGCGACGATCTGCCCGAACCCGATATCGATATTCAGCAACTATGATTACCTGGGTACTTTACGACATCGAAAAAGACCGCGCGCGCAACCGCGTGGCCAAATTCTGCAAGCAGGCCGGGCTGTATCGTGTGCAGTACAGCGTATTTCTCGGCTCCCTCGACGCGCATGAAAAAGACAAACTTGAATTGCAGATACAACCCGAGATAGACGAATCGACGGATAAGGTGTACATTTTTCCTATGAGCAAAGGCGAACTGCAACAAACCGTACTGCTCGGGCAGGCTTTTGATAAAAAATTGGTGTCCGACGAGGTGATGGCTCTGTTTTTTTAATAACCAATGAGCCCGAGTACCCGGGAACCAATGACGAAATGACCAATGACGAAATGACCAAATGACATAATGACCAACATCCAATGACAAATTTCTCTATCACGCCATCGGTTATTATCGAGTATATGTACTGTCCGCGATTCACGTACTTTGAATATGTGTTGCGCATCCCGCAGTTTGAGGAAAAGGAATTCAAAGTGATGAAGGGCCGGGAAGTACACGATATCAAGTCGGCGCAAAACACCGAGTACCTGCGCCGCCGGATCGGTGTGGCGGATAAACGGATCAATCAGTACCTGACCAACGATTTGTTGCGGGGCGAAGTGGACGAGGTGCTGTGGCTGAATGATGGCACGATGGCGCCGCTGGACTACAAATTTGCCCGCTACGAGGGTAAACTATACGAAACTTACCGGACGCAGTTGGCCTGTTATGCCTGGCTGATCGAATCGAATTACAGGCTTCCGGTACACCGGGCCTTTTTGGTGTATACCCGGAGTAAAAATCATCTTCTGGAAGTACCTATTTCCCGGGCGGATGTGGCGGCGGTGCAGACGGCAGCCACAGAAATCCGGCAAATCATCGAAAAAAACCGGTATCCGGCAGCTACGAAGTACCGCAAACGTTGCGTACATTGCACCTACCGGAATATTTGTACCCAATAACCCCGGTTCCGGGTGACAATTTATTTGGGGAAGCCTGAAATGCCGGCATAATTAAATGACAGACAAAATGTTAGGTTTCCGCAACATAGCCCGAATTTCTGCAAAACCGACGTTCTTTGACCTGCGAATTTGTGATCTTACCGGTTTGGAAAACCGGTGTAATGCTTTGATAAACATGTGCTTGATGCAAAATACGGCTTGGTGGCCTATTCCAGATAAAAGAAGGATTGAAACCCGCGTTGGGTAAAGTTTTCGGTCATCCGGTCAGCGCTTGGTGGCCTATTCCAGATAAAAGAAGGATTGAAACATTGCAAGTGTTGAGCAAGGGCTAT
>CAUJEY010000280.1 GCA_963169325.1 Bacteroidota bacterium
GGTCAGCAGGAGGAATGGAAGCCAGTGATGTATTTTCATGTCAAATTTGTTTATCGCAATCTGAGTTTGATATTTCGGGTTGCCCCGTTCAACCCCACCCCCATCCCATCCCCCAAATGGGAGGGGATGGGGGCATAGCCATCAACTTAAGAAGATAACAATTGATATTCAATGGGTTATATGATTTAAGATTACATGATTTAAGATGTCCATTTTCTAATCTGAGTGATCGCTCAACCAGAAACCTTCCAACCAGAAACCTTCCAACCAGAAACCTTCCAACCAGAAACCCTTCTAACCAGAACCCTCCAACCAGAAACCCTCCAACCAGAAACCTTCCAACCAGAAACCCTTCTAACCCCTCCCCTCCACAAACTCCCCCAACGCCACATACCGCCCGTACAATTTTTCATACACCCCTACTTTCTCCGCCTGCGGCTGAAACTGGGCATCATAGCCCGAAGCCATCGCCGCCTGGGCTGTCGACATATCGGGGTAAATACCCGCCGCCGTAGCCGCACAAACCGCCGCACCCAATGCACAGGCCTGCTCCGATTGTACAATTTTGATGGGCATGTTCAACACATTGGCTAAGGTTTGCATTACAAACGGTGACTTCTTCGACACCCCACCGATGCCGATCACCTGCCGGATGGGTACGCCCTCCGACTGAAAACGCTCCACAATCCGTTTCGCCCCGAAAGCCGTTGCTTCTACCAGGGCTTTGAACATTCTGGGGGCGTCGGTACCGAGGTTGAGGCCGGTAACGGCGCCTTTCAGCGTATGGTTAGCGTCGGGTGTGCGCCGGCCGTTGAACCAGTCGAGCGCCACGGGGTCCCTTTCCGTTACGGGTAAGGCGCCGGCTTTTTCGGATAAAACCGGGATAATATTTTGAATCAGTTTTTCCGCTTCCGCTTCGCCTAAAAATTCGCACAGCGGAAACGCCAGCAGGTTTTGAAACCAGGCGTACACGTCGCCGAAGGCCGACTGGCCCGCTTCCATGCCCAACATACCCGGCAAAATGGAGCCGTCGACCTGCCCGCATATCCCGCGAATAAGCAGGTCACCCACTTCTTCGGTGGGCGCGGTGAGCATGTCGCAGGTGGACGTACCCATCACCCGCACCAGGGAGTAAGGCTCAATTCCCGCGCCGACCGCGCCCATGTGGGCATCGAAGGCGCCGACGCCGATCACCACGTTTTCGGGCAAGCCCAACCGCGCGGCCCATTCCGGGGAAATGTTACCCATTGCCGCATCAGCCGTGTATGTATGGCGAAACAACCGTTCGCGCAGACCAGTCAGCAGGGGATCGAGGCTGGATAAAAAATCTTCATTGGGCAAGCCCTCGAATTCCTCGTGCCACATCGCCTTGTGGCCGGCTGCACAGCGGGAGCGACGCAACGTGAGTGGGTCGGTATTGCCGGTGAGCACGGCGGAAATCCAGTCGCAATGTTCCACCCACGAAAACGCGGCCCGGCGCACAGATTCGTCCACCCGCAACGTACGCAGGATTTTAGCCCAAAACCATTCGGACGAATAAATGCCGCCGACGTATTTGGTAAAATCCGTGTCCCAGCGGTGAGCCAGGGCATTGATTTCTTCCGCTTCGGCATTGGCCGTATGATCCTTCCAAAGGATAAACATGGCGTTCGGATTTTCTGCAAAATCTGTCAACAACGCCAGCGGCGTGCCCGCCCGGTCCACCGCTACAGGCGTGGAACCAGTGGTGTCTACCGAAATGCCCACAATATTGGCGGCGACTTCCGGCTCGGCCAGTGCAAGCGCCGCTTTCACCGATAATTCAAGACCCTCCAGATAATCCAGCGGGTGTTGCCGGAATTGCGAACGCGCCGGGTCGCAATACAAGCCTTTTTTCCATCGGCTATAATAATGTACGGCAGTACTGACTTCCCGTCCGTTTTGGTCAACAACCAATGCGCGAACGGAGTCGGTGCCGTAATCAAGTCCGATTACATAATTCATATATAATGATGAATTATGAATGATGAATGATGAATAACAAATGCGAAGCCGCCGGGGCTAAGCATCGTGTCGTCAATAACTTTCCATTTTGGCGGCATCTTTTTACCCCGGGCTTCGTTTCCAAAACAGTTATATAGTACACTATACGCCTGTTTTGGCGCCTTGCCCGAGGCAAAAATCTGCTCCCCAAAATGGAAAGTTATTGACGACACGATGCTACACATTCATCATTCATCATTTATCATTCATCATTTATAATAGATTTCACTCCACCGCAATTCATTTTTAAACTGCCGCAGTTCGGTTTTTGCGTCGATGACCGTTAGTTCGATATTGAACATTTCGGCAAAATCCTCGAAGTATTCCGTCGTCAGGTTTTGACTGAATACGGTGTGATGCGCGCCGCCGGCGTAAATCCAGGCGGCGCAACCTGTGTTCAGGTCGGGCAGGGGTTTCCAGAGCACCCGGGCAACGGGCAGTTTGGGGAGTTTTTCGGTTGGCGCCACGGCCTCCACTTCATTGATCAACAGCCGGAAACGATTGCCCATGTCGATCATGGAAGCGTTCAGCGCCGGCCCGCCGGCCACGTCGAACACTAACCTAACCGGGTCGGCTTTGCCGCCGATGCCGAGTGGGTGTATCTCGCAAGAGGGTTTGCCGGAGGCAATGGAAGGACATATTTCGAGCATGTGTGCGCCCAATACGAGATGGTTTTGCGGGTCGAAATGGTAGGTATAGTCCTCCATAAACGAATTTCCGCCGGGCAAACCCGCCGCCATGACTTTGGCCGCCCGCACCAGCGCCGCTGTTTTCCAGTCGCCCTCGGCGCCGAAGCCGTAACCGTCGGCCATAAGCCGCTGCGAGGCAATGCCGGGTAATTGCGCCAATCCGTGCAGGTCTTCAAACGTATCGGTGTACCCTTTGAAGCCGCCGTTTTCGAGAAACAGACGCATCCCGATTTCGATTCGGGCGGCTTCCCGGAGCGAAGCGCGCGCGGCGCCGCCTTTGCGGAGCTCGGCGACCAAGTGATAGGTTTCGTCATATTCGGCTACGAGATGGTCTATCGCCGCGTCGGAAACGTCGTGTATGACTTTTGCCAGATCGCCCATGCCATAGCCATTGACCGAATAACCAAATTTGATTTCCGCTTCTACCTTGTCGCCTTCCGTTACCGCCACCTGGCGCATGTTGTCGCCAAAGCGCGCGAACCGGGCGCCCTGCCAGTCGAAACGCGCCGCTGCGGCCCGCATCCATACATTGAGCCGTTCGTGCACCAGGGGGTCTTGCCAGTGGCCGACCACCACCTTACGGTTGAGCCGCAGCCGCGTCACCATGAATCCGAACTCGCGGTCGCCGTGCGCCGACTGGTTGAGGTTCATAAAATCCATATCGATGTCGCCCCAGGGGATGTCGCGGTTGAACTGCGTGTGCAGGTGACACATCGGTTTTTGCAGGCTTTGCAGGCCGCGAATCCACATTTTAGCCGGCGAAAAAGTATGCATCCAGGCTACGATGCCGATGCAGTGCGCGTCTGTATTGGCGGCCTGGCAAAGTCGGTAAATTTCATCCGGGGTTTTAACCACCGGCTGGAACAGCACCCGAACCGGGATTTTGACCGAGGCATCCAAGGCATAAGCAATCGATTGCGCATGTTCCGCAACTTGCTTTAAGGTTTCGTCGCCGTACAAATGTTGACTCCCGGTGACAAACCAGACTTCCAAACTTTTTAAATCGAACACTTAGGGGATTTTAAATAAAAAACGATGATTGTCTATAAGGATTCGGGTAAAGCGGGGTCGGGCATAAAATGCCAAAAGGAGTAAAATTTCTGCTGATACCGCGCCTTGTCTAATCGAAACAAATTGGCTTTTTTGGTTGTGGAATTGTTGTCTTTTTCTCCGGTGTCGATCAGCAACTTGGTAGACAGAATTTTACGACTGAAATTCCGCCGGTCCAACTTCATATCATAAATGGCTTCGTAGAGTTTTTGCAATTGTGGGATGGTGAATTTTTCGGGCAGTAATTCGAAGCCTAAGGGATGCAAGGCTGCATTGTACCGAAGGTGTTCCAACGCCCTGCCCACCATTATGTCATGGTCAAAAATCAGTTTCGGTTTTTTCCCGAGGGTGATCCAGTGGGCGTTGTGCGCTTTTACCGCTTCCTGATCATGGTCTTTGATGTTGATCAGGGCAAAAAACACCACTGATAAGGTGCGTTCCACCGGGTCGCGGTCCACTTTGCCAAAGGTTGCGATCTGCTCGACGTAGATATTTTTCAGTCCCGTCAAATCGTATAAAATCCGCTCTGCGCCATCTTCCAGGTCCTCATCTTCGTTTAAAAAGCCACCCATCAGCGACCAATTTCCTTTCTCGGGTTCAAAGTTTCTTTTGATCAGCAACAGATCAAGTTCCTCGCCATCGAAACCGAATATGATGCAGTCAATTGCTACTAACATTCGCTTCGCATGGGCGTATCTATTCATGTTTTTCGTTGATTTGGCGATGATTATTAAACTACTGCCTGCATCAGGTTTAAGTTATCAAACGAGCGGTGTCTTTTCGAAAAACCGCCTAAAAAAGGAGGTGGCATGACAAAGGTAGAAATCATATTTGGTAATGTGTCAATTCGACACAATGTTTTTTACAGAAATAAGCGGAAACGTATGACGAAAGGTGCGCGTAAGAAATCACGACCGAATGTTGTTTTTATTTTTTATTTTGACTTACTGAAATGAAGAATAAAATCTCCCTGCATACGCGTCTCCCCGGTGGAAAATTCTGCAATGAAACGGCTCTTCCATTAACAAAAAAATCCGCGTAAATCCGCGTACAAAGTCGGGGGCAACCGGGTCCCAAAACACCAGCGAGGGCAGCAGGGGCCGGAGGGGGACACCGATGACGCCGACGTTGTTAACGGATTTACG
>CAUJEY010000281.1 GCA_963169325.1 Bacteroidota bacterium
CTCTTCCTCCAAATTTTTTTTTTAAATATTTATTTTTTTTTTTGTTTTTATTTATTTTAATCTTACGGGGGGCCGGCACCCCCCCAACCTCCAAACCCCCAAACCTCTAAACCTCCAAACCCCCAAACCTCCAAACCCTCAAACCCCCAAACCTCTAAACCTCCAAACCTCCAAACCCCCAAACCCCCAAATCCCCAAACCCCCAAACCTTTCTAACTAACAATTTCAAACCTAAATTTATGAAACTCTATCTTTTGGCGGGGCTGTTCAGCCTCTGCTTCGGTCGCCTCTATGCCCAACCGGGTCTTCAACCCAGTACTCAAATCCGGGATGCCATGCAAAAAGTACAATTTTTCGAAGGCCGGTGGAGCGGTGAAGGCTGGATTCAAATGGGTCCGCAGCGGCAGGAATTCACCGTTTCGGAAACCGGTTTTTTCAAAGCAAATGGCTCCGTTCTGATCCTGGAAGGTCTTGGCCGCGATGCTGTGGATTCCACAGTTATCACACACCAGGCGCTTGGCGTGATTTCCTACGACCAGGAAGCCGGCAAATACCTGATGCGCGCTTACCGGGGCGACGGCAACTACGTGGATGCCGACTTCGCGGTGAAAGACGACGGCTCCATCCTCTGGGGCTTTACGCACCCGATGGCCGGCCAGATTCGATACACGATCCGGCTTGAGGACGACCAGTGGGTGGAAACCGGCGAAATGAGCCGCGACGGCCAAAAATGGCGGCCGTTTTTGGAAATGCGACTTTCCCGGCTGTAATCCAATATGCAGGCTTTATGTTTGCACGCTCAAACCCAATTTCTCATGTACCACTTTCGCTCCGTTCACGATGTTCCCGATCTGCCTGCCCTGCTTGCCCGCGCCCGGGCATTCAAGGCCGATCCCCGGCAGTGCATCGAACTGGGCCGGGGCAAAACCCTCGGCCTTGTTTTTCTGAATCCCAGCACCCGCACGCGTATCAGTACACAAATTGCAGCGCGAAACCTGGGTCTGGAAGTGGTGGTGTTCAATGCCGGCACGGAAGGTTGGGCCCTGGAATTTGCCGACGGCGCAGTGATGGACGGCGCCAGCGTGGAACATATCCGGGAAGCCGTACCGGTGCTGGGTCAGTATTTCGACATGCTGGGCGTACGTACCTTTCCCGCCCTTCAAAACCGCACAGCCGATTACAGCGAAACGGTGCTCGGAAAATTTACCGACCTGTCGGGCCGGCCGGTGCTCAGTCTCGAAAGCGCCACCCTGCACCCGCTGCAAAGCCTGGCCGACCTCCTGACGATACAAGAACTATGGCCCCACAAACGGCGGCCGCGGGTAGTACTCACCTGGGCGCCGCATATCAAACCACTGCCACATTGTGTCGCCAACTCATTTGCCCAATGGGTCACCGCCTGGGGCGAAGCCGATCTGGTCATCACCCATCCGGAAGGTTATGCCCTGGATGCACAATACACCGCAGGCGCTGCCACCACGACAAACCAGTCCGAAGCGCTTGACGGCGCTGATTTCGTGTACATAAAAAACTGGAGCGCCACCGAACCCTACGGGCAGATCACCTGCACCGACCGTTCCTGGATGCTAAGCCCCGAAAAACTGGCCCAAACCAACCAGGCCCGCGTGATGCATTGCCTGCCCGTACGCCGCGACCTCGAACTGGGCGCCGCCGTGCTCGACGGACCGCACAGCGCCGTAGTACAACAAGCCGGCAACCGGGGATGGGCGGCGCAGGCGGTGTTGGAAGGGATGATAATGGGTTATTAGGCGTCATTGGGATCGTCATTGGGCGTCATTGGGCGACCACGAGTCATTGGGCGACCACGAGTCATTGGGCGACCACGAGTCATTGGGCGACCACGAGTCATTGGGCGACCACGAGGGTCGCCCCTACAAGAATGGCCCTAATCATCGTCCTTGTAGGGGCGACCCTCGTGGTCGCCCAATGACGAACAATGACGAACAATGACGAACAATGACGATCAATGACGATTTCAATGACGATCAATGACGATCAATGACGATTTCAATGACGAACAACATAACCATCATCAAAATCGGCGGCAACGTGCTCGACGAGCCGGCTGCGCTGGCCGCTTTTCTGGCCGGGTTTACCGCCCTGCCCGGCGCTAAAATCCTCGTGCATGGCGGCGGCAAAATCGCTTCGGGCATCGGCCAACGCCTGGGCCTGACGCCCCAATACGTGCAGGGCCGCCGCATCACCGACGACGCCACACTCGACCTGGTGACCATGGTATACGGCGGCCTGATCAACCGGCAACTGACCGCTCAACTGCAAGCCCTGGGCTGCAATGCGCTCGGCGTCACCGGCGCCGACGGAAACGTTTTGCCGGCGTTGAAACGCCCGGCCGGCGAAGTCGATTTCGGCTGGGTGGGCGACCCCTCCCCTGAACGCTGCGGGACGGAATTGCTGGGCGCCTGGTTACAACAGGGGCTTACCCCGGTATTTGCCCCGCTGACCCACGACGGGCAAGGGCATTTGCTCAATACCAATGCCGACACCATCGCCTCGGTGTTGGCCCGGGCGCTGACCGGACGTTACCGGGTGCGGCTGCTATTCTGTTTTGAAAAAAAAGGGATTCTCGAAAATCCGGACGATGACCACTCCGTTATGCCGGTGCTAAACCGGGAGCAATACCGCAGACTTCAGGCAGAAACCGCCGTCAGCGGGGGTATTTTACCCAAGTTGGACAACGCTTTCGCCGCCGCCGCGGCAGGCGTGGAAATGGTAGTCATTGGCAGTGCCGCCGATTTAATCGCTAATTTCGCCGCGGATTCCGTCTGTGGAACCCTTATTCAGGTTTGAAAATGCAAAACGCACTACCGGCGCCCGACCCGACGGACGATATCACCGATTCGGCGGTTTCTTTGCTGAAACGCCTGATTGCCACGCCCGCGTTCAGTGGCGAAGAGGCCGGCACCGCTGTGCTGCTGGAACAGTTTTTTGAACAATACCATATTCCCACCCGGCGGCATTTGCACAACGTCTGGGCGCTGAACCGGCATTTTTCGTCGGAAAAACCGTCGATCCTGCTCTGCTCGCACCACGATACCGTGCGGCCCAACCCCGGCTACACCCGCGATCCGTTCACACCGGAGATCGAAGACGGTAAACTGTACGGACTGGGCAGCAACGACGCCGGCGGTTGCCTGGTGTGTCTGGCCGCCGCTTTTACCGCGCTGTACGAACGGGCAGATTTGCCGTTCAACCTCGTTTTCGCCGGTGTGGCAGAGGAGGAGATTAGCGGTAAAAACGGGGTGGAAAGCTTGCTCCCGCATTTGCCCCCCTTAAACTGCGCCATCATCGGCGAACCCACTAAACTGGATTTGGCGGTAGCCGAAAAAGGCCTGATGGTGCTCGACTGCGAGGCCCACGGCAAGGCCGGTCACGCGGCCCGCGACGAAGGCGTGAACGCTATTTACGCCGCCCTGCCCGATCTCGAATGGTTTCGCGCGTATCGCTTCCCCAAGCAGTCGGACTGGCTCGGCCCGACTAAAATGACCGTCACCGTGATCGAAACAACCAACCGGGCGCACAACGTGGTGCCCGACACCTGCCGCTTCGTGGTGGATGTGCGCCTGACCGATGTCTATACCCCCGAGGCAGTACTGGAAATAATCCGGTCGAATGTGCAGTGCGCAGTTACGCCGCGCTCCACCCGTCTGCGTGCCACGGCTATTGCGGCGGAACACCCGCTGGTACAATCGGGCCTGTATTTGGGCAAAAAGGCCTATGGCTCGCCCACCACCAGCGACAAGGCCCTGCTGCCCGTTCCGGCGCTCAAGTGCGGGCCCGGCGACAGCGCGCGCAGCCATACGGCGGATGAGTTTATTTATTTGGAGGAGATTCGGGAGGGCATGGTATTTTACCTGGCCATTTTGGAGCAATACATTAATTTTTCTCCGTGTCTCCGTGGTGAAAAAACAAAATAACAAACAATGAAACTCTGGCAAAAAGACACCCCCATCTCCGATGCCGTCGAACGTTTCACGGCCGGCAATGACCGCGAAATGGACCTCTACCTGGCGCGTTACGACGTGTTGGGCTCGCTCGCGCATTTGGAAATGCTGGGGAAAGTGGGCTTAATACTTCCGGAAGAAGTGGTACTGCTGCGCAGCGAATTGCGCCGCATCTACCACAGCATCGGGGCCGGCAAATTCGAACTGGAAGCCGGGGTCGAGGACGTGCATTCGCAAGTGGAACTGCTGCTTACCCGTGCCTGCGGCGAAGCAGGCAAAAAGATACACACCGGCCGCAGCCGGAACGACCAGGTACTCACCGACCTGAAACTGTTCTTTCGCGCCGAAATCGCTTCCATAGCCGGCACAGCGCACGCGTTTTTTGATCAGTTGCAACAACTCAGCGAACAATACCGCGATGTACCCTTGCCCGGCTATACCCATTTTCAGGTGGCGATGCCTTCTTCTTTCGGACTTTGGTTCGGCGCATATTCCGAGAGCCTGGTCGACGACCTGTATTCCCTGCAGGCCGCCTGGCGCCTGGCCAACAAGAACCCGCTCGGCTCGGCAGCGGGCTACGGCTCCTCCTTCCCGCTCAACCGCGACCTGACCACCGAACTACTGGGGTTCGATGCGCCGCATGTAAATGCCATCGCCGCTCAAATGGCGCGCGGCAAAACAGAACGTGTAGTGGCGCAGGCCCTGGCCAACCTGGCCGCCACACTGGGTAAATTAGCCTACGACGCCTGCCTGTTTATGTCGCAAAATTTCGGTTTTATCGGTTTCCCCGACGAGCTCACCACCGGCAGCAGCATTATGCCGCACAAAAAAAACCCGGATGTGTTCGAACTCGTGCGCGCTCGCTGCAATGCCTTGCAAGCCCTGCCCAACGAAATCGCTTTTATCACCGGCAACCTGCCCTCGGGCTACCACCGCGATTTCCAACTGCTCAAGGAAAAACTGTTCCCGGCCTTCGGCATCCTGCGCGATTGCTTCGAGATGTCGGGATTAATGTTGCAACATATCCGCGTGCGCACCGATATCCTTGACGACCCGCGTTACCGCTATATTTTTACCGTGGAAGAAGTGAACCGCCTCGTGCAGGCCGGTGTACCGTTTCGCGATGCGTACAAACAAGTGGGATTATCGGTAGAGCAGGGAACCTTTGAAGTGGGAGCGCGCCTGCCACATACACACCTGGGTAGCATCGGCAACCTGGGTACGGCGCGGATTGCGGAAGCTATGGAGGCCGTTTGGAAGGGGTTTGGGGTGGAAAAAGTGCGGGCGGCGGAGGCATTTCTATCGGAAGGGTTACATCCGGATATGGATAAAAGTAAAATGGCAGTAGAAGTATTTGATAAACGGGCAAACGATTATCAGGCTAAATTTATGGACCTGGATTTATACCATGATACATTTGATATATTTTGCAACAACATAACAAAGGAAAATCCTGATATTTTAGAATTAGCCTGCGGCCCGGGTAATATCACCAAGTATTTATTAAAAAAACGACCTGACTTTAAGATTTTAGGGACCGATTTGGCTCCGAATATGATTGATCTGGCTAAAATCAATAATCCTTCGGCAATATTTCAATTGATGGATTGCAGGGATATTGACAAAATTGACAAAAAATATGATGCCATTATGTGCGGTTTTGGTTTACCCTATCTGTCGAAAGAAGAATCTATAAAATTAATAAGTGATGCTTGCAAACTATTAAATGCCCATGGCGTGCTTTATTTAAGTACTATGGAGGACGACTACAGCAAATCCGGACTGCAAAGGTCCAGCTACGGCGACGAAGCGTATATCCATTATCATCAGGCAGATTATTTGACCAAAGCGCTCCAGGAAAACAGTTTTAGAATTATAGATATACAACGCAAGGATTATCCAACTACCAATGAAACCAAGATCACGGATTTGGTCATCATTGCGGTAAAATAAATCTGGCGGCGCGAGGTATATTTATATTCAATTCGCCCGGCAGCTTTATGCCACCGGGCGAATTTGATTTGAGATAAATCAGCCGCAACAATCCTTCAAACTCAACGCTGATCCAAATATACCACCGTCGACGCAATGGCGGAAACAAGCGGTCCACCCAGTTCCATCCCGATGATATCGGCCCATACCCAATCGGGGATTCTTGTTGGCTCGGCGCTGCCGGCGCCTGGTTCCGGCGAGGAGATGGATTTCCAGTACCAGAAATAGCGGCTGTATTTCAGCACCGACACCATAGAAAGCACCACTTTCGGATTGTCCAATTTCGTGTTGCGGGCCAGTTGGTTTTCGCGCTCGGTCACCAGGCTTACGAAGTGGCTGAGTTGTTCCGGCGAGCCGACTGGGATAGATGCCGCTTCGTCGAAGATAGCCAGCAACGCTTTTTTATCATTGGCGCTCAGGCGGGTTTCGTTGAGCCGGGCGGCATAGTTGCTGTAATCGCGGTATAGTTCCAGGTTATTGGCTTGTTGTTGTTCCGCGGCACTGACGGGCAGTTCGGCTTCGGCCAGAAACTGCGCGGTTTTTTCCGTGATGAGTTTCCGGATCGCTTTTTTATCGCCGTTGAGGGCTTTGATGGCGTCGCGATTGTCGTGCAACACCACCTGAACGGCGAGGTTGTGCAATTGGCCGATGTTATCCTGCGGGTTGTTCGGATTGACCAAGCCTGCCACCGGATGGGCGCCTTCCTGGTTGAACACAACGGTTCTTTTTCCGGTCGCCTGTCCGGTCGAAATATCGCGCAGTGGATAAAAACCGGCCGGAATAATACCTTCCTGGATACCGAGTTCTTTGGCGGTAGCCGCATCCACTACATAGTCGGAAGTGAGGGGAAAATACTGGCCGAAATACTGACCGGCGTCGTAGCCTTGTTCGATCTGGAGGGCCAGGCGGTCCTGGAAATTGGTGGCCTCGGTACCCCATCCGATCCAGATACAATTGGAAAAACTGTATATGCAGCCCATTTGTGTGGACGTGCCGAAGTGAATAATAATCCGGTTGCCGTCGGGGATGGAGGGGGTAACTACTACGGGGTTGGGTTCAACCAGGGTTTCTTCGGTTTTGGTGCAGGAAAAAATAACCGTGCAAAGTGCGAGGGCGGCGAGGGCGGTGGAGATCGTGCGAGTGTTCATGACTTGAAAATTGTGGAAGTGAATTGCAGTGTGGCCTACTCTTTTCTGCGGATTTTCGGCTTGCTCCGGTTCGGTGTGGAGCCGCGGTTTGATGCGCGACTATACCCTACTATCGGAGTCCGGCGAAAACCTTACCCTTGTGGTGAAAAATTTTTTTTCCATCCCTGTAACGTTGCCACAACGGCTGCGACAAATCAGCCAAACAGCAACATCACGTGGCCGAAACCAGCATAACATCCGGCGAATCCGAATTCATCTCCTTACTCGAAGCCAACCAGGGCATCGTACATAAGGTATGCCGGTTGTACGCCCAAAGCGCGGAAGAGCGACGCGATTTGTTTCAGGATATTACCATGCAGCTTTGGCGGGCCTGGCCGAATTTCCGGCGGGGCAGCAAACCGAGCACCTGGATGTACCGCATCGCGCTGAACGTAGCCATCTCCGGCCTTCGGCGGCAGCGCGTGCCTACCGAAACCTTAAGCGAAGCCCAGCACCACCTGCCTGCGCCGGAAACCGGACCGCCGGATGATGTGACACGGCTGTACGCGGCGCTCGACAGCCTGTCGCCGGTAGAAAAATCACTCGCGCTGCTGATGCTGGAAGACTATTCCTACGAGGAAATGGCTCAGATAACCGGCTTGACCACCGACCATTTACGGGTAAAAACCCATCGCATTCGCGAAAAATTACGCACCCTTATTCAACGGCAACCTACATTATGAAAAACGACGAAATGGACGAACTAAAATCCCTCTGGAACGCCGCGCAAGGCGATGAAAAAAACATGAGCCGGGCAGATTTGACCCCGCTGATCCGCCAACGCTCGCGGAATGTTTTTTCCAAAATGCGCCTGTCACTCGTGTTGGAGTCCGCATTGGGTATTGTGTTTATGATCTTTTGGCTCCGGATAGTCCCCTGGCTCACGCCCGGCAACGGGGAGGCATACTTAGCCGCAGTACAAATGGCCTTGCTGACTATTTTTCCGCTGAGTTATTTCTATTACATGGGATTCCGGCATTTAAACCGGGGTATTTCGAGCGATGCCCGACTGGTGTCGTCGTTGCAACAAACCATTGCATACTGGGACCAGGCCCTGCGTATGTATTTGTGGGGCGGCATCGCCATGCTTCCGGCTTTTTTGCTGTCGGCCGTTTGGTTTCAAAACTGCCGGCCCGGCGAGGCGTTTTTTAAAATAGATGTCGATACCTCGTGGCAGGAAGTTATTGGTGGGGTCGTAGCATTATCGGGGTTTATATCCCTTTTTGTCTGGATTTCTATCAAAATCAGTTACGGAAAGCATGTGAAGCAGCTTAAGGTTTATCTGCGGGAGTTAGAGGAGGCGGAGTGAGTGGGCGATAGATTAAGAGCATGTTGGGGATTTTCCCGCCGGGCCCAAAACGGTTCTTTTTTCGCCATTTTTCACCTTTTTTCAGTCACGTAGTCCCCGCTATGCTCCTTCAAAAACGCGAAAACTGACGAAAAAAGCCCTCGTTTTTGGCTCCGGCAGAAAATCCCCAACATGCTCTAAGTGTTCCGGAACTTTTCCCCACCCCCGGTTTGTTTCTCCGCCGGCAACCGAACCCACAAGATGAAAATCCTTCAACTCGATACCAAACCGGCCATTACGTTTCCGTATCACCACGCGCCCCTCAGGTTTAAACACAGGTAAGGAAGGTTGTCAAAGTCATAAAAAAAGCCTCTCCGATGACTGACACCGGGAGGCTACGAAAACAATAAACAGCAGGATAATTCTTGTGATTAGTTGGTTGGAGGGTTTGAAGGTTTCTGGTTTGAAGGTTTGAGGGTTTCTGGTTAGGGCAACCCTCAAACTTTCTAACCCTCTAACCAGAAACCTTCAAACCAACTCAGACATTGCTGATTTTGCGCACTACTTTATACAGCCGCGTTGTTTCGTTTACTTCTTCCTCGAAGGGATCGTGATCGAAGTAGTTAGCGGAGATCAGTTTGAAGCGAACGACACGGCCGCGGTTGTTGTAGATTTTCTGGACGTATTTCACCCATACGTTGCCGTTACTGCGCACGGCGTAGATTTCGTTGTCGCGGATGTCGTTCAGGTTTTCGATGGACTTACAGACAACAATATCGCCGTGTTTGATCACGGGCTCCATGGAGCTGCCTTCGATCTGAAAGGCGACAAGGCCGGCGCCACTCACACCGGGAATAGAAAAATAGGTGTTGTCTTCCGCACTTTCGGCGCCGAGGGTGCTGCCCGCAAAGGCGCGAATGGTGGTAAACAGGATATTACCATCGCCGGGGTGGTAGAATTTTTCGCCGGAGAGTACGTTCCCGGGCACTTCGAAGCCAAAGGGGTTGCCGATACCATGTAGCAGCCATGCTTCATTGATGTCATAAGCCCGGCAAAAGGATTGCGCCTGGCCATAGTCGATAACCCGTTTGCTGTCGGGGTTCAGAAAAGCGCGAATAATATGCCCGTAGGCCTTATTGCCTAAAACTTTTTCCGCGACATCGCCTACCCCTTTTCCACCGCGGTCGTTTTTGACGATAGCGCCCCGGTCTTCGAGCAATTTGAATGCTTGTACAAAGCGCTCGTTCAGCAGAATACGATCTTCTTTAATCATAAGGCCTGATTTTTGCTAAGTTGTAATAAATTCTTTTTGTGATGGCGCAACTGATTGTTTTTATGTGCCACCTTTAATTATTTGACGTTGCAAATTTAAAACAATTGGTTTTTAAAAACAAATAATGTCAAAGATTTTTTTGCAATATTTTTTTAGCCGGGATTGCAATATTTCTTTCATCTTGCAAATCAACTATTTAACCCGTTTGTTAATTCAATGATTTTCAAACAGAAATAATTCGCCTATCCGGGTGTCATGCTTTCGGAGGCTTTTTCGTTTGATATTTTATCGTACTTTTGTTGCCATAAAAGCACAAAGTGTAAGGTCCCTGGTATCCGGGAAACACCTTGATTATACTCATATATGGGCATTATCGTTTCACTACTCAACCACAAAGGTGGCGTCGGCAAAACCACCAGCGCCATCAACATCGGCGCAGGCTTGGTCGAACTCGGCAAAAAAGCGCTGCTGATCGACCTTGACCCGCAGGCTAACCTGACGATCTCGCTGGGTATTCCCCGCCAGAAATCCACGATTTACGAGGCCCTGCGTGGCGAGGCTGAATTGACGCCTTATACGCACAAGCCGAATATGGACATCATCACCGCCTCGCTTGACCTTTCGGGGGCCGAGATGGAACTCATCAACGAAGCCGGCCGGGAATTTATCCTGCGCGAACTGCTGAGCCAGGTGGTGGACGATTACGATTATATCATTATCGACTGCCCGCCATCGCTGGGTTTGCTCACCCTGAACGCGCTGACCAGCAGCCGTTTCGTGCTGATCCCGCTGCAAACGGAGTTTTTAGCCGTGCAGGGCCTGGCAAAAATCAAACAGGTTATCGACAAGGTGAGGTTTCGCCTGAACAAGCAGGTGGAAATGGCCGGCGTGATCGCTACTATGTACGACAGCCGCCGCGTGCTGAACCGCGATGTCGTAGAAACCATCCACAAATATTTCGGCGACAAGGTATTCAATACCTATATCCGCGACAACGTGGCCCTTGCCGAAGCGCCGGCCCAACGAAAAGATATTTTCGACTACAGCCCCAAGTCATCCGGCGCGCAGGACTATCTCGACCTGTGCCGCGAATTCCTGGCCCGTGTGGAAAACATTGCCGCCCCGGCCCCTCAACAAGAACAAGAAGTCTGAACCCATGAGCAAGAAGAAATTCTCCGAAGGTCTGGACGACTTGTTCCGGGACCAATCCGGCGGCGAAGGATTTTGGGGCCAGGCAGCCGTCGAAGCCCCCGCGCGCGAACGCAAAGCAGCGCATAAAAACTTTATGCACGACCTCGATGTGCTCCTCCAGGAAGCACTGGAAGAAAGCCTGGACAAACAGGGACAGGACGATGACCTGCCCTCTGCCTCCACCCCGCGCACCAAAAGTAAAACAACCGCCGGCGCCTACCGCGCACCGATGAGCGGCCTCGATGCCCTTATCCGCCAAACTATCGATGTGCAGGAGATGCACACCGATGAAGAAACCGGCAAAAAACGCCTCACCGTGGCTGTGGATAAAACCAAACTGGAAAAACTCAAAGCCATCGCCCGCCTCGAAAACTCCTACATGAAGGATATTTTAGTACAACTCATCGACGAGTATATCCGGGAGTACACTAAAGATAAAGGAATTGACTTTTAGTTAGTTATGAGTTATAAGTTATGAGTTATGAATCGTCACAGCTCATAACTCATAACTCATAACTCATAACTAACAGAAATGCGCGCCTACCACGATTTCCGCCTGTTCTACAACCAAAGTATCCACCCGGAGCTGTTGCATCTGGAGCAACGGCGTCGGCGCCTGGTACGGTTGCTGGGTTTGTCGGTGCTGCTTTTGGTGGGTACCATCCTGGTTCAGATATTCATTCAGATTTTTATCATCACCCTTTTCCTGCTCATCCCGTTAGGACTCTGGATGGCCTATATCGCTTTCCGGATTCAGGTGTATTACCAGGAGTTCAAGCCGCGGGTGGTGGGTTTGGTCCTGGATTTTATCGACAACGATATCAATTACGGCACCTTTCGCTATGACGCAAAGGGCGGTATTCCGAAGGCAAAATTTTTAGCCGGTAAAATATTTACCCGGGCGGACGATTACGCGGCAGAAGACCTGATTACCGGGCAGGTGCGCGAAATGCCCTTCGAACTGTGCGAATTGCGCGTTCGTGAATTTTCAGCCGTGCGCAGCCGCTTGGATTACGTATTTCGCGGGGTGTTTCTGATCGGTGATTTCCTGCGCATCGACATGACGGGCGGTATCCTGATGCTGCCCGACGAGTACCGCAAATACCTCAGCCGCAGCGAGCGGGCGTTTCACCTCCTCGGAGGGCGCCGGGTACGCAACAACCTGCTGCCCGAATTTGAAGCCTTTTTTGATACCTACGCCACGCCGAATGTGCGGATTAAGGAAGTTTTGTCTGAAGATTTGCAGCGCGGTATTCTCAAATTCCGCCAACATTTTCAGGAATCAAACCGGGCCAAGGAAATTTACCTGTCCATCATCGACGGTAAAATTTATATCGCCCTTACTCAAGACAAGGATTTGCTGGAACCCTCCCTGTTTCAAAACACGGTCAGTTTCGACGTCGTGCAGGAATTTTATTACGACATCGGTATGCTGATGGGTATTTTGCACGAAGTGGATGTGATGAACTAACATGTGGGGGGAATTTTTTATTAGGCCACCACACCGGCGACATAAAAAAAAAAACCCAAAAAATTTTAAGGATTAAAATAATAAAATCAGGAGTTAAGA
>CAUJEY010000282.1 GCA_963169325.1 Bacteroidota bacterium
GAAGGCTCGTAGCAGTCGAACGGATCGTCGACGCCGATGCCCACTACCGTGAATTCGTCGCAAGCAGCCACCGGAGGTGTGAAGTCGCGAACGATGATGCGGAACGAGCACGTTGCCGTGTTGCCGCAGTCGTCTTCAGCCATGTAGATGACCGTATGCGTGCCCAGCGGCAGGCAAGGCGTGGTGCCGAAGTTGCCGAGGGTATCCAGGTCCCACAGGTTGTTGCCCGGGAAGTTTTGCAACGAGCCACCCACCTGGTGCATCGCAATTTGCTGGTTGGTTTGCGGATCGAACACCGTGATCATCGCGCTGATAGATTTGATGCGCGAGCAGTTGTCTTCGATGATGATGTCCGGCAGGTCGGTCGTAGCGCAGCAGGTGAACGGATCAGTGCCCACCGTGATGTTCGCCGGGCAGTCCATGGAAGGACCTTGATCGTCCAGTACTTTGATGATCTGGTTGTGCTCGATATCGTTACCGGTGCACCAGTCGATAAGCGTCCATTTGCGGAGGATTTTGTACGTGCCGTCGCAAACGTCAATCAGGTTGTCGGTATAAGTCCAGTTGATGTTGCAACCGTCGGGTTCGCCGAATACATACGGGTAGCCTTGCAGGCCTACACCTTCTAAGAAATCAGGCGAAGGATAAGCCGAGTTGCACTCGAGTGCAGGCGCGTCGATATCATCATAGTTCGGCGGAACCACTACATCGGCCAGTGTAGGCCGGATGAAGCTGATCTGCTGGATGCAGGTAGCGGTGTTGCCGCTGGCATCCGTGGCCGTCCATTTACGGTTGATAATTCTCGTCAGGCCCGAAGCGCAGTTTTGCGTAACTTCGGTATCCAGGTAAGTCAGCGTGGCGTCGGAGCAAGGCTCCATCACCGGATCGCCGGTGCCCTGCGTTACCGTGTAACCGCCGCCCGGTTTCGGGAACACATTTACGTTGTAGGTCAGTTTATTCGGGAAGCCCGGGCTTTGCGAAATACCTTGAATCTGGATTTCAGCATAGCTGTTCGAACCGAAGTCGCCGCCGGCAAAGTCCTGAACGGACAGTACCCAGTTGCCACCGGTAATTTCACCGTCGAAAGCCGACAGCGGATTTACCGGCTTGTAGTTACCGGCGATAGCCGGGTTGTTGTTGCAGGTAGCCGAGAATTGAGCAGCAGTCAGCGTAGCTTCGTCGTCGAATACCACGTCGAGGCCGTCACCGGCGCAGCCGCCGGCACCCGGACGGTTGAAGAGTTGTACGTTTTTACCTTTGAAGGTCAGGTCGGCATCGATGTCGCCCACCCAGGTATGATTGGTGCGGAACACTACGTTCACGTCCGTGATCAGAATACCGGGTTGAACGGCGATGTTTACGTTGGTCGTGGTAGCGTCGGCAATAACATAAGTAACGCTGGCCGAAGCGTTCACGTTAACCGGAGGCGTAGCCGGATCGGGGTTGGAATTACAAACGACGCTTTTGTTTTCGCAAACAAGTACGGGCGGCAGTTTGTCTTCCACTTTGATGTTACCCCAGCATTTGTTGCCGGTTTCCGGATCCGTTACGCGAATCTGGTAGGTTTTACCAATGTCGCCGGGGCCCAGCACGGCCGGAACCCACGGGCCGTTGCCGAACGGAGCAGATTTGTCTAATTCTACGATATAGTCGTCATAGCAGCCATAAGGGCCGCCTTCCAAAACCTGGTCGGCGCCGATTACGGCGGTGCAGCTAGCATCTAAGGAAACCTGAATCAGGTCGTTGCAAACCAGCGACTGAATCGGGTTCGGGTATTCGTTTACCGTTACCGTAAAGGAGCAAGTGCCCATGTTACCTGCAACGTCCGTACCCTTCCAGATATTGGTCGTGGTACCGATGGGGAAAGCGGCGCCGGAAGGCAGACCCGCCGTTTGGCTGGCCGGAGGAGCCTGAACCAAACCGTACAGCACGGCAGCCATCTCCTGGGCGAAACCGATAGAAGCAAACGTACCCGGGTTGGCTACCGGTATGCCGCAAGGATCGGCGCCGAGCCATGTTTGGGTGCCGCTACCGGCCTGGTTGCCCACGCTATAGAAAGCGCCGCTGTTGATAACTTCCAGCAGCACCGTAGCGCCGGCAGGAATATCTACAGCAATCGGAATGTTGATGTTTCCACCGGCCAAACCGGGGCCCAGCGGCGTTACCGCCGAAGTAGCCAACAGTTGGCGGTTGGCAGCAGCCACGTTGTACGGCAGCGCCGGGTTGATCAGGCGGTGCAAACGAACCTGGAACGTAGCGGCCTGGGAGTACGCGCTGTTTACGCCGATACGGGCATAAGTTGCGCTGAAACCATTGGCAAACGCGCCGGCAGGCAGGGTCAGCACCTGGAAGTAGTGGTTCGGGCCTGCACTGCAAGAAAGCGAAGAGTTAGGCAGCAGCGGCGCCGAGGTATCCACAGCCCAAGCGGCCTGGTTAACCTGCAACGGGCAGTTGTCCGTAAAGCCTACGTCATAGCTAAAAATAGCATCGCAAGCGCCAGGAGCGAGGTTAAGCGTAACGCTGGCCGGGCAAGAAACAACCGGCGGCGTCATGTCGGCAACCGTGACGGTTTGGGTAGCCTGTGATACGACGGTACCGCCGCAAGCTATTACCAATTGCCAGGTAATGGTATTCGTTCCTTTAGGGATCGATGCCAATGTGATTGTGGCAGGCAGCGGCTGGGCCAAAATGACCGGAGCACCGCCGTTGACACGGTATTGCACCTGGTAAGACGACTGACAGCCACCGGGGCTGAAAGTCGGGGTAGCCACAACCGGCGAAGCAGTGCAGTCTGCAGCACCCGTCGATACCACCACGTTAGCCGGGGCGATAATCGAGCAAGCAGCCGCGTTCGGGTCAACCTCCGTCACTACGGCCTCCCAACCGGGAGCGTTAAAGCTAAAGTCGGAGAAAAAGTCGAACGTCAGGGCGCCGCTGGCGTTAGCAGCCGTGGCGCGCACGATATTGCCCGGGAGGTTGGTCGGCGGTACGCCGCCCGATGTCGAGGCGATAAACGGTGAAGCGGTGGAAGGACCGTCATAAACCGTCAGAAAGTCCCAACCGGCTTCCGTAGCGTAGGAAGAGAACGCAACGTTAATTTTTCTTCCGGCAGCACTCGGTGCAAAGGAAACCTGAGAGCCGAAAATAGAGGTAGCGTAGCCGTTGGCAGGGCCGCCGTCATCATAATAGTTAAAGGAACAGGTATTGGGCGGCGTGATCGTGAACGTGCCCGCATTACCCGAAACAGGGTGGTTGACATTGACCTGGGCGAAAGCCTGAACACTAAACAGGCAACCCAGCAACATCAAGCCCCAAATTGTTGTATTTCTCTTTTTCATGAGATGAAATTATTGTTTTTACATTACAAAAAGAATGATAATCCGGTGATAAAAACCGGAAAAACTACTGGGACAACAAAGCCGTGGCGTCGAGCAACAAGCCGGCGCGTTTTGCTTTGTCTACCGGAACGGTAATACCGCTGGGCATGGCAACCACGTCAAACGACTGGTTATTACCGCCCATAGGAAAAATGGAAAGCGAGCTGTTAACCGCATCCGGAACGGTCATCCCTTCCTCAAGGCGAGCGTAAATGGCCTTGTAATAGTAGGCATGGATCATTGCATCGTTGTACGACGCCGAAGCGGGGGGATTAGCGGCAACAATATTCCGCAGATTGCCCATTTCAGTTTTGATGGCCTGTTGTGCTTGAGCCGGTTGCATCCAATTGGTCTGAGCCTCGGAGCGATTCGCCGTCAGCATCAGTATTCCAAAAAGGAAGAACCCCGCTACGAGCGACATAAGGCTCTGATTTGCGAACGTTCTTTTCATGTGTTAAAAAAAATTTAAGTTAAAAGATGTTTGATTACAAAATACGATAGCCGGCAACGCAACAAGGCGAGCCGGCTCAGGCATTAAAATATAAAAAGTATGGAGGGTATGGAAGATTCCGTGCCCGCAATACCCGAAAAAGAAAAACTGTAGTATCCGTGAAACAGCGTACAGCTTATTTTCATGAGATTAAATATAAAAATGACCGCGCAGGCGCGAAAAATTTACAAGTCAACCCTTAAACTCCGACGAATCGGAACTGCGCCGTACATGGCAGCGTGGAAGGACGTCGTTATAACAGTAGCAAATTTCTTGCCAAAAAAACCGGAACCAAGAGGAAGAGGGCGGGAAAAAACAGCTTTTTTATTTTGCTGTTCGTACCGGGCGTGAGCGCTGCCCAGGTATGCCTGCACTCATGAGATTACGATTAGTGTGGATTAAAACAAGTAAAGGGTGCCATATCGCCGCACAAATATATTTCTGTTTTCTTAGAATTAATGTTGTGGGGAAATATTTTTTCTGAAATCGCTTTATGCAGGGCATATTGGGGGATTTTGACACAAGTGGATGGACGGCGTAGCCGGCCTCAATTCCCCCCTTGAGGGGGTAGGGGGGTGAACGTAATTTGCCGTGTCTCACCCCCCTACCCCCCTCAAGGGGGGAATTGAGGCCGGCTATGCCGTCCTTTTCGCATGCGAGCCAGCCACTTCGCGTTTTGCGTTGCCGCAGCTACCCCTATTCCTCTTCCTCCAATCGCCTGCTTCTTTTGCCTATGAGCCTGCCATGCGTTTTTTCAAATTCCTGAATCCAGCCGTAAATACTTTCAGCCACATCAGGCAGGCACTCCAACACTGCCTGATCGCTAAAACGCAGTACCGAGAAGCCAAGTGCTTCCAATTCCTGTTGACGTATGGTATCGTACGCTTCCGCCTCTTTGAAATCGTGTGAGTAACCATCCACCTCGATTATTAGGCAAAGTTCTTTGCAAAAGAAATCTGCAATGTACTTTGATACAGGTCTTTGTCGCAAAAATCTATACCCTGCCATTTGGCTGCCTCGAAGCAGTTCACTCCAAAGCCTGATTTCAGCTTTTGTGCCGGCATTGCGATGATCTCGGGCATAAGGCTTTAGAGATCGGTTGTAGTGAAAGTTATTTTCCATTTTGGTGCGTTGGTTTTACGAAGGTAGGAAAATTTGATCTCAGGTTTGGTATTTTTCACCCCCCTGCCCCCCTCAAGGGGGGAACTGTGGCCGGCTACGCCGTCCTTTTCATGTGCTACGGCAGATGGTCGGCGTAGCCGGCCTCATTTCCCCCCTTGAGGGGGGCAGGGGGGGTGAGCGAGAGGCCACCACCTCACTCCACCAACGGCACCACCCAATCCAGCTTTTTAAACGGGCTGTACGTCACTGAAGCCAGATCAACTTCGGGATCGACGAAAAATTGCGCCGGCCGGCCGTTGTACCGTACCCGTATACGCGCCTTCACGATGGCATTGGGTATGCCCTGGCCGGCTACTTCTTCCCGAATTCGCCGGGCAAAAGCCGCCACAGAACGCGCATCGGCGGCCAGATTTATCACCTGCATATCGTTCACAAAAGACCGGATATCCACTTGCGATACCTGGCCGGTACGCGGATCCACGACACTGAATGCCATTTCTTCTATGGGCCGGGTATCCACCTTCATACGCCAGGAAAAATTCCGTGCAATACTGGTCCAGTCCATCAGGTTCGGTAAAAAATAACCCCGAAAGGGGAAAACCAACTGAAAAACAAAATAACCGGCCAGCGCATACCTGGTAAACGTCGTGGTTACCGGTATCGATGGTTTTACTTCAGCGGTCGCCGTTTTCTTTTTGTCTTTTTTGCCGTTGTCCGGCATCCTGTTCGCCCAATTGCGAAGCAGCGGAATTTCATGTGTTTCAAAATACAGGATCAGAGACGTCAGCATAACAAATGGAAAAATGCCTATGTCGTTAAAAATCCGGGAATTCGCCAGGTGAAATAAGAAAAACGGCGCCAGTGCATAGCGCCTTACCGGTTTGTACCAAAGTAGGAGCGGCGCCAGAATATCCAGCAGCAGGCCGCCAAAAGCGAGCGTGTAAATGGTGAAGTCCGTTTTAAACAACGGCGCCAGCCAGTGCGTTGCCGGAAACCGAGCGACCATACTCCTGACCGGCTCCTGGTGGAACCACCAGTCGAACTTGAGTTTCGTCAGGCCGCCATAAAAATAAACGATAATCACCTGCGCCCCCAAAATAAACTGCTGCCAGCGTGGGATCGCCGTGTACACCCGGCTGCGAAGCGACAAAAAACGGTCCGCATCTGTAAAACGCAGCAAAACGCCCACCAGGATAAACATGTAAATGTGATTGTTGAAGTAGCTTTTATCCTGGAACAGGAAAAAACTCAGCGACAAAACAAATCCCCAACAAGCCCAACGAAACAACAGCCCCGACGCGATTAGCAAGCCGGAGATGCCCATCAATACCAAAATTGCCAACATGGCCGGCTCAGACAATGGTTGAATCCAACCCAAACCGTCGTACTTGAATAATATTTGCGGCGCCAGCAAACCGTCGCGGATCAAACCCATCCGGTAGTACACGAAGGCCTCGTAGGCCATAAACAAACCGAATATGATCCGGAACAGCCCCAGCACGTGACCGTCAATGGGCTCAACGAGCCAACGTTTAAACTTCTCCCAATTTGCCATTAGAAAGTACCTTTGCCGTTTATACGTGCAATTTTTTCAGACATGGCAAAAGTAATACCTTCTCGTTTCACAGTTCTTTTCTCCGTTGTTTTTACTGCGGGCATTTGTCTGTATCTAATTATAGGTGTAGTCGCCTGTAAAAATGACCCCGGCAGCGACCTGGACCCAAGTAAAGTGGGAGAAGAAACACTTACCGCCTCTGATCCCGTTATGCAATTGCTCACGCCGGAACAAACCGGCATTGAATTCCAGAACACGATTATCGAGACCTACGAAAATAACATCACCACAAATATCAATATATATAATGGCGGTGGGCTGGCAGTTGCAGATATCAACAACGATAACCTGCCCGATATTTACTTCATCTGCAGTAACGGTAAAAACCGGCTTTACCTCAACCAGGGCAACCTCAAATTTAAAGACATCACCGATGCCGCCGGCGTCGGCTCCGAAGAAGGTTTTGAAACGGCCGCCACAGCCGTGGACATTAATAACGACGGATGGATGGATTTTTACGTGTGCCGCGCCGGCGTGGAGAACAATGAAACCCGGAGGAATAAGCTGTACGTTAATAACGGCGATCTGACCTTTAGCGATAAAGCCGCTGAATACGGCCTCAATGACCAAAGCGCCTGTACCGGCGCCAATTTTTTCGACTTCGACAACGACGGCGACCTCGACTGCTACCTGCTTAACTACCCTACGGAACAAGTACATTCCAATAAATTAGAAGCAAATCGCGGCCCCGACGGCAAATATGTTCCCTTGCTGGAACCTAAAGGCCCTTATGATTCGGACCGGCTCTACCGAAACGACGGCCCCTCGAGTGGTTTTAAGGATATAAGCAAACAAGCCGGCATCTGGAACCTCGCCTACGGCCTCAGCGTATCCGTAAGCGATTTCAACCGCGATGGTTACCCCGATATTTACGTCGGTAACGACTTTTTGCAGCCCGATATGCTGTATATCAATAACCGAAACGGGACCTTTACCAACCGGATGAGTCAGTATTTTAAACATAGCTCCCAGCATACCATGGGCACCGACCTGACCGACTTCGACAATGACGGTCTGATAGACTTGTTCGCCGCAGATATGCTCGCAGCCAACAACTACCGACGTAAATCGCTCATCGCCGGCAACTCCATTAGCAAATATACGGCTATCATACAACACGGCTATTTTGAGCCGGTCGTGCGCAATGTCCTTCAACGCAACAATGGCAACGGCACCTTCAGCGATGTGGGCTGCCTCGCAGGCGTGTTTCAAACGGACTGGTCGTGGAGCGGCTTGTTATTTGATATGGATAACGACGGCCTGCGAGACATGCACGTGACTAACGGTTACCGGCGCGAGGTATCCAGCCGTGATTTTGCAGATTTTACATTCCCGGAGGTCAGACAAGAAAGCCAGGGTAAACAATTGCGCGATGCCTATCCCAATTTAAATGATTTCCTGCAACTCATTCCGACGTTTAAAGTCCGCAATTTTTGTTTCCAAAACCGCGACAACTGGCAATTCGGCGACGCCGGCGGTAAATGGATGACGATTCCCGCTGCCTGGTCCTGCGGTGCCGCCTGGGCCGACTTCGATGCCGACGGCGACCTTGACCTGGTGGTGAACAACCTCGAACAACCGGCTTTTATTTATGAAAACAAAACAAAAGGTAAACCCGGCGGCAACTACCTGCAACTAAAACTCCAGGGCAGCGCCACCAACCCCTTTGCTGTTGGCGCATCCGCTACCATTACCTACAACAACGGCCGGCAACAATACCTCGAACTCTACCCTACCCGCGGCATTTTTTCCTCCGTGGAACACTTGTTGCACTTCGGACTCGGCAGCACCCAAAAAGTGGATAAATTGACCGTGCGCTGGCCCGATGGAAAAGTTCAAACCCTTGATAATATTGCTGCTAATCAACGTCTTATCCTAAAAAACATCGATGCTTCGGGCTACAGCCCGCACATCGGACCGGCACAGCCCGCGGCGGAATTTTTTGTAGAAAAAACAGCCGCCTCCGGCCTGAAATTCAACCATACCGAAAACGAATTCAACGATTTTGAAAACTGGCCCCTCAACACCTGGAAAGTGACCGATCTCGGCCCGTTGCTCGCCAAAGGCGATGTGAACGGCGACGGCCTCGACGACGTGTTTATCGGCAACACCTTCGATCATCCGGCCGCGCTGTTCGTGCAAACGCCGGGCGGAACCTTCCGGCCCGTTTCCGCAGTGACCTGGGAGGCGAGTAAATTATTTGAAGACCACGGCGCCGTCTTTTTTGATGCCGACGCCGACGGCGACCAGGATTTGTTCGTGGTCAGTGGCGGCGCCGAAGCCACCGCACTCCAAGCCTGGCAAAACCGGCTGTATATCAATACCGACGGCAAAGGCAATTTTGCCCCCGCAGCAGGCGCCATACCGCCCGGCCAGGATGTCGCCCTGCGGGTGGTAGCCCACGACTACGACGCCGACGGCGACCAGGACCTCTTTGTCGGCGGGCGCGTGACGCCGGCCAAATGGCCGCTCATCCCCCGCAGCACCGTTTTGCGCAACGACCGCACCCGTTTCACCGATGTAACCGCCGAAGTGGCGCCCGAATTCGAGCGCTGCGGCATGGTCACCGATCTCGTTTGGGCCAATGTGGACGCCGACGCGCAACCCGAACTGATCGTCGTGGGAGAATGGATGCCGGTGACTATTTTTAAACTGATCAACAACAAGTTACAAAACGTTACCACGCAATCCGGACTCGACAAAACGAACGGACTCTGGTACCGGCTCGCTACGGCCGACCTCGACGGCGACGGCGACCTCGACCTCGTCACCGGTAACCTGGGCCGCAATACCCGCTTTACCGCCTCCCCTGAAGCGCCCTTCCGCTGCTTTGCCAAAGACTTCGACAACAACGGCACCATTGATCCGATTACAGCCTATTACGAAGCCGGAAAATTATATCCGTTGGTGCAAAAAGAAGTGCTGAACAAACAAATGCCGATCCTGAAAAAGAAATTGCTCTATGCCAAAGACTATGGTTACGCCACCATGGACATGGTGTGGCCGCAAAAAGACCTCGACGCGGCACTCAACCTCTATTGCTACGACCTCGAAACCTGCTGGTGGGAAAACCAGGGCGGTAAGTTTGTTCGCCACGCCCTCCCTATTCAAGCACAAGTATCTCCCGTTCAAGGTATTGTGATCGACGATTTTAACCGCGACGGCAAACCGGACATCCTGCTTGCCGGCAACAAATACGGCTTTGAAGTAGAGACTAACCGTTGTGACGCAGGCACCGGCGCTCTCTTACTAGGCGACGGGAAAGGCCAATTCAACTGGCGCAGCAACCTGAACAGCGGTTTCTGGGCCGCCGGGGAAGCACGCGACCTAGCCGGCCTGCGCAGCGCCGGCGGAAAACGGATTATCGTCGTGGCAAATAATAACGGAGCAATGCAGGTGTATCAGAATTAATGTGGTCAATGTGGGCAATGTGTTTTAAATGTGGTGAATGTGCATACCCTACGTTTGTCATTCTTCTATGTTGATAAACAAGCGCGAAGAGTTATTTTTATTTATTTGATGCGATATTTTAGTCAATCGGGCTCCGTTAGTGCAAATTAGGCCTTTTTGAAGGGGCGATCCGCCCCTTCAATTTTTTGCCTCGGCGTTTCCAGTATAGCCTTACACCGTTGGCTCAAATCAGGCTTGTATTGTTTTTAAGGGGGTGGACTTCGTATTTTCCCAATTATCCTTCTATAACCGGCCATCCGGTTGTGCCGGCGCC
>CAUJEY010000283.1 GCA_963169325.1 Bacteroidota bacterium
TATGAAAGCGGCCAGTTCGGGCCGTTTTATGGCACGCCGACTTTTGTGGTGATAAAACCCGGTACCGGCGAAGTCGTATTTGATGTGCGCGGTAGCGGACCTGCGGCAACCATGAATCTACTCAGTCAGGAAATTGCGCAACTGCTGCAAGTACTTCCAAAATGTCACATCAACACCTATCAAAACGATACCTTGCAAAACTACGCCATGACGGTTTCCGTGCCGGGCGGTGTATCGGCAACCAGGCAGATCACGGATGGCGATTTTTCCCTGGAAGATTTTTCAGGTTTGCCTAACATCCCTTTTTATCAGGCCGTGCCGGCCAAAAATAACGACCAGTTGAACGGCGTCAGCACGCTTGATTTGTTGCAGATCAATAAACAAATCCTGGGGATAGAACCTTTCCTTTATCCCTGGCAATTTGTGGCCGGCGATGCCAACGGCTCCGGCACGCTAACCACGTTCGATATTATTGAATTGCGCAAACTTATTCTCGGTGTGTACGACAGCCTGCCCAATGTCAATTCCTGGGTGTTCTCACCACCCATGGACACGATTAGCCCATTGGAATGCCCGGTGTTTTATGCCATAAAAAAAGGCGACGTGAACGGCAACGCCGACCCCGCCGGGGCAACCGGCAACGCGGAGGACCGGAACGGAAGCCGTTTACCGGTTTTGCTCGAAAACTCATGGATGGAAGCCGGTGCAATCAACCGGATTCATTTGCGCGCCGGCGCATCGGGTACGTACCAGGGTTTGCAACTGGCTTTACGTTTCGACCCGGATGCGTTTCAGATACTCCGTGTTGAATCGGACCGTCTGCCGGGTTTTGGTCCCGAAGCCTGGCATGTAGCGGCCGGCCGCTTAGCGCTCTGTTGGTTTGACGAAGTAGCGACATTAACGAATTTTGATCCGGTTATTACCCTCGAAGTACGCGCATTGCGGAGCGGCAGGGTGGGGGAGATGCTTGTTTTGGAGCAGGCTCCTTTGCGCGCCGAAGCCTACCGGGCGGACGGCCAAACCGAACCATTGGAATGGCAGGAGGAGCAGGGTGCCGAAGCGGGTATGAGCATTCGGCCCAATCCGGCCAAGGGCTCTTTTTTCGTCAAAATGCCGCCGGGTGCAGTTGATTCCAGGGTTGTGATACAGATGATCGACGGCCTCGGCCAGGTTGTTTATGAACAGGTAGCCGCTCTAAGCGCGGGATCGGAACAGGTGGAAATGCGGCCGGCTGTTGGCGGTGAAGGCGTATATTGGGTTGTGGTTGACGGCGTGGTTACAGGAAAAGTAGTTTGGACGGGGGAGTGAAGAAGAGATTGAACTGCCGCCAAATCAAATTCTCCCTTCTCTATCTTATATCCCGTTTTCCCAAATTACCTTTGCCCCCGATGGAGGTTTTCGCGCAAATCATCTTTTGGGGCAGTGTGCTGGGTCTTGCCCACAGCTACCTGTTTTATCCCTTGCTCCTGCGCGCCCTGGCGAAGGGAAAACAACCCAATACACAAGTGTTTGCGTCGGATGATCCGGGTTTGCCTGTGGTAGCCGTCTTGATGTCGGTGTACAACGAAGAACGGGTGATCGCCGAAAAACTCGCGAGCCTGCGGGCGCTACATTATCCGCCCGGGAAATTGCACCTTTACATCGGCTCCGATTGCTCGGACGACGGAACGGCAGCCATTATCCGGGATTTTATAGTGCAAAACCCGGTATTTCCGATTCAGTTTCATGATTTTTTGCAACGCCGGGGCAAACCTCCGGTGATTAACGATTTGGCCCGGCTGGCAAAAGCCGGAATGAGCGAGGCGCAGATAAACGCGCCGGCATGCGAATCGCCTCAAGTCTTTCTGCTCACCGACGCCAGCGTGATGCTGGAGCCGGACACGTTGTACCGGTTAGTCCGCCATTTTAAAAACCCGAAAATCGGCGTTGTGGATGCGCACATGCGCGGTATCGGGCTGCGGTCAGAAGGGATTAGCCAAAGTGAAGAGCGCTATCTGAGCGGCGAAGTGCTGCTGAAACACCGGGAAGGTTTGACCTGGGGTATGATGATCGGCCCTTTTGGCGGTTGCTACGCCCTGCGTGCCGATTTGTTTGAGCCCGTACCGCCGAATTCGCTGGTAGATGATTTTTGGCTGGTTTTCCGGGTATTGGAAAAAGGGTACGCGGCGATTAACGACCTGGAAGCCGTTTGCCACGAAGGCGCCACCCACCGGGTAGCCGACGAGTATCGTCGCAAAAAACGTATTGCTGCCGGCAGTTTTCAGAACCTCGCCCGGTTTCGGCACTGGGTGTTGCCACCGGTGACGCGGCTTGGTTTTGCCTTTTTTTCGCATAAAGTACTGCGTTGGTTCGGCGGTTTTTTCCTGCTGGCCGCTTACTTGTCGCTGGCCGTTTTGGCGCTGCTCAACCATTTTTATCGGCCGGTGTTTTGGGTGTTGTCTGCCGCCGCGTTGGTCGTTTTTGCATTGAATTTTTTACAGAACCGGTTAAAGATAAAACCAATCCCTCTCGTCAAAAACCTGGCCTATTTTGCGGCAATGAATATTGCCCTGATAGACGGTTTTTTTAAGTGGTTGCGCGGCATTCGGGAAAACACCTGGCAGCGAACCACACGGGAATAATACATGTTAAATATGTCCGACATTTTCCAACTTAATACCATCGAAGAAGCCCTCACCGACCTGCGTGCCGGCAAAGTTATCATTGTCGTAGACGACGAAGACCGCGAAAACGAGGGTGATTTTATTTGCGCCGCAGAAGTTATTACGCCGGAAATCATCAATTTTATGGCGATGCACGGCCGCGGATTGATTTGTACGCCCATCGAGGAAAAGCGCGCCGATGAACTAGGCCTGCCCCTGATGGTGAGTGCCAACACGGCGCTGCACGAAACGGCCTTTACGGTATCGATCGACCTGATCGGCAACGGCTGCACCACCGGTATCAGCGCTTACGACCGCGCCACCGCAATCCGGCACCTGACCAATTTGCAGGCCAAACCCAGTGATTTCGCCCGGCCCGGACATATTTTTCCGCTGCGTGCCAAAACGGGCGGTGTACTGCGTCGCACCGGTCATACCGAAGCCGCCGTCGATCTGGCCCGTATGGCCGGTTTTTCCCCGGCCGGTGTTCTGGTGGAAATTCTGAATCCCGATGGTACGATGGCACGCCTGCCGGAACTGATAGAAGTGGCCAAACAATTTGACCTTCGGATTATCTCCATCGACGACCTGGTGGCTTACCGGATGCGCACCGAGCGCCTGATCCGCCGCGAAATGGACACGACCATGAAAACCCTGTACGGCGAGTTCGACGCCGTCGTTTTTACGGATGTTTCCAGTGGCGATTGCCACCTGGTACTGAAAAAAGGCGAGTGGCGGGAAGACGAGCCGGTGCTGGTGCGGGTACATTCCTGGTCAGAAACCGGCGGTATCCTGGGCAACCTGCTCGCCGATTACGGCACCCAAATACAATTCTCCCTCAAAACAATTGCAGATGCCGGCAAAGGCGCGTTCGTGTACCTGCGCCAGGGCGATAAATCCAACCTGCTTACCCGGCTCAAAATTTACAAACAATTCGCCGACGACGGCGAGCCGGAAAAGTTTGAACTGCATACCAGCATGGGAAAAAAAGATTTTGGCGTCGGCGCCCAAATTCTGCGTGAATTGGGCATCAGCAAAATCCGGCTCCTGACCAACAATCCCCGCCCCCGCACAGGATTTATTGGGTACGGACTCGAAATAGTTGAAAACGTACAATTAGGGTAAAAAGAGGTTTGAGGGTTTCTGGTTTTAGGGGTTGGTGGGGGGGGGCCCCGGGCCCCCCAACCCCAACCCCAAAACCCAGAAACCCTCAAACCTCGGTACCAGAAGCCATAAAATAGTTAAATTTGCCCGCCTTATCATAAATTATGAAAGAAAAATCAACTGTCACGCCTTACAACGCGGACGAAAGTAAAAAAGCCCAGGTTGAACGTATGTTCGACAAAATTGCGCCGAGGTACGACCTGCTCAACCGGGTATTGTCGCTTGGCGTAGATGTTTGGTGGCGCAAACGGGCTTTGGGATATTTGAAGGCCGGGCGCCCACAGGAGATTTTAGACGTGGCTACCGGTACGGCGGATGTCGCCATTTTGGCAGCTAAAATATTGAAACCGAAGCGTATAGTCGGTATTGATATAGCCAATCAGATGCTCGATTTTGGCCGGCAGAAAATCCGGGATCAGGGCATGGAATCGCTGATAGAACTTAAAACCGGCGACAGCGAAAACCTGGAGTTTCCCGATCAATCCTTCGATGCCGTGACGGTCGCTTTCGGCGTACGGAACTTTGAACACCTGGAGCGCGGCCTGGCTGAAATGCTTCGTGTGCTGCGGCCTGGCGGTCAGGCGGTCATTCTGGAGTTTTCACGACCGAATATTTTTCCCTTCAAACAGCTGTACAATACTTACTTCAAATACGTTTTACCCCTCATCGGACGTTTAACCAGCCGTGACATTCGGGCATACACCTATTTGTTCGAAAGTGTACAGGCATTCCCCGAAGGCGATAATTTTCTCACTATTTTATCCAAAACCGGTTATCAAAATCCACGATGCGAACGACTTACGCTTGGAATATGTTCAATTTACTACGCCGTAAAAGCGCAATAAACAAGTTGCCGGAGGCACAGGGTATGAAGCAAATTTGCCATTTTTCGCCCCTAACCCCGTGCCTTTTGCTTGTTGTCCTTTTCTTCCTGTCGCTTGGGAATGTTTCCGCGCAGCGGGCACAGGGGCACAATTTTAACTACAAAGACTTTCAGGCAAAATCTTATTATTTCGGGATCACGTTGGGGTACAACCAAAGTGATTACCGGGTGTATCACTCCAAAGATTTTATCCTGAACGACTCCTTCAGCCGGGCTGAAGCGGTGAACGGGCCGGGTTTTAACCTCGGGATCGTGTCGAATCTGAAAATCGGGCAGTATTTTGATGTGCGGTTTTTACCGACGTTGTCTTTCGTGGAGCGCAATATCCGCTATGCCCCGCCAGGCGGTGGGACACTTGCTCAAACCCGCCGCATTGAGTCGGTTTTTGTGGAAATGCCGTTTCAGGTGCGGTTTAAATCGGTGCCTTATCATGATTTCCGCTTGTTTCTGATCGCAGGTGTAAAATATGTGTTCGATGTCGCCAGCGACTCCCGAACACGCCAGGCTGCCGGGTTGGTGAAAATTGCGCCGACGGATTTTCAGTTTGAATACGGCGCCGGCATACAGTTCTTTTTCCCTTATTTTATTTTCTCCCCGGAATTTAAAGTATCGCAAGGCATCAATAATGTGCTGATTTTCAACGATCAACTGGAACAAAGCAATATTCTGGAAAAGGTGCTTTCGCGTACGTTTACGATTTCGCTGCACTTTGAAGGATAGGGCGCCGGACTTCAAATATTGATCAGGTTGTAATCTTCGGCCAATATCTTTTTAAATAAAAACGGGTTCCGGTCATGATTCCACCAAAAACAGTACGGGATATTCTCGATGCCGTTCGTATTGAGGAGGTCGTGGAGGATTTCGTCACCTTGCGCAAGCGCGGGGTGAACCTGCTTGGATTGTGCCCGTTTCACAATGAAAAAACCCCCTCCTTCAATGTAAGCCCGGCACGCAACATTTTTAAGTGCTTTGGCTGCGGAAAAGGTGGCGACGCGGTGACGTTTCTGATGGAACATGAAAGTTTCACCTATCCGGATGCGCTGCGTTGGCTGGCCCGCAAGTACAATATCGAGATTGAAGAAGTGGAGCGTACGCCGGAGCAGATCGCCGAAATTCAGTTTTCCGATTCGCTTTACATCGTCAATGACTTCGGACTCCGGCATTTTCAGGAACAATTGTTCGATACCGACGAAGGCAAATCCGTTGCGCTCTCTTATTTCAAACAACGCGGCCTGCGGGAGGAAACCATCCGCGCTTTCGGGCTCGGCTATGCGCCCGACCTGCGCGACCTGCTGGTACAACGCGCCAAAGCAGCCGGCCATAGTCTCGACCTGCTGAAAAAAGTAGGGCTGTGCAGCGCCGATGGTACCCGCGATTTTTTCCGGGGCAGGGTCATGTTTGCCATTCACAATATGTCGGGTAAAGTGGCGGCATTTGCCGGGCGCACCATGTCGTCCGACAAAACCATTCCCAAGTACATCAATAGTCCGGAAACGGAGATTTATGTCAAAAACAAAACCCTCTACGGCGCTTTTCAAGCCAAAAAAGCCATTCGTAAACAAGACGAGTGTATTCTGGTAGAGGGTTATATGGACGTCATTTCGCTGTACCAGGCGGGTATCGAAAACGTGGTGGCCAGCAGCGGCACCTCGCTGACGGAAGGGCAACTGCAACTGATCAAGCGCAATACCGCCAACCTCAAGATTTTATACGACGGCGACCCGGCGGGTATCAAAGCCGCTTTGCGCGGGCTCGATTTGGCGCTGGAACAGGATTTAAACGTCAAAATCGTGTTGCTTCCGAATGGCGAAGACCCGGATAGTTTTGTGCAAAAGATTGGAAGCGAGGCGTTTGGTGAATTTATCGTTAAACAGGCAAAGGATTTTATTTTATTCAAAACCCAGTTGCTGCTCCAGGAAACCCAGGGCGACCCGATTAAAAAATCTGCCCTGATCAAGGATATTATGGGCAGTATCGCCAAAATACCGGACCCGATCAAACGGGGCGTGTACCTGAAAGAATGCGCCACCTTGCTCGATGCGTCGGAGGAGGTGTTGTATGCTGAAACGAATAAGATGATTACCGCGGGCCTGCGGAAAAAAGCAGAAAAAGAATCCAGGCAGCCCGGCGCTGCGAGCGATTCACCGGCGGCACATCCGAGCCCGGACATGCTGGAGCCTAACATAGCGGTTTCTGTGCGGGAGCGGCCTGCGCAACAGGGTGATGAGTATAAAGAGCGCCATATTATAGAACTCCTGGTGAAGTTTGGCGGAAGCGTTCTTCAGAACGAAAATATCAGTGTCGCCGAATACATACTGACCGATATTGAGGAATCCCTGAATGCTTTTGATAACAGCCTTTACGGGCGAATTGCCCAGGAGTGTTATGCGCTGCTGTTGGATCATAAAGTAGTGACGCAGGAGCATTTTTTAAGGCATGAATCAAAAGAAATACACGATCTGGCGGTAGATATTCTCGCCGACTCAAGCCGATGGGAGTATTCGCCTAACTGGGAAAAAAAGGGGTTTCCGCTTCAAAATCAACCTTTGCCGGAATTTAACTTTGATAAAGAGACTCGCGAGGGTGTGGACCGGTTCAGATTAAGCAAATTGGATAAACTGTGTAAATCAATTAATCCGGCCAGGATAAAAACTGCTGATGAGGCCGGCGATTTGATTAATCTTGAGCGGTTTATGCGCATCCAAAAAAAGGTTCAGGAGGCCAGGAATGACTTGGCAAAACGGTTGGGAAGAGTAGTAATTTAATGGAGCATATTTTAGAAATTCAGGATATTAGGCTATGCAACTCACCACCCTCGGTACCGGCGCCGGTGGCCCTTTTCAGGGCCGGAATTACACCGCCCAGGTGCTTCAAGTCGAAAATCATTATTTTCTGATTGATTGTGGCGAAGGCACTCAACATCAGTTATACCGCTTCCGGGCGCCCTGCGACAGGTTTCAGCAAATATTTATCAGTCACTTGCATGGCGACCATGTTTTCGGGTTGATCGGTTTGCTGACCTCATATTGCCTGAAACAACGCACCAAAAAACTGGAAATATTTTCACCTCCGGGGTTGCGCGAACTTATTGAACACACTGCGCGTATTTGCGGCATTGTTTTTCCTTATCCAATAGCGTGTACGGAAGTGGATACGAGTATTTCACAGATCGTTTTTGAAAACAAACATGTGGAAGTGTCCACCATCCCGCTAAATCACCGTACTGCCTGTAGTGGCTGGTTGTTTCGGGAAAAGTCCAGGCCCCGCAATATCCGAAAGGAAAAGATTGTCGAATTCGACATTCCGGTACAACTGATACCGGGCATTAAAGCCGGCGCGGATTTGAATTTGTCCGATGGTCGGTTAATCCCGAATGAAGCGCTCACCTTGCCGCCGCGCCCACCCAGGTCGTTTGCGTTTTGCAGCGATACTGCCCCTTCAGAAATCGTCCGGGAAGTTGTTGCCGGTGTAGATTTGCTTTATCATGAAGCCACGTTTACCGAAGAGCACCGCGCGGAAGCCGGACTTTCCTTTCACTCTACGGCCGTTCAGGCTGCCGAAATTGCCCGTTCGGCCGGGGTAAAAAGACTGCTGCTCGGCCACTTTTCCGGGCGTTATACCAGTGCCGATCAACATCTCGCCGAGGCACGTGGTGTATTTGCCGAATCGTATGCCGCCGAAGAGGGCCAGACGTATGCCATATAAATATCGAAAGACCTCCTGAAACACAGGAAGTCTTCGACAAAACATCAAACTTGCAGTAGGTTTATTTGTGTGCGGGTATCGGGGGTTAAGCCAATTTTTCAATATCGCGAATAAGAATACTATTCCGGTTAAAATAGATCAGGTTGGATTTTCGCAGGTCATTGAGCACGGAGGTGACGGTTTGCCGGCTTGTACCGGTGAGGTTGGCAATATCTTGTTGGGTCAGGTAGTGTTTAACCAAAGTTTCATATCCGACCCGCCGGCCTTCACGCCCGGCCGCTTCAACCAGAAACTCGATAATCCGTTCCCGGGCGTCTTTGAGCACCAATTTAGCGAGGCGTTCTTCTACCCGTTGGAGGCGTTGACTCAGGTGATGCAGACAAGAGAAGATTAATCGTTGATTGTGTTGCATCAGTTGTTGAAAGTCCGTCACCTTAACGGCTAAATATTCCGCTTCATCGTGCAGAGCCTGGGCGAATTCACTGCGGGTGGTTTCGCCGGCCAGGGCCAAGTCGCCAAAAAGTGTTTCCGATTGCATGATTTCTTTGATCACTTCCCGGCCGTCGGGAGAAAACGTTCCGGTCTTCAAGCGGCCGCGCACCAGGAAATACAGGTAGTCGGCCGGCTCGTCCGGCATAAAAATGAACTGGAATTTAGGAGCGCGTCTGAATTGGGCAAATGCAGCCAATTGTTCCAGTTCTGCGGGATTGAGGGCGGCGAGAATGGGCAATCTGCTAAAAAACAATGCTTTGTTGCTCGTATCCATGGGCGGAATTGTTGTTTTTGTGTTTTGTGTAGTGTTGTTGGGTATTGTTCCGAGCAATAGTTTACCCGATTTTTCATCGGGTTTGAAGGGGGAGTAAAAACGCAGAATTTGTTGGGGTGAATGATTCTTCGAAGTTTGTTTCGGGGGGTATTCTTTTTACAATACAAAAGTAGGGGGATTAGTGATTTATAAAAAGGACATTTTAGTGTATTTGTCGGATTTTTTTTAGAATAAAAAAATAAATTTTGTATTGATAACCAACAACTTAGGTTAACTAACTTTTTAAACCTGATTATGGCCAAGCCGATGAGTTTAAGGAGCGGGTATGATGAAAAAACGAGAGCCACCCCCGAAACGGGGATGGCTCTCGCAAAAATGGCAGAGGAGAACCTCTGGCGCATGAATATTAATCAGAAGCCAAGCCTACCGGACGGGCCGGCATAGCAACGCATGGCCATATTTGGCTGTTTTGCTAATATTCATCCTCATTGAAGAAGAAGTCGTCATGGCGTGGATAGTCCGGCCAGATATCTTCGATACCTTCATATAATTCGCCGTCGTCTTCCAGTTCGTCTAAGTTATCTATCACCTCGGCGGGTGCACCGGAACGGATCGCATAGTCGATCAGTTCGTCTTTGGTGGCAGGCCAGGGTGCTTCTTCCAGATGTGAGGCCAATTCGAGTGTCCAGTACATATATTGTGATCCGGTTGATTTGTTTGTAATAAGGTGTATTCGCTTAAAGAATGAGCATGGCGTCTCCGTAACTAAAAAAGCGGTATTTTTCTTTGACGGCCTCTTTATAGGCTTCCATAACAAGATCGAATCCGCCAAATGCACAGATCATAATGAGCAGGCTTGATTTTGGCAGGTGGAAATTGGTGACCATACTATTGGCAATATGAAAATCGTAGGGCGGGTAAATAAACTTATTCGTCCAGCCTTCGACCGGCTTGAGCAGTTGTTCTGCAGAAACGGCCGTTTCGATAGAGCGCATAACCGTGGTACCGACCGCGCAAACTTTTTTGCCGGCAACTTTGCTTTCGTTGACGGTTTCCGCAGCAGTAGGGCCGATGCGGAAATATTCAGCCTCCATTTTGTGTTTGGACAAATCTTCCACGTCAATTGTGCGGAAGGTACCCAAACCGATATGAAGGGTCAGTTCGGCAAAGTGAACTCCTTTTAGTTCGAGCCGCTTCATGAGTTCGCGGCTGAAATGCAGGCCTGCTGTGGGAGCTGCCACCGCACCAATTTCTTTGGCGTAGATGGTTTGATACCGTTCGCGGTCGAGTGCTTCCGGTTCCCGCTCAATGTATTTTGGCAACGGCGTATTTCCCAACCGGGATAACTCCCGTTGAAATTCTTCTTCCGGGCCTTCAAACAGAAAACGAATCGTACGGCCGCGGGAAGTGGTATTATCCACTACTTCTGCTACCAGGGCGTCGTTTCCGTTCTCATCTTCAAAATAGAGTTTATTGCCTACCCGGATTTTGCGGGCCGGGTCTACCAACACATCCCAAAGGCGGGCGTCGTGGTTTAGTTCGCGCAATAAAAATACTTCGATCTTCGCGCCGGTTTTTTCCTTCTGGCCATATAGTCTTGCGGGAAAAACCTTGGTATTGTTGAAAATCATAACATCCCCTTCGTCGAAATAAGTCAGGATGTCCTTAAAAATCTTGTGTTCGATCTTCCCGGTATCCCGATGTACGACCATGAGGCGACTGTGATCGCGTTCGGTAGCCGGGTATTGGGCCACAAGTTCTTTGGGTAGGTTAAAATTGAAGCTGCTTAGTTTAGTCCGCATTATTCAAGGAGTGTGCCTGATTAGAGTCGGTAAATTCACCCGAAGGTGGCATGAAAACTGGAAAAAATTTCAAATTCGCCAAATTAGCGTTTGCAGTGCGTTTGAAAATGGCTGCAAAAATAGAATTTCTCCACAAACGCAAAAATTTGTAAATAGTTTTTATTAGTTTGAAGGTTTCTGGTTGGAAGGTTTCTGGTTGGAAGGTTTGAGGGTTTCTGCTTTGAAGGTTAAACCAGGTCCTTTCAAACCAGGAACTTTCAAACCAGAAACCCTCAAACCCTCAAACCCGTTTTAAGCCATTACAAACTCTTTCTGCGATTTTTTCCGTTCGAAGTCTTTGAGGTAGACTTTGCGGAGGCGGATGCTTTTGGGAGTCACCTCCACATATTCGTCTTCCTGGATATATTCCAGTGCTTCTTCGAGGGAGAAGCGGCGGGGCGGCGGCAGGGAGGCTTTATCGTCCGAACCTGAAGCGCGCATGTTGGTTAGTTTTTTAGTTTTGGTCACGTTGATGACCAGATCGCCCGGGCGGTTATTTTCGCCGATGACCTGACCTTCGTATACCTCTTCACCGGCCTCAACAAAGAACGTACCGCGGTCCTGCAGGTTGTCGAGGGAGTAGGCGATGGCGGTACCGGTTTCCATGACGATGAGGGAGCCATTCTGGCGGCCGGGCATTTCGCCTTTCCAGGGCTCATAATTGAGGAAGCGGTGTGTCATAATCGCTTCGCCCTGTGTGGCCGTCATCATGTTGGAGCGCAGGCCGATGATACCACGCGACGGGATTTCGAAGCGCAGAATAAACCGGTCGTTGCGGGGTTCCATACTTTTCATCACGCCTTTACGGCGGGTAACCATCTCAATACACTTGCCGCTGGATGATTCCGGCACGTCGATGGTCAATTCTTCCATCGGTTCGTTTTTCACGCCGTCCACTTGACGGACGATAACCTTTGGTTGCCCAATTTGAAACTCATATCCCTCGCGGCGCATGGTTTCGATCAGGATAGACAGGTGTAATACGCCGCGGCCGAAGACCATAAAGGAGTCGGCGCTATTGGTTTCCTCCATACGCATGGCCAGGTTCTTCTCCAGTTCGCGTTCCAGGCGTTCCCGGATGTGGCGGCTGGTGACGAATTTGCCTTCCTGACCGAAGAAAGGAGAGTCGTTGATGGTAAACAACATGCTCATCGTGGGTTCGTCCACGAAAATTGGATCAAGTCCCTCCGGGTTTTCAAAATCGGCGATGGTATCGCCAATTTCAAAACCTTCGATGCCTACAACGGCGCAGATGTCGCCTGACTCTACGAATGCGGCTTCCTTTTTAGCCAACCCATCGAAAACAAACAATTGTTTGATCCGGTGCTTTTGAATCGAGCCGTCTTTTTTAACAACAGAGACGGGCTGATTGGCCGTTAGTTTACCGCGGTTAAGGCGGCCTACGGCGATCCGGCCGGTATAATTGGAGAAATCGAGGGAGGTAATCAACAACTGGGTGGTACCTTCATGCGCATCCGGTTCGGGCACGTGTTTGATGATATCGTCGAGCAGGACCGTGATGTCCTCTGTCGGTTTATTCCAATCGTGACTCATCCAGCCTTGTTTGGCAGAGCCGTACACTACCGGAAAGTCGAGTTGTTCTTCGGTTGCATCCAGAGAGCACATCAGGTCGAAAACGGCTTCATGGGCCCAATCGGGGTTGCAATTGGGTTTGTCTACCTTATTAATAACGACGATGGCTTTTTTTCCCAACTGAAGCGCTTTTTGCAAAACGAAGCGGGTTTGGGGCATTGGGCCTTCAAATGCATCAACCAACAGCAGCACGCCGTCGGCCATGTTCAATACGCGTTCCACTTCTCCGCCGAAATCGGCGTGACCCGGGGTATCGATCACATTAATTTTTGTGCCTTTGTAGGAAATTGCCACGTTTTTGGCCAAAATAGTGATACCGCGTTCCCGTTCAAGGTCGTTGTTGTCGAGAATCAGTTCACCTGCCACCTCATGCTCTTTGAATAGCTGACCGGCATGGATCATCTTATCAACAAGGGTGGTTTTGCCGTGGTCAACGTGGGCAATAATGGCAATGTTGCGAATGTTTTTCATGTATATAAAAAATGAGGCGCAAAAGTACGTTTTTTTTACCGGGTAAAAAAACGTAGTTGTGCATTGAAATTTGTTAATGATTCACGAAATCGCCCTAATCATTTCGTTGGCTACAATTACCTGCCTGTAAAACAAAATTTTATTTCACAGATTGACGGCAAACGGTAGGCGCAAGGCAACACTCGGGGATGGCCCGCCATTAATCCTCCCAAGGATTCTTTCGAATTTTTTTGCGCGGTGTAATTTCCCCCTTCAGGTAAAGAATGGAGCGTTTGTTGGGAAATGAGTTGTCATAAATGATGATTGCCGGTATTGCAACACCTCTTTTGCCGCGGCTGTCAAACTCAAAACGAACTATTGCCGTTTCGCCCGGCATGACCGGATGATCGGGCGATTTCAGGATCAGGCAGTCGCAGGTGGTTTTGGTTCCCCGGATCAGATACGGCGTTGCCCCGGTATTTCGAACGGCAAATGAGTCGATAATATGCGTTCCTTCCGAAATTTTGCCAAACTGAAGTGTATCCCGATTCCATTTGACCTCCGCTGGAGTCCAGTTGCTTTCCCCTTTTTTCAGCAACCCGATATGTTCCACCACATAGTGCTGATTAGTCATGGCAACCCGTTCGTAGGCCTGCTGGATTTCGTTGTCTATGTCGGCGCCCAAATGCCTCAAGTAATTAAGCAGTTGCAACTTCTGTTCCGGAGTCAGGCTTTTCAGTAAAGGCCGGATGTCCTTGATATGTTCTTTTTGAGCCAAAACCGGCCATGAAAAGGCCATAAAATGGACTAAAAGGAGGGTAATACAGGTAAATTTGCGCATAAATCAATTATCGGTAAATGTCTTCGGCACAAAGATAGGACGATATATAAAAGGAATCGGCATATTCATTTAACGGAGAAATTTGCAAATGAGATTCAAATGTTATGAGAATCCGCTTTTTTGGCACATTTTTGGGCCCGATTTAGGAAGTTGAATTTATTGGCACAAGCCCTTCCGATCATCATCCACTCTGCTCCCCCGTTCCTTCGGCAACAAATGTAAAATTCTGGTTGCCTGCTTCCGATGGATCCCCGCCTGTAAGAAGCTAATCACAATCTTTCTTATCCGCTATTCCTGTCTTGGTTTACCGCTTCGCGTGGGTTTACTGCCCTGTCGTTTGCGTATTCCACCTGGAGGTACATCCATTTTGCCAGACCGGTGAAAAAGCTATTTCGTCGTGACACGACGCAAGGTTCAGATAACCTTTTGCTAAAAGCATGATATATCAACATACCTGTATGAAATCAACGCAACTCCTAACCAGATCAAACATGTTAAGCCATATTTTTATGCAATTATCTCCCTTTCATCCGGTGCGGTTCAAACCCCAACGGGGGCTGACTATTTTTGGGGCCGCTCTTTTTTTCTTTTTCTTTTTGGGTAGACCCAATGCCCAAACCTGCGTTTTTGATTCTTTTGTCCTGGCATCCAATAACCCTTTCGGCAGCTGCCCGGCCGGTACAGACACGATTATTATCCGCGACTCTTTTGTAGTGGATGTAAATTACGAGCCCATTATTGGCGGCGTTCCGTTTGAAGGCCTGCTCATCATAGATGGGGGGGTAATCAACTGGAGTTCGAATGTTTACCTGAAATTAGGATACGCGGCGCGGGTAGTACTGATCAATGGCGGGCTGTTCCGCCCTGTTTCCAGCGGCGCCTCCGATTGCAACGGCCTCCGGGCCTTGTTTTTCGATACCAAAAAAACGGTCAATTGTAATGGTGTCGGCGCGCCGCACGCCTTCTCAGACGTCAATATGTCCGGCTGCGTCACCGAACTCGGTATCTGCTGCAATGCTTTTATTGCCGAAACAGACAGTTCGGGAAATTACAACGACCTGACGCTTTGTCAACCCGGCGATACGGCGCGTCTTTCTGTGGTATCGAGCGGCCAATTGGGCTTTTCCTATTTTTGGACGCCCAATATCGGCCCGGGCGCCGGCCCCTATCCCATTACGCCTGTTGCGAGTAATACCCCTTACTACGTCTCCCTTACTGCCATTTTTGATCCTTATGGAGCCGAGCCACCCTATTTGCTGACTTGCAGCGGCGCGGTGAATATAAAAGTCAATGACCCCCTCAACCTGACGGCCACTTCCACTTCGGTTCCATGCGCCGGTGTGGCCACGGGAAATATCAACCTGACAGTGAGCGGCGGTACTGCGCCTTATCAATACAGGTGGTCCGACAATAGCGCCACACAAGACCTCAATAATGTGCCCGCAGGCGCCTACACGGTCACCGTGACGGATTCGAAAGGCTGCACGAACACGTTGAGCGTTTCTGTGTTGGTGGATGATAATGTCCCGCCGGTCGTATCCTGCCCGCCAAATGCGGCCGGTATTGCAACCCCGGGCTCTTGTACTACCCTGATCCCTAATATTAACGCCGTATTCAGCGATAACTGCCCGACGGTCGGGGTCACCTATACGCTCTCCGGAGCTACCAGTGGTTCGGGCGCCGGGCAATTGACGAATACAATGCCCTTCTCCAGCGGTATCACAACCGTTACCTATACGGTAGATGACGGGTCGAATGCCGTTTCCTGTAATTTTACGGTTACTGTGCAGGACAACCAATTGCCCACGGCCTCCAATCCCGCGCCATTGACCGGTATTCAATGCCTGGCGGCCATTCCTGCGCCAAATACCGCGGATGTCACCACGGAGGCAGATAACTGTGGCGCCCCGGCCGTTACTTTTCTGAGCGATAATATCGCCGGTGGCGGTGGCTGCCCGGGTGACACCTTGATTGTTTTGCGAAAATACCGGGTGTCTGATGTTGCCGGCAACAGTATCACCGTAACACAAACCATCCGCGTGGTGGATAATCAGCCCCCCGTTTTTATTTCGGTACCGGGTGATGTAGCCGTGAACTGCCAATCTATCCCGCCGGTCGGTTCGCCCGCCGCTTCAGACAATTGCAGCGCCTCTGTGACGATCACCTACAACGGAGAAACGCGGACGAACGGCGCCTGTACCGACAGTTATACCCTGCGCCGTCGCTGGACTGCCTCGGACAATTGTGGCAATACCAAAACGGCCGAACAAGTCATTACCGTACAGGACGTCGCCGCGCCAGCATTCACCTTTGTACCGACTAATACGACGGTCAGCTGCGATGCCCTGCCTGCCCCGGGCGCTCCAGCTGCTACCGACAATTGTGATGCCTCTGTGGCCATCACCTACGACGGACAAACCCGTACCGACGGCGCCTGCCCGGATACCTATATTCTAAAACGCCGCTGGATCGCTACCGACAACTGCGGCAATACAAAATCGGCCGAACAACAAATTACCGTTCAGGATGTGACGCAACCGGTGTTCACTTTTGTTCCGGGTAATACCACCGTGAATTGCGATGCCGTGCCTGCCCCTGGTACTCCAACCGCTTCCGATAATTGCGACGCCGGCGTTAACATCGCGTATAACGGACAAACCAAAACAAATGGCGCCTGCCCCGATACCTACACCCTGAAACGGCTTTGGACGGCAACGGATAACTGCGGCAATACCAAAACAGCCGAGCAAGTAATTGCTGTTCAGGATGTTACAAAACCGGTGTTTACGTTTGTTCCCGCCAACACCACGGTAAATTGCGACGCTGTACCGGCCGTTGGCACTCCATCCGCCTCCGACAATTGCTCCGCAAACGTATCGATCAATTTTGTAAACGAACTGCGGACCAACGGCGCCTGCCCGGATAAATATACCCTGACCCGGCAATGGATGGCTACCGACGCTTGTGGTAATACGCAAATGGCGACTCAAACATTGACGGTTCAGGATGTCACCAATCCGGTATTTACCTTCGTTCCTGCCAATGTGACGCTGACTTGCGAATCCATCCCGCCCGCCGGCGCCCCAACGGCTACGGATAATTGCGACGCATCTGCCAATATCACATACAACGGCGAGGTGCGGACCAACGGCGCCTGCCCGGATACATACACCCTCACGCGCCGCTGGACGGCTACCGATAATTGTGGGAATACGACCACTACCACCCAACTACTGACCATTCAGGATGTAACGGCGCCGGTATTTACCAGTGTGCCGTCCAATGTGACCGTAAGTTGTGATGCTATTCCGCCGGCAGGCGCACCCGCCGCAACGGACAATTGTGATGCCACCGTTGCGATCACCTACAATGGTGAAACCCGCACCGATGGCGCCTGCGCGGATAACTATACCCTGACACGCCGCTGGACGGCTACCGATAATTGCGGCAACACCAAAACGGCAGAACAAACCCTCACGATTCGCGACCAGACTTTACCGGTATTTACTTTTGTGCCGGCTAACGCCGTGGTAAACTGTGAGGCCATTCCGAATATCGCATCCCCCGAGGCAACCGACAACTGCGACGCCAACGTGCTCATTACGTTTGCCGGTGTGACGCAATCGAGCGGGAACTGCGCCAGCGGTGGCACTGTATCGCGCCGGTGGATTGCCACCGATAATTGCGGCAACACTGCCACTGCCGAACAACTCCTCACCGTGCAGGATACCACCAAGCCTGCCTTTATATATGTGCCGGCAAATCTGACCGTCAGCTGCGAAAACATACCCGTGCCCGACCTGCCTACTGCTTCGGATAACTGCTCGCCGAATGTAGACATGGTATACGACGGCGAACTGCGCGCGAATGGCGCCTGCCCGGATACTTACACCCTGACGCGCCGTTGGACGGCTGTCGATATTTGTGGAAATACGGTTTCGGCAACCCAGGCGATTACGGTGCGGGATTTGACGCCGCCTGCATTTACGCTTGTTCCGGCCAATATCACGGTGAATTGTGATGCGGTGCCCCCGGCCGGTGCACCCGAGGCCTCCGACAATTGCGACAGCGCAGTGTCCATTGCCTACAATGGGGAAACGCGCACCAATGGCGCTTGCCCGGACACATATTCCTTAGTTCGGCGCTGGACGGCCACCGATAATTGCGGCAACAGCGTATCGACGCAACAAGTGATTACAGTGCAGGATATTACGAAACCGGCCTTCACGTTCGTGCCGGCTGATGCTACGGTAAATTGTGAAAATGTACCGGCCGTGGGCGCCCCGCTCGCCTCGGATAATTGCACGGCCGCTGTTTCCATTGTATACACCGGTGAAACGCGCACTAACGGCGCTTGCCCCGATAGCTACGTCCTGGTTCGTCGTTGGACGGCCACGGATAATTGCGGCAACAATGTTTCGGCGGAACAGGTATTGACCGTTCAGGACATAGTACCGCCCGTTTTCACTTTTGTTCCGGCGAACAGCACCGTAACTTGCGAGAGCATCCCGGCAGCCGGCTCGCCGACCGCTACGGACCTGTGTACGGCAAATGTGTCCATCACCTATACCGGCGAAACCCGCGCAAACGGCGCTTGCCCGGACACTTACACGCTCACCCGCTTATGGACGGCCTCCGACAATTGCGGAAATAGCAGCACGACAGCACAAGTGCTGACCGTACAAGACATCACGCCACCGGTATTCACTTCCGTTCCGGTAAACATAACCGTGAATTGTGAAAGTGTACCCACAGTCGGCGCTCCCAATGCCACGGACAATTGTACCACAAATGTGACGATAACTTACGACGGTGCTACCCGCACCGATGGCGCTTGCCCGGATCGGTACACCCTGGCCCGGCAATGGACCGCCACGGATAATTGCGGCAACAAAACCACCACCCAACAAACGCTGACGGTACAGGACAATACGCTTCCCGTATTTGCCCTGGTGCCGGCCAACGTGACCGTGAGTTGCGAGACTATCCCAAGTGTCGGCGCTCCCATCGCTTCGGATAACTGCACCCTGCTGGTCGGCGTAACATACGATGGAGAAACCCGCACCGACGGCGCTTGCCCCGACACCTATATCCTAAAACGGCAATGGACTGCTACCGACAATTGTGGAAATAGCAAAACGGCAACGCAAATACTGACTGTACAGGATATTACGCCACCGGTATTTACGGCGGTTCCGGCCAACACAACGGTCAACTGCCAGTCCGTGCCGGCGCCTGGAAGTCCCGCAGCAACCGACAATTGTGATGCTGCCGTGACGATCACCTATGAAGGTCAAACAAGAACGGACGGAAATTGCCCAAATAATTTCGTGCTGCAACGTCGTTGGACGGCCATGGACAACTGCGGCAACACAGTTTCCACATTACAAATTTTAACCGTTCAGGATACCACCCGCCCGGTACTGGCGCTGGTGCCGGCCAATGTAACCGTGAGTTGCGAAGCCATTCCGGCTGTAGGCTCGCCAATTGCCTCGGATAATTGTACTACGGTGGTCGGTCTGAATTACGACGGAGCAATCCGGGAAGACGGCCCTTGCCCGGATACCTATAACCTGTTCCGTCGCTGGACGGCAACCGACGACTGCGGAAATGTAACCACGGCAGAACAAAAATTGACGATTCAGGACATTGAAAAGCCGGTATTTACCTTCGTGCCGATCGATATGACCGTTAATTGCGAGGCTGTCCCGGTTGCGGGTAGCCCGGCTGCGACGGATAATTGCGATACAGAGGTAGATATTTCCTACGAAGGGGAAACGCGTATCGATGGCGCTTGTCCGGACAGTTATTCCCTGCGCCGCCGTTGGACGGCCACCGACAACTGTGGAAACAACGTATCTGCCGAACAATTGATCACGGTAGAAGATACGGCCAGGCCGGAATTTACTTTTGTGCCGCCCGATGCCACGGTGAGTTGCGAAGCCATCCCGGGATTGGGAGCGCCCACTGCAACCGACAATTGCGCTTCGGATGTCAAGATTATTTTTGAGGGTGAAACATTTACCGGCGGCGACTGCGCCAGCGGTGGAACGATGGTGCGCCGTTGGACGGCCGTGGATAACTGCGGCAACAGCGCTATCGCTGAACAAATGCTTACCGTTCAGGATACGACCCGGCCGGTGTTTACGTATGCACCGGCAAATCTGACGGTCAGCTGCGAAGCGGTTCCCGCCTTAGATGCCCCGACCGCCACCGATAACTGCACGACCAATGTGCTGATCGCCTACGATGGCGAAACCCGCGCGGACGGCGCCTGCCCGGACACCTACATCCTCACCCGCCGCTGGACGGCTTCCGATTTGTGCGGAAATGCACAAGTGACGGAGCAAATTATTGTGGTACAGGATATTACCCCTCCCGTATTTACCTCCGTGCCCGGTCCGGTAACCGTGAATTGTGAAGCAGTGCCGGCAGTAGGACTTCCGGTCGCTTCGGACAACTGCGATGGCAGCGTGTTTATTTCTTTCGACGGTGAAGTACGTGTGGATGGCGCCTGCCCGGATTCGTATACGCTGACCCGCCGTTGGACGGCAACCGATAACTGCGGAAACAGCTCGACCACCGAACAGATTATCACCGTTCAGGATGTAGCTTCTCCCGTATTTACGTTTGTACCGGCCTCTTTGACCGCGAGTTGCGCGGGCGTACCGCCGGTAGGCAACCCGACCGCAACCGATAACTGTGCCGGCGCCATTTCCATTATGTTCAACGGGGAATCCCGCATCGATGGCGCCTGCTCGGACAACTACACCCTCCGCCGCTACTGGACCGCTGCCGACAATTGTGGCAACACGGCCACGGCAGAACAAATCATTACGGTTCAAGATATTACCCCCCCGGTATTCACTGCTTCGCCGGATAATGTGACGGTGGATTGCGACGATGTCCCGGGTTTTGGATTTGCAGTCGCTTCCGACAACTGCACGGCAGTGGTGGCAATTACCTACGACGGCGAAACCCGCACCGACGGTACTTGCCCGGATACCTATCTGCTCCGGCGTCGTTGGACCGCCACGGACAACTGCGGCAATAAAGCCACCAGGGACCAGATCATTACTGTGCGCGATATTGCCGCACCGGTATTTGTTTCCCAACCGGCTGATGCGGTGGTGAGTTGCGATGCCGTTCCGCTGCCGGCCAACCCGGTGGCCACGGATAATTGTGATGCAGCTGTTGCTATTGATTATCAGGGAGAAACGATTATCAGCAGCAATAGCCCCAGCACTTATTTGATGCGCCGCCGCTGGATTGCTTCGGATAACTGCGGCAATACCGCCGTTGCTGACCAGCTATTGTCGGTACGCGATACCACGCCGCCGGTGCTGAATTGCCCTCCGAGCGTATCCGTAAATGCCGATGCTGTGAATTGCGATGCTATGGCGACTTTTGAAGCGCCGTTTGCTGCCGACAATTGCACCAATCCGATTGGCGTAAGCAGCACGGCCGTGTCCGGTGATATTTTCCCGATCGGCACGACAACCGTTTTGCTAACCGCCAAAGACGATAGCGGAAATACCACGACCTGCACGTTCACGATTTTAGTAGCCGACACCACGGCGCCTGTTTTGGTCAATTGTCCGGTAGATATGACCCTGACAACGCCCGACGATGCTTGCGAGCGGGCCGTATCCTGGACGCCCCCTACGGTAACCGATGGATGCGATGCGTACGCCATTGTGCCGCAACCGTCCACCGCCCCGGGCGAACTTTTCCCAACCGGCGTGACGCTCGTGACTTATACGGCCAAAGACACGACAGGAAATACGATGACCTGTAGTTTCACCGTCACGGTGAACGAAACGGTTCCGCCCATTTTGGCCAATTGCCCGGCAAACATGACCTTGACGACGGATACCTGTAATGCCAAAGCAAACTGGATGGCTCCGTTGGCGACCGACAATTGTGAATTAGACACATTGATGTCGAATTTTATACCCGGTACCATATTTCCCGAAGGAGAAACTTTGGTGAAGTATACCGCGCTGGATGTGTGGGGAAATACAGCCGAATGTAGTTTCACCATAACGGTCAAAGACCTGGTCGGCCCGGTATTCAGCGGATGCCCGTCGGATATCGTAGTCAATTCCAACGGTGCTTGCAGCACGGAAGTGGACTGGACCCTGCCCACGGCAACGGACAACTGCGACCCCGATCCTACTGTGTTTGCCAATCCCAAGCCTGGTGATTCCTATCCGGTTGGGTACACCAATGTATTCGTTTTTGTAGAAGACCCCAGTGGCAATACGGATACCTGTATTTTTAAAGTAACTGTAATAGGGCCCCCGCTCGGTTTTGCCAACACTCCAACGGACCAATCCTTTATTGGCTGCGCTGCCGCGGCTTCCTGGACGCCGCCGACGCCTACGGGCGTATGCGGACCGGTGACCGTCACCTCGAATTACGACCCGGGGAGTACGTTCCAGGTTGGAACCACTACGGTGGTGTACACGGTATCAGATACCCTTGGGTACACTGCCAGCGCCAGTTTCAACATCAGCGTGACGGAAAGTGTGCCGCCGCAATTCAATTGCCCGGCCTCGCCGGTGCAGGTGAATATCGCCGGCGCCATTCTGAGCGATCCGGGTAAATTCCTGCTTTCCGCCACCGCGGTCTCCAGCTGCGACGGGCTCGAACTGACTTTTGGTTTCCCGGAAGCGACCGATAACTGTGGGGCGCCCTTAGTGGAACAACTGGCGGGCCCGGCTACCGGAACCTTTTTTCCAATCGGCCTGCACTTGCTGGAATTCCGGACCACGGATGCTGCCGGTAATTCGGCATTGTGCTCCCTGCAAATAGAGGTACAGCCTTTGCTGCCCCTCGGGCCGGTGATCAGTGATAAGATCGGTTGTGCGGGAGATGATATTACGTTGTCTACGCCGGTGATCCCGGGTGCTGCTTATATTTGGACCGGGCCGAAACCGCCTTATCCCAATACGAATACGCTGCTGATTGAAAATCTGGCTCCTGCTCTTACGGGTATCTATACCGTGCAGGCTTTGTGGAACGGCTGTCTGACCCCGCTGGATTCCGCGCTGGTGCGCCAGGGCAAACAGCCCGACGCCGTCGATGATCTCGATTTTGAAGTGGAAACGGGCGCTTTGTTGGAGAATATTGACGTCGTGCTGAACGACCAGTTGGAATTGGACGACTACATCGTGACCCTGAAGTCCCAATTGCCGGGGCTCACGGAAACCGGAAACGGCGTGTTTTCCTTCCAGGCCGGATCGGCTAATGGGCGGGTCAGTTTTGTCTACCAGTTGTGCTCGGCGGCTTGCCCGGATTTGTGCGACGAGGCTGTGGTGACTATCACAGTGCGGGAAACATTCTGCTCGTACATTCCGAACGTGATCACGCCAAACGACGACGGCATCAATGATTATTTAGAAATTCCCTGTCTGGAAACGGAATTGTATCCCAATAACTCGCTGGTGATTTACAATCAGTGGGGGGACAAGGTTTTCCAGGCATCGCCTTACTACAACGACCCGGCAAATGCCTGGCGGGGAACTTTAGACGGTAAAGACGGCAAACCATTGCCCGATGGCACCTACTTCTATTATTTTCAACCGACACCGGATAAAAAACCATTGAGCGGGTTTATCGAAGTGTTCAGGTAAACGGTTTGAGGGTTTGAAGGTTTCTGGTTTGAAGGTTTGAAGGTTGGCCCAACCAGAAACCCTCAAACCAGAAACCCTCAAACCAGAAACCCCC
>CAUJEY010000284.1 GCA_963169325.1 Bacteroidota bacterium
ATGCCCGGACTTGCCGCTAATCCGGCCTGCTCCGACGCCGACCTGGCGGCCATATTAACCTTTGTGCGCAACGCCTTTAGCCGGGAACCGGTCCAGATTTCAGCAGAAAAAATAAAAATCTTGCGCGACGTGAAGCCCGCAAACGGCGCGACGTTTTCCGCGGAGGAACTGAAGTAGGTTTGGGGGTTTGGGGTTTGGAGGTTTGGAGGTTTGGGGGTGGCGGAGGCTAACGATTACCCCCAAACTCCCAAACCCCTAAACCCCCAAACCTTCTAACCTCAATTTATGCAAACACCCCCGACGACAGATACCGGTCGCCCCGGTCGCAGATAATACAAACGACCAGCCCTTCCTGTAATTCCGATGCCAGTTTAGCCGCTGCCGCCACCGCACCGCCGCTGCTGACGCCACCGAAGATGGCATCTTCGCGGGCCAGGCGGCGCATCATATCCGTCGCTTCATCCAGCGACACATCGATGATCCGGTCCACTCTTTCCGGCTCGTATATTTTGGGCAAAAATTCGGACGACCAGCGCCGGATACCGGGGATGCTGGAGCCGTCGGTAGGCTGTACGCCCACGATCTGAACCGCCGGGTTCATTTCCTTGAGAAAACGCGACACACCCATAATGGTGCCGGTTGTACCCATGGATGAGACGAAGTGTGTCACTTGCCCGGCGGTGTCGCGCCAGATTTCAGGGCCGGTGGTTTGATAGTGTATGCCCCAATTGTCGGGATTGGCAAACTGGTTGAGCATCAGATAGCCGCCCTGAGCAACCATTTCTTCAGCCAACTCGCGGGAATACTCAATCGTTCTGGCAGCAGGCGTCAGGATCACTTCGGCGCCGTAAGCTTCCATGGTCTGTACACGTTCGCTGGTCGAGTTATCCGGCATGAGAAGCGTAATGTCGAGATCGAACAGCCGGGCGATCATGGCCAGCGCAATACCGGTGTTGCCGCTGGTGGCTTCTACAAGACGCATACCGGGTTTTATTTCGCCCCGGTCCAAGGCGCCTTTTATCATGCCGTAGGCCGCGCGGTCTTTTACGCTGCCGCCGGGGTTCTGGCCTTCGAGTTTGCCGAAAACGGTTACCCCGGATTTTTGAATGACCTGCCGTATTTCCACTAAGGGTGTATTGCCTATGAGGTCGATGATGGTGGACATGTATATTTTGTTGATTTGTTGATTTGTTGATTTGTTGATTTGTTGATGCGAACGCAAATTCATCATTCCTCCTTTATAATTCATCACTAACTTACTTTCGCCCATCGAAAAAACCGCCCGGATACCAATATTTACGGCTCTTTTGCAGTTAATCGCATCGCTTAACATTCTGTCGCTATGAAAACAGTACAAAACTTCTTCCTGTTTTGTTCGGGAGTGGATTATTCTATCCTGGACAAATGTCCTTCCGACCGCAATAAATACGTGGGCATCGGCGCCACGGTCTTCTTTACGGGCGTGCTGGCGTTTTTTTCCTCGGGCTATGCCCTGTATACCGTTTTTGAGTCCTGGTTAGCTGCCGTGGCCTTCGGTCTGGTCTGGGGCCTGATGATCTTCAACCTCGACCGGTATATCGTGATGAGTATGAAGAGTTACGGGCGCTGGTGGCGCGACTGGTTTGTTGCCCTGCCTCGGCTCGCGCTGGCGGTTTTGCTGGCGCTGGTTATTTCCAAACCGCTGGAAATGAAAATTTTTGAAAAGGAAATCCAGGCCGAATTGGTGTCGATGGAGCAGGAGGTCTTCAAACATCAGGAGGACAAGGTAAAAACACGTTACCAGGCGCAAATAGAAGAACAACGCACCCAAATCACCGCGTTGAAAACCGAAATAACCGATAAAACGGCAGCACGCGATGCCCGGGTTAAAGAAGCCGTGCAGGAAGCCGACGGCACGGGCGGTTCCGGCAAAAAAAACCTCGGCCCTATCTACAAGGCCAAAAAAGCCGAAGCCGATAAAGCCGAGGCCGAACTCGCTGCCGTTACGGCCGCAAACCAGCCCCTCATCCGGGAAAAAGAGCAGACCATCCAAACGCTCGAATCGTCCATTCAAACGGAAATAACCGGCCTCCAGCGTTCCCGCTACGACGGCTTGGCCGCCCGTATGGAAGCCCTGGCCCGCCTCACGGCACAAAGCAATGCGATTTTATGGGCCAGCCTGTTTATTACACTGCTTTTCATCGCCATAGAAACGGCGCCTATTTTTGTAAAACTCATTTCCTATCGCAGTCCTTACGACTATCTGCTGCACGAACACGAACACGTGTTTGAAATGGCTAACCTCGAATCGACTACGCTGCGCAACAATACAGTAAAAAACAAACTAAAGTTCGACACCGACACCGGCGCATATTTGGTCATGGCCCGCATCACTGCAGAAAAAGCGTTGATCGACCATAAATTGAATGAAAAACTGGAGGAGCTGAAAAAACAACCCTATAACTGGAAGGTGGGAAGCGTGTAAAGTCAAAATGTAAAAGTCAAAAGTCAAAATGTAAAAGGGGCTCTCGCACGGGCTCCTTTTACATTTTGACTTTTACATTTTACATTTTGACTTTAATTAATTCTTTCGCCGTAGCCAGTGCCGCCTCACTCGGTGGATTACCGCCGACCATAACCGCCAGCGCGCGCACCCGTTCGTCGGGGTTGAGTAGTCGTATATTAGTGATAGTCCGGTCGTTTTGCACTTGTTTGTAAGCAAAATAATGTTTGTCGGCGCGGGCGGCGATCTGTGGGGTGTGGGTGATGCTGACCACCTGGTGCCTGTCGCTCAATTCTTTTAAAATCAGGCCCATTTTCAGCGACACGTCGCCGCTGATCCCGGTGTCAATTTCATCGAAGATCAGGGTGGGCAGCGGGATGGCATCGGCCACGAGGCTCTTGGTACAGAGCGTGAGTCGCGAGAGTTCGCCACCGGACGCCACATCTTTGATAGGCAGGAATTTGCTGCCGACGTTAGTAGCGAACAGAATTTGCACATCATCGGATCCGGTAGCCGTCAGCGTATCCGTCGGGCGGATATCCACGCGGATACGGGCGTGCGGCATGGAGAGTTGGGCCAGCAGGGCCTGTACTTTGCCCTCAAACGGCGCCGGCACGATTTTCCGGCGTTCACTAAGCACCGTCGCGCGGCCGCGGAGCTGGAGTTCCTGCTCGGCAATGCGGCGTTCCATCTGGTTGATTTGTTCGCTCAGGTCGGTGAAACCGTTGAGTTGTTGCTCCAGGTTTTCCTGAATGTTCAGCAGTTCGCCCACGGTAGCGACGCCGTGTTTTTTTTGCAATTTATAGATCACATTCAGTCGATCATTGACTTCCTGAATGCGCAAGGGGTCGTGTTCTGTGTTTTCGCTGATACGTTCGCAGTCTTTGGCGATGTCTTGCAGATCGAGTATCAGCGAGTCCAGGCGTTCGCTCAGCGTATTCAGTTCGGCCGATACTTTACGGGTGCCCGACA
>CAUJEY010000285.1 GCA_963169325.1 Bacteroidota bacterium
TTCGTGGCATTATATTGATATTTATTATTTAACTAAACCCCCATTCCGCCAAACCTCCAAACCACCAACCCCACATAGATCGTTTCCTCCAAACCTGCATACCTCTAAACCACGAAACCCCCAAACCCCCAAACCCCCAAACCCCTTCTAACCCCTAATAGCGTCCACTGGTCGCAAGCGCAATGCCTTCCAGGCCGGAAAGATTGCGGCCAGCATCGCTGCCAGCAGCACCAATCCTATGGTTTGCAGCACATTGTGCCGGGGCAATTCAGGATAAATGATGGTGGCGTAACCGAAGTCGCGCATTACTTCACCCATAATAACCGACAGGTCAATTCCGGTACGGCTCAGCCAAATCACCAGGAGCCAGGCTGCCAGCAGCCCGAGGGGCGCCCCGATAATGGCCAACAAGATGGTTTCGCTCACCACCATTCCGAAAATACGCTGCTTGTTCATACCGACGGCCATGAGCACACCGAGTTCCCGCGTGCGCTCCAGCACAGCCATAAGCATCGTATTGATAATGCCAAAGGAGAGCGCCAGGAGAATGATGACAATAAATATAAGCGCATAAGTGTCTAACGAGGAGAGTATCAGGTCCGTTTCCGGGGAAAGATCCTGCCAGCGTTCTACCTTTAAGTGGGGAAACGCTTGCGTTATTGCGGTATGCACAGTAGCGATATCCTCGTCTTGTTGGAGCAGAATAGCCGCCTCATGGATACGCCCCGTTGTGCCGATTAGCCGATCGAGGTCGGATTTTACGACAAAGATATTCAGCTCGTCCTGCGGGGCGTTTTCCGATTGGTACAGGCCACAAATGCGGAAAGCGCCGGACGTGATCGCCCCGGCGGTGTCAAGCAGGGTCACCACGATCTTACTGCCAATTTTCAATTTGAGTTTTTCCGCCAGTTTGGTACTGACCAATACGCGGTTGCGCTGCGTTGTGTCGAGGTACGTACCCTGACGAACGAACCCGGCCAGGTTCCGGGTCGCTTGTTCCGCCGCCGGGTTTACACCATTCACCTGAATACCACGGCTGCCCGACGCCGTGGCCAACATCCCGGCTCCCACACTGCGCAGCGCCAGGGCTTTTATTCCCGGCCGGCCTTCCAACCCCAAACGCAGGCTATCGGCATCCATGCTGAATATCGCCTCCTGGTCTTCGCCGAATTTCGGGTGGTGTACCTGAATATGCGACACTTCGTGGTCGATGGCAATGCGCAAACGGGCCTTACCCATGCCAAAATAAACGGCATTGATAAAAGAACCGGCCCACATGCCCAGCGCCACCGAAATAATGATGATGCTGCTTCGTGCCCGGTTGCGCCAAAGGTTTCGCCATGCTATGATGAATAACATAAGTTTGAGGGTTTGAGGGTTTGAGGGTTTGAGGGTTTGAGGGTTTGAGGGTTTGAAGGTTTGAGGGTTTGAGGGTTTCTGGTTTGAGGGTTTCTGGTTTGGGGGTTTCTGGTTTGAGGGTTTGAAGGTTTCTCGTTTGAGGGTTGGGTGCTCAAACCAGCAACCTTCAAACCCTCAAACCAGAAACCTTCAAACCCTCAAACCCTCAAACCCTCAAACCAGAAACCTTCAAACCTTCAAACCCTCAAACCCTCAAACCCTCAAACCTTCAAACCTTATGAATGCATGGCTTCCACCGCCTTAAGCCGCAGCACCCGCCAAACAGGATACAGCGCCAGCAAAAGACCCATGCAGAGGACAAAAAAGGTTTGTTCTAAAAAAATACGGACTTTCAGGGTGGCTGGAAAAATGGCTGCAAAACCGAATTTTTCATACGTTTTGGCCAGGTCGCCGCCAAATTCAATGGGGTGGATATTCAGGTACCAAACGATTGGCCAACTCAGCAAAATACCGGCCAGACAACCGCAAAGGGTCAGAAAAATGGTTTCAAAAAAGACCACACGGGCAACCGAACGGGGATGCATACCCAACGCCAGTAACATGCCGAATTCGCGCCGGCGCTCTGCCAGCATCATGAGCAGGGTAGAGAAAATCCCGAACGATATCAGCAAATACAGCACACCCAGGGTAATATAGGTGCCCGCCGTGTCGGCCTCGATGTGCTGACTGATTTCGGGCATCATTTCTGCCCAGTTCAGGGTTTCGTACGTGCCGGGCAATTGGTGTTCGAGCACGCGTTCCACTTTGGACATCAAGCGGGCATTTTCAAGTCCCAAAACCAGCGAAGTGGCGCGGTTTTCCGCATCCAGCCAGGTTTGGGCGACCGGGAGCGGCAAGTAAGCAATGCGCTTGTTCAGGTCCGGTGCTCCGAAACGCAACAAACCGCCGATCACTATTTTAATCGCCGCAGTGCTGCCGTAATATCCCTGCGTGAGCAGCACGAGGGTGTCGTTGACGCCCAAGCCGAGTTTTTCGGCCAATCCGGTGGCTACGAGGGCCGATGCTTCGTTGTTTGTGAACATGGCGCCCGACTGGATTTTTGGGGTCAGCCGGGTCAGCGCATCTTCATCTTCGGGCTCGATGCCGACCACCAGGCAAGCGCGGGTTTTTTCGCCGGAGGAGGCCAGGGCAAAGGTCTCCAGGCGATGCGCCATTTGTGCCACGCCGGGTGTTTGCTGTACCACCTGTACCAAGGTGTCATTGATTTCGAAAGAGTTATCGAGGGTTTGTTCTTCCCAATAACCCTTTGCATGTACCTGTATGTAACCTGAATAAAGGCTGACCAGGTCCTTAATCAGATTCTCAAAAACGCCCTTTTGCAGCGACACCGTGACCACCGCTAACATTACAGCGCTGGCCACTGCGCTCATTGTAATGAGCGAGCGGTTGCGGTTACGCCAGATGTTTCGCCAGGCAAGTTTGAAGAGCATGAATGGAGGGTTAGAGGGTTGCTGGTTTGAAGGTTAGAGGGTTACTGGGTTAGAAGGTTACTGGTTGGGTGGGGCTATTTCACTTTGGTCAGGTTGGCCGTTGTGAAAAACTGATCGGATATGGGCTTGTCAAACTCGATGGATTCATAAATGATCGTGGTTTGATGGCCTTTTTTATCCGCCGGGAACATATCTAATTTGGTGGGAAGCAAGCGGCCGCCCATTGTTTTTACCTCGGAACTAATCATGGTATTCACCAATTGCCCGTCCTCGTCGTAGAATTCGGCACGCAGCTGCAGAAAATCTTTTTTATCGATCCACACCAACACTTTACCCCATACAATGGCCGCTTCCGGCTTGGGTATCATTTGAATTTTATGGCAATCGCGGCCGTCCAGTAACTCAGAGCCGGTCAGGGTATGCGTATAATCATCGATGACGGAGGCTTCTTTCACCAGGTCGTCGTTGGTAAAGTCGGTGCCCATCCAGGATTCGCCCATCATAGAGGGCGGGAGTTTAATGGTGCGTTCGAGCGTCGGCAACCAGTTCCACACTTCGTTTTTCCGTTTCAGGTAGGCAACCCCTTTGTCTTTAGCCGGCGCCTGGAGGAGCAACAGGGCGTAATCCGTACCTTTTGTCCATACTTTCAGCTTCATGCTTCGTGTCCACTTGGGGCGTACCGTGGTGATCGTCATCTGAGCCTGGGAGCTGTTTCCGCGCGCTTTTTCGTCGGCTTTCCGTACAATTTCGCGGGCATTCTGAGCCGCGGCGGTATTTAAAATGCTTGCCGACAGGAGCAATAGCAGTATTTTAACCGTGTAATTCATCTTATTTGGTACTTAAATGCAAGATTCGTTATTGTTTTAAAAAAAATGGATGATGAAAGTCATTTTCTACAGTTGACCTGTGCATTGCGAAAGAAAAAAGCATCCTTTCCATACCTTTGGCGGGAAAAGACCCGCATCCGGCTAAATCCGGTTCTCAGGCATGATGAATTTTTTTCGCTCCAATATACCCGAACAGTGGACTGATGAGGAACTGCTGGCCCGTTACAAGGCCGGCGGTCATGCGCGCTATTTGGGCTTGTTGTACGAGCGGTACATGCCCATGGTGTACGGGGTGTGTATGAAAATCCTGAACGATCCCGGCAAATCGGAAGACGCGGTGATGAATATTTATGAGGAACTGGTGCGGAAAACCCGGGAACACCAGATCGAATCGTTCCGGGGCTGGTTGTACGTGCTGGCGCGAAACCATTGCCTCATGGAATGGCGAAAAAATCACCGCCGTCCGACCCATTACCACGCCCCGGAAAATATGGAGCATTTTGACGCCGTAGAGGCTGCGTTCGAAGTGGAATTGCCGGTTGCCGACAACAAACCGCTTGAAAAATGCCTCGGCGAACTGCCCCAACACCAGCGTCGTAGCGTGGAAATGTTTTATTTTGAAGAGAAAACATATAAAGAAATCGCCGAAATAACCGCCGAAGAAGTAGGGAAAGTCCGGTCGTATATTCAAAACGGCCGGCGTAACCTGAAAATATGCCTCGAAAAAGCCGGCGTTTATGGAATGATGAGTGATGAATGATGAATGATGAATGATAATGCCCAATGACGCCCAATGACACCTAATGACGAAATGACACCCAATGACGAATAATGACACCCAATGACGAATAATGACACCCAATGACGCCCAATGACCAATGACGCCCAATGACGAATAATGACGAAAAATGACGAATTCTGATCCAGTGCATACCGACGACGCGCGGTTCCTGCAATTGCTGGAACGCTGGTTGCAGGGCGACTTCAATCGCTCTGACGAACGGGAGCTGTATGCCCTGACGGAAACCGACGATTTTCGCCGGGAGGCTTGGGAGGGATTTGCCGCGCTGCCGGAAGGTAAACATGAAATTCACCTGGAGGCGCTTCGCCGCCGGTTGCGTCCAAAGCCGGGTCGCAGGGCGCCGATGGGTATGTGGGCCGCTGTTGCGGCAGTTTTTGTTGCACTGGTGTTTGCCGTTTATTTTCTGCCAGGATGGTTAAAAAAGGAAGCCGCGCCGATGGCGCAACAAACCGAACCGGCCGCTCCTGCACTGCAAAATATGACCGGCGCCCGCGATAGTATGGAGGCGGATATTGCAATCGTAGATGAGTCGGGCGACCGGTCAAAGGCAAAACCCGGGTCGAAGCGTTTTCCCGCCTTGCAGCCTGCCGCTGAAATTACCTTGTTCGATGATTTGGCGGTAGCAACGGAAGATGCCGGCCCTGATATGAAAAAAGACGCTGAATCGGTCGTAACGCCGATACCCCCTTCCACCGTTAGTGATTCTTTTAAAACCCGATATGGCGGACCGGCAGCCAACCAGCAACAAATACCAGCGCCTGCCACCGTTCCGGGAGGGGCTGTACAAGATATAGCGACCAAGCCGGAAGTTGTCAGATATGACCCATCTCCGACGCAACCAGCCGATGCCGTTCGTGCAAAAGCCGCGGAAAACGCTAAAAAAGCAGCCCGCCCGGAAGCGAAGGAAAAACAAGAGGAAGAAGTCGTTCAGGTTGCTTCGGCAACTCCAGTGGGTGGGTGGGACAAATTCCAGCGCTACCTGCGCAACAATGCCCGCCTGCCCGACGCAGCGCGCAACAACAATGTCAGCGGTTACGTGCGGTTGCAGTTTGAGGTGGGCCAGGACGGCAAGCCGGGTAGTTTTAAAATTCTGCGCGCCCTCGGATACGGCTGCGACGAAGAGGCTATTCGTTTGATTAACAATGTTTTTTGGACACCAGGCGGCCCGGGAGTGACTACGGTGGAGGTGCCGTTTGTGCGATAAGGTAATTATTCTCCGGGCGATCGCACCCACGACACTTCACTCCCTGTATTCGTCGCTTCAGTACCATTCATTTTCGACGAGGCGGGAATCCCCGTTGTTTTGTGACATTCTTTCAGTATCAAAAGATTGTCGTTATGGAATTCCTGTCTGTTTTTATCCTGTTTATTCATATCGTTGCCGGCGCCCTCACCCTGATAGCCGGGCCGGTGGCCATTTTTTACAACTTTCGTGATCCACGCAAACACCGGCTGGCAGGCAAAATCTTTTTTTATGCCATGCTTGTGGTGTGCGTCACGTCCATTGCCGGTTATCTCAAGCGCCCGGAGCAGGTATTTTTTCAATTTTTGCTCGGTATTGCCGTGCTGGTGGGGGCCAATGTGCTGCGCGGGGTCCGGGCGATCCGGCTGATGAAAGGCGGCGCCGTTACGCGTTTCGATTTTACTTACATGATCATGATGGGTTTGGCGGGCGTATGGATGCTCGGCATGTCGGGCCGGCTCTTTTTTCAGGGGGCAATGATTGCTTTTCCCATTTTGTTCGGTGTATTTGGTTTGGCGACGACAAGTGATGTTGCCGCCAATTTCAGGTCTTACCTTCATCCGGAACGCCTGCACCGCCTCGACTGGTACCGCGCGCATGTAGGCGCTATGTTGGGCGCTTTTACCGCCTCAACTACCGCTTTCACCGTAAATGCCGCGCCTTTTTTGCCCTGGTACCTGCAATGGTTCGGTCCGACCTTGTTGATTTTGCCGCTACAAATTTATTTTGGCAGGATGCTCAAACGGCAGAAAAGCCGGACACTTCAGCAAACAGCGGCTGTTTCGGCAGGATAATTTGACCTAGTGGTTTCAACAGAACCGTCAATTTGATTGTTTAGATAGGCCTTCGGGGAAATTCACTTATTTTCGCCGGATAAAAATCACGAGTGCTCAAAAGGAAGCGGGTTGTTAATTAACAGGCCGCCACAGCGGTGCAATAATTAGCAGCCCGCGTTCTTTTAAGCGCTACATTTTACCATATGCATCGCCAGGCTGAAGCCCGTATTCCCTCCAGTTGGGGAAATTTCACCATGATCGCTTATTCGGAAAAGACCGATGAGCCCATGCCACACCTTGCGCTGGTTGCCGAAGGATTCGATCCCTCCGGCCCGGTGCCGGTACGTATTCACTCCGAATGTATGACCGGCGACGTTTTCGGCTCCCGGCGTTGCGATTGCGGCGAACAACTGCAAACCTCGCTGCGTATAGCCGCCGAACAGGGTGGGGTAGTGATCTATCTCCGGCAGGAAGGCCGCGGTATCGGATTGATCAACAAACTCAAAGCGTACAACCTGCAGGATATCGGCCTGAACACGGCGGAGGCCAATACGCACCTCGGCTTCGATGTGGACGCGCGACAGTACGAGTGCGCCGTTTTTATCATGCAGGACCTCGGCATTTCCACTATACAACTGATCACCAACAATCCCGACAAAGTAGAGGCCTTGCGTCGCTCGCCCGTACGGGTGGTGGCCCGCATTCCCCTCATCGTCGTACCGCATGAGGACAACCGGGGATACCTGGAAACCAAACAAGAGCTGATGGGGCATTTGCTGGGGTTGTAAGGGGATTAGGTTATTAGGTCATTGCGTCATTAGGGTCATTGCGCCATTAGGTCATTGCGTCATTAGGTCATTGCGTCAATTGTCATTAGGTCATTAGGTCATTTCGTCATTATGGAGACACAGGTTTTCTGGGAAGAACGTTGGAAACAGGGCTACACCGGCTGGGATCTTGGCGCCGTTTCACCACCGCTACAAGTATATGTTGATCAAATTCCGCCGGAAAAACGGGATTTGAAAATCCTTATTCCCGGCTGCGGAAACGGTTACGAGGCCGTTTATCTGGTGCAAAACGGTTTTACTCATATCACGATGCTCGACATTGCCCCGACGGCAGTGGAACAACTTGGCCATCGGCTGCATCAGGAGGCGCCCGGCTGGGAGCAACATCTTCAACTTATTTGTGGTGATTTTTTCGCCTTTTCCGGCGCTTTCGATCTGATCCTGGAACAGACCTTTTTTTGCGCGCTCGATCCAGCGCTGCGCCGCGATTATGCCCTTAAAATGCATGAATTATTAGCGCCTGGCGGCAAATTGGCCGGTGTGCTTTTCGACCGCGAATTTGAGGGCGGTCCGCCATTTGGTGGTAATGCAGAGGAGTATGCCAGTCTGTTTCAAACCTATTTCCTGGTCCGGACGCTGGCGCCTTGTTATAACTCGGCTACACCACGGGAGGGTGCGGAGGTTTTTGTAATTCTGGAGAAATGATCTATACCACAAAGTTCACATAGTACACATCAGTTTTTCTTTGTGTACTATGTGAACTTTGTGGTTAAAATCATTTTTTTATAACTACTTGTAGTCAAAATCTATTTCAACTCCATGATCCGAAAACCCAGCAATCCCTGATGCACCGGAAGCAATACCGCCTCGCCGGGCCGGGTAATCGGATAATAAGCCTGGCTTTTGTATTGAAAACGCAGCAGCCGGGCGCCTTCCCTGACGTACAGGTGATATCCCGTCGGTTTTATTTTTTCGCCTTTCAGCAGGCCGTAATTGGACGAAATATAGGGCTGTTCCGAAACAAATTCGAAGGATTGTAATTGTTGTTCGCCGCCGGCCCTGTTGAGTAAGCTGCCGGCCAGCGGGGCAAATAATATGCTGAACGCCAGGATAGTGCCGGCTTCCGGTATATGATTTTCCCAAGGCGTAAAACGATGGCGCAGGATGTACAGCAGGCTGCTACCGGCCAGCGCACCCACCAGAAATGCGCCGAGTACCAGGCGCCGAACCCCGATGGTGTTACTGAACACCGGAAACTCGCGGGTATAAAGCCAGGTCAGGCCCAAAAGCACTAAAACGGCTAAAAATGCGAGCAAACGAACGGATAAGGAAAGCCTTTTTTGCATGGCTTATCCCAATTGTTCCATCGCCGTTTCCCACTCTGCATATACGGTATCCAACTCCGCTTTGCTGGCGGTGTATTTTTTCAGCACTTCCTGTGATTCCGGGCGGTTATAAAAATCGGTTTCCGCCATCTTGACTTCTATCGTTTTCAGTTCCGCTTCCAGTTCGCTGATGCGGCGCTCGGATTTATGCACCAGGCGTTGTAATTGTTTTTTTTCCTCCGGACTTATTACCACGGCAACAGCGTTGCCATTACCGTTCGCCCGTCCATTATCTGCCGTCGCCCGTGCAACTGCCTCCACCGCCGTTCTTTTTTCCACGTCGCGCATATTATCCAGGCGGCGTTTTTCGAGGAAATAGTTGACGTCGCCGAGGTATTCGATCAGGCGATGGTCGCGAAATTCGATGGTGCGGTTGGTTAGTTCGCTGAGAAATTCACGGTCGTGGCTTACCACGAGCAAGGTGCCGTTGTAGTTCAGCAAAGCCTGTTTCAGCACGTCTTTGGACAGCATGTCCAAGTGGTTGGTCGGTTCGTCAAGCACCAGGAAGTTGAACGGCCGCAACAGCATGCAGGCCAGCGCAAGCCGGGCGCGTTCGCCGCCGGACAGGGCCACTACTTTTTTGTCCACGTCTTCGCCGCTGAACAAAAAGCCGCCGAGCACGCCGCGCAGTTTGGTGCGCATTTCCGGCGGGCTGTATTTTTCCATGGTTTCCAGCAGGGTAAGTTTCGGGTCAAGTGTTTCGGCCTGGTTCTGCGCGTAGTAGCCGATAGACACGTTATATCCAAGCGTGGCTTTGCCGCTGGTAGCCGTTTCGCTGCCCACGAGTATTTTGGCCAGGGTGGTTTTGCCTTGTCCGTTCTGGCCTACAAAAGCCACCCGTTCGCCGCGAAGGAGTTGAAAGTCCACGTTTTCGAGTACTTTCAGGTTGCCGTAGCGTTTGGTGAGGTGTTCGGCAGTGGCCACCACTTCGCCGGCGCGGGGCGCGTCGGGGAAGCGCAGTTTCATCACTGCGGTATCCTGTTCGTCTATTTCAACACGTTCCAACTTGTCTAATTGCTTCTGCATGCTCTGAGCCATCTTGGTTTTGGTGGCTTTGGCCATAAAACGGCTGATGGTGCGTTCCCGGTCGGCAATCAGGCGCTGCTGGTTGTCGTAGGCGGCGAAGAGTTTTTCGCGGCGTTCGGCGCTGAGTTCCACGTATTTGGAATAGGCTGTCTTGTAATCTTCGAGGCGGCCAAGCATGATTTCGACGGTGCGATTGGTCACGTTGTCGAGGAAGCGCCGGTCGTGGCTGATGACGATAGCCATGCCGGGGTAGCGGCCGAGCCAGTCTTCGAGCCAGAGGATACTTTCAATATCGAGGTGATTGGTCGGCTCGTCGAGCAGCAGCAAATCGGGTTGGCGAAGCAGCATTTTGGCCAATTCGATCCGCATTTGCCAGCCACCCGAAAACTCATCGGTGAGGCGCGTCATGTCGCTGTGCTGAAAACCGAGGCCGGCCAGTACCCGTTCGGCGTCGGCCGCAGAGGTAGCATGGCCGAGGTGGTGCAGGTGCTCGGTGATATCGCCCATATCCTCCAGCAGTTTGTGGTAGGAATCGGACTCGTAGTCTTCACGGTGCGTCAATTCCTGCTGGATGTCATGCAGCTGTTTTTCAAGCGCCAGCACTTCTGCAAAGGCCGTCATGGTTTCGTCCATCACTGTTTTGCCTTTGGGCAACAACATGTCCTGGTGGAGGTATCCGATCGTGAAGTGGGAGGGTTTTACGACCTCGCCTTCATGGGGCGACATTTCATCGCCGATGATCTTCAACAGGGTGGATTTACCCGCGCCGTTGCGGCCTACGAGACCGATGCGTTCGCCGGGTTTAATCACCAAACTCACGTGGTCGAGCAGCGTCCGGTCGCCGTATCTTACAAAAACATTACTGAGGTTCAGCATAGCGGGCGCAAAGATACAACCTTGCCAGGGTTTTTGGGTAGAAGGTTTAAGATTAAGTGGTTCCTGGTTAGAAGGTTTCTTGTTAGATGGTTTCTGGGTAGCGGGTTTTCCCTTGGCCTGGAGGATGAAGCGTATTACCTTGCGCCGACTTTAACAATTGAGGAAAAGCAGCTGCACGAAATGCCCAATTCAATCTACCACCTCGCCTATTTTTTTGACTACCATGCCGGCGGCTGCCTCTGGCCTGCCAACGATGCTGCCCGGGAAAAATTTGGCTCCGGCCCCGTCGACACCGACGCCCGGCTCGGCTTGCCGGAACCCCTGCTCCGGCGCATACAGGAACTGGATGCCCGGTTTCCGGATAGCCTGAACTGGGACGACCCCGGCGGCCCGTCGCCCTGGACAACGGCGGAATGGGATCGTTTTAAAAAACAGGTTGATGCCTTGTATGAGGATATTCTGGTTGCCCTGGGCCCGGCCTTTAAAGTTACCCACGAGCACGATTTTTACCCGGCGCAAAACCTGCAATGTTCGGAGATCGACTATGATCCTGACCAGGTGTCGCTTTTGGAACAGTATAAACAAATCGGCGTGGTGGTCGATACGGTCATTTTGCAACTCCAGACCATCACCATAGACCGGTACGAGATGTCGAAAGCGGCCGCATTGTCGGGGATGCAGGTGTTTGCCGACCGGTATGTGCTCGATTTTCAAAAACACCACCCCGGTAAAGACATCGCAGATTACTTTTCCATTCAAATTGATCCGGACACGGAGCCTTCCGGAACCTTGATTACTTTTGAAGAGTTCCTTGGCCCGGGCTTTGATATAGCGGCAGATCGGCTGAGGCTGTTTTCCTATAATCCGGAGTCCCGGATTTTGTTACATCCTGTCCATGAAGGTTTTGTGAAAGCCCTGCTGGAGCCGCCACACCTGATCGGCTACCCGGGCGATCCGGCCGACCCGGAATATCTGTACCGGTTGACGAAGGACCTGACCCAAATACTCCGCGATTATCTCCGGGTATTCCTGCACCTGGAAAATCTGCGGGAAACGGATCACCTCGTCATTTATCAATGGTCGGACGACTGGTCGAACTATTTCGAAAGCGGCCAGGAATGGTGGGGTACTTTTTTCTGGACCGTGTACGATACCCAACGGCAAACGATCGCGGTGATCGGCGCTTCCGCGACGGATTAGATACACTTGTTCACAATTTTCAAAAAAAATTGAAAATTGTGAAACATTGTCTTTGCTAAATCCGTTTACCCCAAAAACACACCTTATGCTTGCCACCATTCAAACAACCGCCCGCCAAAAAATCGTCCATTATTTCGAATCTGCCGGCCTTGACTACTACTACTGGGACAAGGCGTTCAATATGCACTTCGGTTATTACAAGCCGGGGATGAACCCTTTTGACCGTGCCGGCCTGCTCAACGAAATGAACCGGGAAGTGATGAGCCGCCTGTCGCTGGAGCAATATGTAAATCCATTGGTGCTGGATTTGGGCTGTGGCCTGGGGGCGGCTTCCCGGTTTATGGCCAAAGAAAATGCCGAGGCGCAGTTTTCCGGTTTTACCATCACGCCCTGGCAGGTCAATTTTGGCAATCAGCTTACAAGAGAGGAAGGCCAGGAGGACCGGGTAACGTTGTATGAGTCGGATTTTGCCCGCTTACCCATTGGCGATGACAGCGCCGAAGCGGCCTTTGCCCTGGAAAGTGCCTGTTATGCGAGAGGTGGGGACAAATCTGAATTTACCCGGGAATTGTACCGGGTGCTGAAACCGGGCGCCCGTTTCGTCGTGGCCGATGGTTTTCGCAAACACTCAGATCCATTACCCGGTTGGTTAGATCGGGTTTACCGAAAAAATATGGACTGCTGGGCCCTGACCGATCTGGCTGATATCCACTTGTTTGTCGGGGCGCTAAAAAAGGCGGGTTTCAGAAATATTAAAATGGAAGATGTGAGTTGGCGGGTAGCGCCTTCTTTCGCGCATATTCCGTTTGTTACCCTGCGTTTTTATTGGGACGTCTGGCAGCGCAAGGAAACGACAAACCTGGATCCGGAACGGAAAAATAATGCCCTGGCGCCGGTATTAGGTATGGTGATGGGATTAAACCGGAAACACTTTAGCTATTTCATGGTAAGTGGCGAAAAATGATCGCGGGCGATGCCTATATTTGAGGCTTTGTACAAACCGTCGCCAAAATGACTGAACCATCCGTCACGCCCAATCCTGCCACTGAATTGCCCGCCCCGCCAAAACCAGAACCCGAAACCCTCGACGCGCTTCGTATCGAAGACCTTGTGTCGGAAGGCCACCTCGATCTTGCGCTGGACAAACTCGCCGATTTCCTACAACAGATGCAATTGAGGCGAAATGACCTGTACAACCTGCAAAACCGTTGGGAAAATCTGAAGCGCGAAGACCGGGTGGGAAAGGTGTCCCAAGAAAGTAAAGACCTGACGACCAATCAGATAACCGATTCCGTGCTGCAAGGCTTGCGCGATATCAAACGAGCTATTCCGCAGTATTTCAAAATCACCGACTTTCCGGTGCTCTCCCGTAAAATTACGGATCAGGCCGAGGTGATGAAAATTGTTACCGAAGAAATGTTAGCCGGCCGGTATGAAAATTTCGACCTTGTCTCCGGCGGCAATTCCGGTCTTTTTTTCAAAGCTACCAGTAATCAAACCGGCAATGCGGTGGTGCTGAAAGTGCTGAAAATTATGAATGTCGACGATCTGCCTAAAGTCGATATCGCCCGAATCCTAAAACTCAAGCACCGCAACATCATCCGGGTCATCGACCACAATTTCGAACGTTTGCCGGCGTACGTCATCCTCGAATATATCAACGGTCCCAAACTGAACGATGCCATGCGGCTTTTCGGCGGATTTCAACTCGACGATGCCCTGCGTATTACCCGCTACCTCGCCGATGCGCTCGACTATATCCGCAAACGCAAAGTGCGCCATGCCAATATCCGGCCCTCCAAAATATACATCGACGACGAAGGGCAGCCCATGATCTCCTCGCTCGATATCCTGAAAACCGACCAGGACGAATTGCGCTCCCTCGGGCGCTTCAAGGAAGAATGCCGGTATCTGAGTCCCGAAGCCCTCAATGAATCCCTGGATTTGGATGACTTGAACGCTGTAGAGCGCTCCGATCAATTTTCACTGGGTTTGCTTTTACTGGAAATGCTGACGGCCGCCCCCCTGTTTCAGGGACAAACAGTGCAGGCGATTTATAACGACCGGCGCGATTTTTTTACCAATCCTTCAAAACGGATCGCAGCCGCGCTTAAATCGCTCGCACTGCCGGAAACCTTGACCAATGTTTTGAAAAAAATGCTCGCTAAGGAATCTAAAAACCGCTATAAAGACCTGCTGGAAGCGCTCGATGCGTTGAACAAAATCCGGAACCGCGCGCCGCAGCGCTGTTTGGCCCGTTCCAGTTATGATTACTGTCACCGGCATAACCACAACCTGATCGAGGTTTTTTACGGACGCTTTTTTGCGCATCACCCGGGAATCGTTCCGGATTTCAAAAATGCCGAACGGCAGCAAATGATGCTCACTCGGGCTGTAAACGTTGTACTGGATATCGAAAACAAAGCCGATGCCTTCCGGGAAATACTTAAAAGCCCTTTTCATGCCGGCTATACCGACAGTTCCTTTTTTAAGGTCTTCCTCGAAACCCTGCGCGATTCGGTGTGCGACCAGTTGCCTTCGGAATGGCCGGTGGCCGAGGCGGTAAAAAAATGGGATGAAAAAATTGAAAAGTGCCTGAAGATCACGGAGGAACACCTGGCCGGTTTGAAGGAGCAAACAGGGACGAAATTTCTGTCGGCGGATACGACGGTGGGGTGAGTTGCCCACTATTCTTTTTTACCTTGTCGGCCAAAAAAATATGCGGTCTGATTTACTGCTTTTACTTTTCATCTTGTCTGCCTGGTCAACCGGTGCTCAATCTTCCATGAAGCCGCGGGCCGACCAATTATCTGCCCAGATCGAACCTCAGGTCATCGCCTGGCGCCGCGATTTCCACCAGAATCCCGAACTCAGTAACCGCGAATTCCGCACCGCCGAAAAAGTGGCCGCACACCTGAAGGCCCTGGGGCTGGAAGTGCGCACCGGCATCGCGCATACCGGCGTAGTGGGTATCCTGAAAGGCGGCAAACCCGGACCCGTCATCGGCCTGCGCGCCGATATGGATGCTTTGCCGGTGGTGGAGCGGGTGGATTTACCCTTCAAATCGGTGGCAAAATCCACCTACAACGGCGCGGAAGTGGGCGTTATGCACGCCTGCGGCCATGATACGCACGTTGCCATCCTGATGGGTGTGGCTGAAGTGTTGACCCAATTGCGCAAAGACCTGGCCGGCACCATAGTATTCGTTTTTCAGCCGGCTGAAGAAGGTCCGCCCGAAGGCGAAGAAGGCGGCGCCGAACTGATGATAAAAGAAGGCGTGCTGGATAATCCTAAAATAGAAGCCATGTTCGGCCTGCATATCAGTGCACAACATGAGGTGGGGCAAATCCGCTATCGCGCAGGCGGTACCATGGCGGCCTCCGACTGGTTTTATATGACCGTACACGGCAAACAAACGCACGGCGCAGCCCCCTGGGACGGCGTGGATCCCATTGTGGTGTCTTCCCAAATCATTCAGGGATTACAAACCGTGGTCAGCCGCCAGTCCAACCTGACCGAACAACCCGTGGTGGTGACCGTCGGAAAATTTCAGGCCGGCGTCCGCGCCAACATCGTGCCCGAAACGGCCGAACTGACGGGTACCATACGCACACTGGACACGGCCATGCAGCGTAAGGTGCATGAACGGGTGATCCGAACGGCAGAAAAAATAGCCGAAAGCGCCGGTGCAAGGGCGGAAGTGCGTATCGAAAATAAAACACCTATTACTTTTAACGACCCGGCCCTCACCAACCGGGTACTGCCCTCGCTCCGGGAGGCTGCCGGCGCGGCCAATGTGCAGGAACGAAAACCCATGACCGGCGCCGAGGATTTCGGCTTTTTTGGTCAAAAAGTACCCTCGTTTTTCTTTTTTCTAGGTGGCATGCCGAAAGGCCAAAGCCGGGAAACGGCGTCGGCGCACCATACGCCGGATTTTTTTATCGATGACAGCGGGTTGAAATTGGGGGTGCGGACGTTTTGTTATTTGGTATTGGATTATTTTTCGGCAAAATAAATTTCTACCAATCCGACACTTCCGTCAATTTCTTTTCCCCGAGTTGCATTAATTTAAACAGCTCTTCTAACTTTGCATTCCTTCCTGAAAAGCGTTTTCAGGTGTAGAATTTAAACCAGTTTCGAGGTGAAACCGACAAATATAAAAGACCCGGAATATTTCCACAAAGTTGTGGACTGCCAGTACGCCTGTCCGGCGCATACGCCCGTACCTGAATACATCCGCCTGATCGCGGCGGAGCGGTACACAGAAGCCTACATGGTCAATTGGGAATCCAACGTGTTTCCCGGTGTGCTGGGCCGCACCTGCGACCGACCCTGCGAACCTGCCTGCCGGCGGGGCAGGGTAGAGGACAAACCCGTGGCTATTTGCCGCCTCAAACGGGTGGCGGCCGACAACAAGGGCGAGGTCAAACACCTCATGCCACAGCAGCCGTTCCCTTCCAATGGTAAAAAAATAGCCATCATCGGCGGCGGCCCGGCCTCGCTTACCGTGGCGCGCGACCTGGCGCCGCTGGGTTACGAAATACACCTCTACGACGAGCAGCGAAAAGGCGGCGGCATGATGCGCAGTCAGATTCCGGCCTTCCGGCTGCCCGAAAGTGTGCTGGACGAAGAAGTCAACTACATCCTCGATCTGGGTATTCACAAACATTTTAACACCTTCGTGCATAGCATGAAGGAGGTGTTGGAAAAAGACTACGACGCCATTTTTGTCGGCACCGGCGCCCCGCGTGGCGGCGACCTGAAAAAAGTGCCCGGCCGGGAAGAAGCTGCGAAAAACATCCATATTGGGATCGAATGGTTGGCCAGCGTGGCCTTTGAACATATTGACAAAATTGGTAAAAAAGTAATTGTGCTCGGCGGCGGCAACACGGCTATGGACTGCTGCCGTACGTCCATGCGGCTTGGTGGCGAACAAGTGACCGTGGTGGTGCGCAGCCCCTTCAGCGATATGAAAGCATCGCCCTGGGAAATCGAAGATGCCCAACGCGAGGGTATTCCGTTCAAAAACTGCATGCCGCCAAAAGAATTTGTAGTGGAAGACGGGCGCTTAAAAGGCGTATTATTTGAAAAGGTAAAAGCCGTTTACGACGAACAGGGTAAACGCAGCCTGATTCCTACCGGCGAGCCCGACGAGTTTATTGAAGCCGACGACGTGCTGGTAGCCATCGGCCAGGAAAATGCTTTTCCCTGGATCGAACGCGACCTGGGCATCGAATTTGGCAAATGGGAGGTTCCGGTAGTCGACCCCCTGACGTTCCAGTCGACCGTTCCGAAGGTGTTTTTCGGCGGTGATGCGGCTTTCGGGCCTAAAAACGTCATTACCGCCGTAGCGCACGGTCATCAGGCCGCGATTTCCATTGATTTGTTTTGCCACGGCAAAAATATTCGCGACGAACGCCCGGCCCCGATGGTCAACCTGTTTCATCAAAAAATGGGTATTCACGAGTGGATGTACGACAGCTATGTGGTGGACGACCCGCGCTACGCTGTGCCGCACACGGCCAATGAAGTGGCGTTGAAAAACCGGAAATTGGAAGTAGAGCTTGGCTTCGCCCCGGACACCGGTTTCAAAGAGGCCCAGCGCTGTCTGAACTGCGATGTGCAAACCGTATTCACCGAGTCGCTTTGTATCGAGTGCGATGCCTGCGTGGATATCTGCCCGACCTCATGTATCACATTTACCCACAACGGCACGGAAGAAGACCTGCGCACCCGCCTCAATGCGCCCGCGAACGACCTGAATCAGGACTTGTACGTCTCTCAGCATTTACCCACTGCCCGGGTGATGATTAAGGACGAAAACGTGTGCCTCCACTGCGGCCTTTGCGCCGAGCGCTGCCCGACAGCTGCCTGGGATATGAAAAAATATTTGTACCAGGTGACGAAATCATGTACGGTGTGGGATGTGGCGGCAATGCCACTAGAGTTAGTTTGAAGTTCGAAGTTTGAAGTTTGAAGTTCGTAGGGCCCCTTCGAACCTCAAACTTCGAACTCCAAACTTCAAACTTCAAACATTGAACTTCAAACTTTTTAATAATGCGCTTAAACGCCATCAACGATTTTGTAATCCGCTTCGCCAATGTCAACGGCACGGGTTCTGCCAGTGCGAATAATTTGTTTGCCAAGAGCATTTTCCGGATGGGTATTCCGGTGACGCCTAAAAATATATTTCCGTCGAACATTCAGGGTTTGCCAACCTGGTACGAAGTGCGGGTCAGTGAAAAAGGGTATCTCGGTCGCCGTGCAGGCATCGATATTCTGGTTTGCGTCAACCCGCAAAGTATGGCCAAGGATATCGCCTCGGTGCGCTCCGGCGGGTATTTTATTTACGACAGCAGCCGGCCTCTGGATAAAGAAATGCACCGCGAGGATATTCATTTTATCGGTATCCCGATGATCCGGATGTGTCAGCAAAATTTTGAAAGCCCGCGGCAGCATCAGTTGTTGAAAAACGTAATTTACGTAGGCGCCCTTACGGCATTGCTGGATATTGAAGTGGAGGTGGTGAAAGAATTGATTAACCTGCAGTTTAAGAAAAATGAAAAACTGATTCCACCGAACTATAAGGCGCTGGAAATGGGGATTCAATACATCCACGACCACTTCGAATACCCGCTTGGACTGCGCCTGGAGCGTCGCGATAATGTCGGTGACCGGATCATGATCGATGGCAATTCCTCTTGCGCGCTGGGCGCCATTTACGCCGGCGCCACCGTGGCCGCCTGGTATCCGATAACGCCTTCCACCTCGGTGGTCGATGCTTTCAGCAAATATGCCAAACGCCTGCGCATCGAACCGGTGACCGGCAAAAAGAAATACGCAGTGGTGCAGGCGGAAGACGAACTGGCTGCCATTGGTGTGGTAGTCGGCGCTTCCTGGAACGGTGCGCGCTCCTTCACCGCCACCAGCGGTCCCGGTGTATCGCTGATGAATGAATTCCTGGGCCTGGCCTATTTCGCCGAAATCCCGGTAGTGCTGATCGATGTACAGCGCGGCGGCCCCTCCACGGGCATGCCTACCCGTACCCAGCAATCGGATATTCTCCTCGCGGCTTATGCCTCGCACGGCGATACGCGGCACCCGCTGCTGTTTCCCAGTACACCAACAGAGTGTTTCGAGATGACCGCCGCCGCTTTTGATCTGGCAGAGCGCCTGCAAACGCCGGTTATGGTGATGACCGACCTCGATCTCGGCATGAACGATCATACGACCCCCGCTTTTGAGTGGGACGAAACGCGCCGCTACGACCGCGGTAAGGTGCTCAGTGCCGAAGACCTCGACAATCTCAAACAATTCGGCCGCTACCTTGACGTGGACGGCGATGGTATTACTTACCGCACGCTTCCCGGTACGCACCCCACCAAAGGTTCCTTCTTTACGCGCGGTTCCTCCAAAGACGAATACGCCCGCTATACCGAAGACGGTGACGCATATAAACGCAATATGGACCGGCTGGTGAAAAAATGGAATACGGCCAAGCAGTACGTTCCCGGGCCGGAAATTTATCAGGCGACAGACCGTAGCGACGAGGGCCTGATTTTCTTCGGTACCTCCGCTTACTCCGCGCTTGAAGCCGTGGAAGAACTGGAAGCGTCCGGCGTTACGCTCGATGCGCTCCGGATCAAATCTTTCCCTTTCAACGATGAAGTGGCCGATTTTATAGAACGCCACAAACGTGTGTACGTGGTGGAGCAAAACCGCGACGCCCAAATGCGCTCGCTATTGATCAATGAACTGGAAATCAATCCGAAAAAATTGATCCGGGTATTAAATTACGATGGTTTCCCAATCACCGCAGAGACGATCCGGACGCAGGTGCTCGAACATCATCCGGCGCTGGAGACGGTGGTGTAGTTTTGGGTTTTGAGTTTTGGGTTATGAGTTATGAGTTATGAGTTCGCGCGGGCTCAAAAATGACCTAATGACGAAATGACCTAATGACCAAATGACGAAAATACCGCATCCCCATCAGGGTAAACTATCCACAACGTGTCTTAGAGGAAACTGCATAACTAAATCAGTAAAATCTATGTACACAAAACCGTTGTTATTCGTCTTCTTATTTGCCTCTTTTTCCCTTTTTGCCCAAAACGAGGAGCAAACCCTTTTTCGCAATGCCCGGATTACCGGGGGCTTTGCTGCACCGATTTTTACTTACGGCAAAACCGACGGCCACTCCGTATATGGCGCCGGCGGCGGTGCGGGGATCGTATTCAACCGTTTTTTTGCCGGATTTTTCGGCATGGGAGAAGCTTTTACCGGCCCGAAATTTCAAGGCGACCAGTTAGGCCTTGGTTATGGCGGTCTATGGTTGGGCTACACCACGCCATCCTATAAGGTAGTACACCTGTACGCTTCGATGAAGATTGCCGGTGGCGCAGCCGGAGCAGGCGACTTCAATGACGACGACTGGGATATCGACGACAACTGGACCGACGCCGTTTTCGTCGGGGTGCCGGAAGTTGGACTCGAACTTAATGTGGCCCGCTGGTTTCGCCTGAGCGGCAGCGCCGGCTATCGTTTTGTTGGTGGTTTTAACGGCTGGGGGACGCTGGGTAAAAACGACCTGAATGCACCGGTGTTTGCGCTGACAGCGCGGTTTGGGTGGTTTGGAGGGAGGCGGTAAAGTTATAGACTTGTTGCGACGGGCGTCTTTGGTGGTAAAATTCCCCTTTTCCCGTCGCAACAAAATCTAATCGCTATTTCACGTCAACTTTTAAAAACACATCTTCTTTGCCTTTTTTGTAAAATTCAATAAAAAAGGCGGCGTTCGATATTTTTAAAATGCGGTCTATGCCAAATTGATAAACCTCCATACCATTTTTTAATTTAGCCGGATCTAAAACCAGTCTCTTTTGTACTTCCCCTGTTTGGTCATTAACACAGTATGCGGTCAGTAAACCACCCAGGCCTTCGATATGCTTGGCTGGCCTTTCATTTAAACTCAATTTGAGATTTCTATCATTGTCAATAAAAAAGAGGTAATGAATGCCATTGATTGTCAGACGTTTGAATCTTAGGCTATTGCCGATTCGGCTTCCCACCTGTCTTTTATGCAGTTTTTTCATCCAGACCAGATTGCCGGTGGCATCTATTTTCGTCATTAGGATATCATTGCGATAGACAGTAGTTCTAATCTGGCCTCTGGACGAGTAGCTTTCTACCAAAAACCTTTGTTCGCCAAGGATGATTAGACTGCCGTCGCTTTGGTTATATACCTCCATTAGTTCCAGATAAGCGAATTCGGATTTGTCGTCTTTTTCTTTTTTTTCGTCAACTTTTTTCCCGCCTGATCTGGTATATTGGTTCAATATTTATAAAGGGATTTCATAGAAATTTTTATCGATGATACCGCCCTCTTTGTCTAAACGAAACAAGAACACACCATCTGCGTTATCCTCTTTGGTGTTCCCGCCAATTATTTGCCCGCCGATCATTTTGTTGTAGAGCCCTGTGCAGTAAATTGTATTTTCGTTTCCTTCATAAAGCCAGCTGTCTTTAATAAAGTTGTTTGTAAGTTCAATTTTAGTGGTTTTTATACTTTTATTTGGAATATCAACTTTGAATAGTTGGTAGCGTGCTCAAACTCGTTATCCTGGAGCAAGTCGCTATATTTTTTCCGGCCCGTCTCCTTCATGATTTTTGTATCAAAATTTTGCAAATAAACATCTTTGCCGTCTATTTTTATGCTCAGGGCTTTCTCCGTCGATATATCCGAAAAATAGAGATTAGTCTGGCCATCTATAACCGGATATGGTTTGCTAATTGTATAATCAAAAGAATTTTGCCCTATAGAAAGTAAGGGCAGCAGTAAAAGTGGCAAGAGGTGAATTGTAATTTTCATAATCAGGTTGAAGGAATAGTTAATAGTTGAGTTACAAGGGTGATTTGCAAACTTAACCCGGTTTTTTTGTACCGGCAAGCGGCGTTTAAAAATTAACCAAAATTCTGATGCCCCTTTTGCTCCTTCCCGAAATAACCCGTAAACTTGCCCCGCCTTACGATTGACCGCTAATCCAAGCCGCAACCACCAAAGTTGTAAATCGTAAGTCGTAACTCGTAAATCGTCAATCGCCGTGACTTATCTGCGTCCAAAATTTCGCCACCCGGAGCTGCCAAAAAATGCCCTGGGATATTCCCGCCAGTATTACGAAGGCGCTTTGTCCACCCTTTGCGCCGGCTGCGGGCACGACTCCATCAGCGGGGCCATCATTCAGGCGTGTTTCGAACTGGCTATCGAGCCGCACCGGCTGGCCAAGTTGTCGGGTATCGGTTGCTCCTCCAAAACACCGACCTATTTTCTGGGTAACTCCCACGGCTTCAACTCCGTACACGGGCGGATGCCTTCGGTCGCCACCGGGGCCAACTTAGCCAACCGCGACCTGATCTACTTCGGCGTTTCCGGCGACGGCGACACAGCCTCCATCGGCATGGGACAGTTTGTGCATGCCGTGCGACGCAACCTCAACATCGTCTATATCGTGATGAATAACGGCTGTTACGGCCTCACAAAAGGCCAGGACTCCGCCACGGCCGACGTGGGCTCGGTGAACAAATCCGGTGCAGCCAACCCTTTTCAAAACATCGACCTGGCCGGCCTGGCCCTGGAACTGGGCGCCTCCTTCGTAGCCCGCAGTTTTTCCGGCGACAAGGAGCAATTGATCCCTATGATTAAAGCCGCGCTGGCGCATCGCGGGTTTGCGTTTATTGACGTGCTTTCGCCCTGCGTTACGTTTAACAACAACGCGGGCTCCACCAAGTCGTACGATTACGTGCGCGCCCACGTGGAGGCCACCTCGGCGGTAGATTTTGTACCGTTTAAAGGCGAAATTACGACCCAATATGAAGAAGGCACCAACAAGGTGATTCGTATGCACGACGACTCTTTAGTGGAACTACATAAACTGGCCCCCGGCTGGGATCCCAGCGACCGCGGATTGGCCTTCGCGCGGCTGAATGAATCGCGGGAGAAGGGCGAAATCCTGACCGGCATCATTTACCTGGAGCCGAAAAGCCGCGACCTGCATGATATGATCGATACAATAGACCGGCCGCTGAATACCCTGTTGGAAACGGATTTGTGTCCCGGGGGGGAGGTGTTGGCGAAGATAAATGCGGAGCATCGGTAAATCCTACCGCACCACCGTCACCCCGCCCCTCTCCCGATACACCTCCGGCGCTCCAAACAATTCTCCCTTCCATTCCAGCCACCAGCTATACACACCGGGGGCTACTTTTTTGCCGCGCCAGGTACCGTCCCAGGGCTGCTCCGGGTCGTCGGCGGCAAATACCACGTTTCCCCAGCGGTCGAATACTTCAAGTCGGAAACTGAGCCAGATGCAGGGCAAAAATATCTGCCAGTTGTCGTTTCGGCCATCGTCGTTTGGCGTGAAAACATTGGGGGCGTATATCAGGCATGTTTTACAAGTATAAAAATCAACCTGAACGGAATCGGCAAATGAACAATAGTCTGTTTGTCCCTTGAGGGTATAGACACCTGGCGTTTTTACCTCCAATGTGGATTGTTGGCTGCCGTCGTTCCAGGTCCAGTTGGTCAGATTCGGGGGGATGGTGAGTAATAAATAATCCCCGTTGCAAATGGTAGTGTCGCTGCGCAGGGAAAAGGGCTGCTCCACAGCGATTGTGATGGTTGCCGTATCACCCGGGCAGGTACCGGCGTCCGGGATGATGTATTGGTAAACACCGGGCTGGTCTGTGGCCGGGTTGAAGAGGCTGTTACCCGACATCAGGGCCGGCTGCCAGACGCCACCGGGTGGTGGATCGCCGCCGAGGGCCTGGAGCAAGTCGGTGGAAGCTGTGCCTGCGCAAAACGTCCGTTCGGCATCTTCACCGGCATAACCGGCCGGGAAAATGGGCAGATAGGCATACCTTTGCCCCATATTCCCGCATTCAGCGTACACGACGACGCTCACAATACGAACGGCACGGGGTGGGGCAGGGGAGTTGTCGGTGTATTGCACGGCTTGCAGGGCGGTCATGAAATTGGCCGGCGTGGCGGTTCCGGTATTTACCAGCCGGAGCCATCCGGGCGCAACCACCTGGGCGGCGACACTTGCCGGCAAAGCGCTTGTCAGGAACGTTTCAAAGGCGGGGTTTTGGGCAAACGGCAGGCGCAACACGATAGAATCCACACTCGTTTCTGAAAATAATACGGCATCTGAATCGGCAACAGGCGCGGTGGGTGTGCAGGTGGTATCGGCGTTAAAATCGCCGTTTAGTGCCCCGGAACTATCATTGCCGTCGAGGTCGAATTGAAAAGTACTTTCAAAGATAAAATTATCGAGGCCGCCGAAATCAGCTTGGGAGCGGTATTCGCCCTGGATGCGCAGGCCGCTGATATTGGCGAGTGCGGCCTGGAATTGCGCCTCCGTAGGCGCCGGGCCGTTGAGGTCGCCGATGCGCCAGCCGGCATCTTCACGCAGCAGGACGTCGAAGTGCGTCCAGGTGAGACCCGGGTTTTGGGTATTATCAAACACCAGGGTAATCGTATTTGATTCCAACACCACATCGCGGGTATCCAGCGGGCCGAATTGGTTATTGGTATCGCTGGTAATTTGGTCCCAGCGCAGGTATTTGCCGTAGGCGTCGCATTTGTTTCCCCTGTACCGGCTCGGGGCCTCGAAATACCAGAGTCCGCCGATAGAGGCATCCACGACCCGGATATAGCCGCCGGGATTACCGCCGGCAGGTTCCCAGAAGGCATTGGTGTTGGTCGGGTCGCCGGAAGCGCGCCAGTCTTCGTTGGAGGCGTTGAAGGTGCCTGTTTGGGCGAATAAAAAGCCGGGAAATAAAAACAGCAGGATATATCGGAGGATCATATTAAGAGGGCAGGAATTGTCATTTGACCGCTAAAAAGTAAAATTCAGTTTGTCTTCGAATGCTTTAACAAACCGGTAAAGACCTTGTTTTCATGTTGCAATCGGTAAAAAAATATTTTCAAAAATAGGCAAACAACGACAGCAGGGGCATGAAAAACCCTTGAATTGATTGGTGCGCGACAAAAGGGGGAGTATTTCAGCCTTAAATCCGGAACGTTTAGTGCGAATATTTTCAGTTCCGGTCGGTATCATGAGCAAACGGCGGAAAAATTACGATTTTAGTTAATTTCTTTCCCGTGTTGACATAAAGTCAAAATGCCGTTCTATTTTTGCCCCAAGCCCTTCCCTCTGTATCAATGCTAAACCGTCTTTCTAATCGTGAACACCGACGACTCTAAGCCGCAGCCCCTGCTGCGACGCTTCTGGCAATCCCACTATCGAAACTGGGTTTTTGCCGGTATCGTTGCCACCGGCGCTGCCGTACTGACTACCTCCCTGAATGACGCAGAAACCCGCCAGGCCGCTGCCCTTATTTTTGCGCAACCTGAACTGGATGCCCTGCCGGTTATGCCGGCTAATATGCGCTGGGGTTTTGCTATCGACGAATTTCATTTGTCCGAAGATGCCCTGAAACGTGGCGATATTTTGGGCCAAATGCTGCTGAAACAAGGCATTACCTACCCGGTAGTGGCAAGATTGGTGGATAACTGCAAAGGGGTATTCAACATTACCTCCATGCGGATGGGCAAAACGCTGCACTTCCTTTCCAAAAAGCAAGACGATGCCCCCTCTTATATGGTGTACGAACCCTCTCCGTACGAATACACCGTTTTTCAACTGGAAGAACCGTACAAGGTAGAAGTGGTGAAACGCGATGTCGTCACCAAAATAAATGCCTCGTCCGGTGTGCTGGAAACCAACTTCTGGCAAGCCCTCACGGACAATGGTCTGAGCGATGAACTCGCCGACGGTATGATCGATGTACTGGCCGCTTCGGTGGATTTTTATCACCAAAAAGTGGGCGACCGCTTCAAAGTGGTGTACGAACAACACTACGTGGAAGGCGAACCCGTGGGCACAGGTAAAATTATGGCCGCCGAATACGAGCGCGAAGGCAAACATTATTATGCCGTCAATTTTCAGTCCGCTGACGGGAAAACGGACTATTACGACTACGAAGGCCATCCGGCGCGCAAGGCATTCCTGAAGGCGCCCGTGAAA
>CAUJEY010000286.1 GCA_963169325.1 Bacteroidota bacterium
AACTAAAAGGGCCTTCTATTTATGATGTTTGATGAATGATGAATGATGAATGATGAATGATGAATGATGAATGATGAATGATGAATGATGAATGATGAATGATGAATGATGAATGATGAATGATGAATGATGAATGATGAATGATGAATTTTTTCACCTACTATGGGAAATTCATCATTTATCATTCATCACTCATCATTATTTAACGCTTTCCGCATCGCTCCCATCTTCACCAAACATTCGTCGTATTCCTGTTCCGGCTCCGAATCGTACACAATAGCCCCTCCTACCTGGCAGGAGAGGTAACGGGTGGAGGCATTGTATAAAATACTGCGAATCACCACGTTAAAATCAAAATTACCCTCGGGAGAAAAATAGCCGACCGCGCCTGAAAAAAGGCCGCGCCGGGTTCGCTCATAGCGCTCGATCAGTTCCATGGCTATTACCTTAGGGGCGCCGGTCATGCTGCCCATAGGGAAAGCGTCGCGCAGCGCTTCGACCGGATGTACCTCCTGTCGTAAGGCGCCGCGGACCGTGGAGATCATTTGATGAACGGTCTGAAAAGAATAAATACCGAACAATTCTTCCACCTGCACGCTTCCGGGCACACAATTTCGGGCCAGGTCATTGCGCACCAGGTCCACGATCATCACGTTTTCAGCCCGGTCTTTTTCACTCACGCGCAATTCTTCGCGCACGTGGGCATCCTCCTCCGCATCCGGGTGGCGGCGGCGTGTTCCTTTGATGGGTTGGGAAATCAACGATGCGTCTTCCTTGCGTAAAAAACGCTCCGGGCTGGCGCACAGCAAATACCGGTCGTGGTACCGCACGTATGCCGAAAAAGGCGCCCTGGCCAGGTCATTCAACCGTTTAAAGGTATTAATTGGATCAATGACCGTGTTTTCTGCAAAAAACTCCTGGCACAGGTTCATTTCATACACATCGCCCTCAATGATGTGCTGCCGGATAGTTTCCACTGTTTTTAGATAATCGGCCTTGGGGATACGGGGAATGAGAGTGGTTTTGAGTTTTGAGTTTTGAGTTTTGAGTTTTGAGTTTGAAATATGGCGTTGGATGGCAGTAAAGATCTCCTCAGCGGACTCATTTAAAGAAAAGATTTCCAATAATGGGGATGAAATATGCTCATTGCTACCTCCTGGGATCGGGACTGCCCGATCTTCAAAGTTCAAACTTCGAACTCCAAACTTCGAACTTTGATCTTCAAACTTCAAACTTCGAACTCCAAACTTCGAACTTCTTATTCCGACAACAATCTCCGGTTGGAAGAAAAACAGTTCCGGAAAATCGATGCCATTGGGGTTTTCAGAGCGAAGTTTTTCCACTTCATTTTTCAGGTCGTAACCGAAGAAGCCGAAGAGCCAATCGTGCTTTTTGTCATAAAAAGCCTGTAGCCCGGAAAATGCGTGTCCGGCGGGCGCCTGAAAAACATCGGCGGCGCCCACGGCGACAAGGCATTCCCAGGTATGGTGCCCGGATTGCGGATATTCGTTGCTGTCGAGATAAACGGTGACAGGAAAGGTATTCGCCCAGGCGAGCAGTTTTTGCTTTGCCGTTTCAAGGTTCTCCATAACAAAGCTGGCCTGGTAGCGCTTGGTCATCATGTCAAATCGCATTTACCTTTATTCCACTTGGCCATTCCAGCGTTTGCGCCTCTTCGGCACTTACTTTCCACAACAAGGCTTTCAGGTGCAATAACTTATCGGCTACCTCGCTTTTCCGGATGCCGATTTCCATTTCGGCGCCGGTATCGTTGAAATCCTGCCGGGAAATGTCCAGATCGAGTTTTTTTATGGTATTCATTAATTCGGGCATCAGGCCATAATCGACTGCAATTTGAAAGTTGTCCTGCACGATTTTTTCCACCACCCGGGCCTGCCGCAACGCCTCGGCGGCGCTCTCGCGATAAGCCTGGATGAGCCCCGAAGCGCCGAGCAGGGTGCCGCCAAAATACCGGACCACCACCACCACCACGTCCGTCAGGCCTGCAGCATCTATCTGTCCCAGAATGGGCCGGCCGGCCGTACCGGACGGCTCGCCATCGTCGTTAGCCCGGAAACGCAGGCCGTCGAGCCCCAGCCGCCAGGCAAAACAATGGTGCCGGGCCTTGAAATGTTCTTTGCGCAGGGCCTCCACAAACCCCATCGCCTCCTCCTCCGTACCGGCAGGGTAGGCGTGGGCCAGAAACTTGCTGCCCCGGTCTTTGAACTCCCCGGTAGCGGGCGCAGCAATCGTGTGGAAGGAATCAGATAGTTCGGCCATGGGGGGCAAAGGTAATGGGGTTCGAGGGTTTCTGGTTTAGGGGTTTGAAAGCTCGAGGAATTCAAATGCAGTAAAAAACAGTTATAAATATCTAATTTTCAATAAATTAACTTCAATTTAAATTTCAATAAATATGTTGTGGGGAGGTTCAAAATTGACAGGATTTACAAATCTTCAATTTTTGAAATCAGCAAAACAATTTCCCCATGCGCGAAGACTTCCTTCATTTTCTGTGGCGCTGGCGCCGGTTTGATGCCAGCAAACAATTTACCTCCGACGGTCAGCCGCTCGAAATCCTGCATCCCGGCGAACCGAACCTGCATGCCGGGCCGGATTTTTTCAATGCCCGCATTCGCCTGAACGAAACGTTGTGGGCTGGCAACGTGGAAATCCACCTGAATGCCTCCGATTGGCTGGCACACCGGCACGACACCGACCCTGCCTACGACAACGTGATCCTGCACGTGGTGTTCGACGAAGACCAGCGCCTGTGCCGGTCGAATGGCGAGCCGCTGCCCTGTTTTGTGCTGCGCGACCGTATTCCGCCGCAATTGTTGGAAAAATATTTCCGGCTGGAGCACGAGCGGGCCTGGGTGCCCTGCGAAAAATCGTTGAATGCCGTGCCAAATATTGTACGGCTCAACTGGCTCGACCGGCTGTTGGTAGAGCGTCTCGAACAAAAAACCGAATCCATCGCGCAGGTGGTGGCGGCGGCCGGCCAGCATTGGGAGGAGGCTTTTTACCGGGTGCTGGCGCGCAATTTTGGGCTAAAAGTAAACGTCGAACCCTTCGAAGCCCTCGCCCGGGCGCTCCCGCTGCGGCTTTTAGCCAAACACCAGGACCATCTGTTCCAATTAGAGGCTTTGTTGTTCGGACAGGCGGGTTTGCTGAGCGAAAAATTTGAAGACGATTACCCCAAGGCCCTGGCCAAAGAGTATCAGTTTTTACAGCACAAATACGACCTTCAGCCCCTCCCGGCGGGGCAATGGAAGTTTTTTCGGCTGCGCCCTGCCGGTTTTCCCACCATACGGTTGGCCCAGTTTGCGGCGCTGGCACACCGCTCGGCGCATTTGTTCAGTCAATTGCTGGAAACTACAAATACGGCCGAAACGGAACAACTTTTTACCGCTGAAATCAGCGCGTACTGGCGTACCCATTTTCGATTTGATAAAACAGCTGCCGGGAGAGCCAAACCGCTGGGCCGCGAATTCGTACATTTGCTGCTCATCAATACCGTGGCGCCGTTTCTGTTCCACTACGGCCGCACCAAAGGGCTACCTGATCTGCAGGATCGCGCATTGCGCCTGCTGGAAGAGTTGCCCCCGGAAACGAACACCGTGGTGGACGGCTGGGTAAAACGCGGCCAGCGTGCCGCCAATGCCAGCCAAACGCAGGCGCTGCTGCACCTGAAAACGCGTTATTGCGATGTCAAACGCTGTTTGGAATGCGCCATCGGTAATGCCATTTTACGCTGACTATGTCTCGTCCGTTCGCTCTTTTTTTCTCTATTGTCGGCCATCCCATGCTGGTGCCGACCTACGCTTTGCTGCTCTTACTGTTCATTAATCCCTACGCATTCGGCGTCAGCAGTCCGGCCGATGCCCGGGCGGTACTGTTGCTGGTGTACGTATTCACTACTTCGGCCCTCATACCGGGTATTGGTATTGCCGTGATGAAACCACTGGGGTTTGTGAAGAGCCTGGAGTCGCCCGACCGCCAGGAACGCACGGGGCCGTACATCGTGACCGGCGTTTTTTACCTTTGGTTGTTTAAAAACTTGTCCACCAGCGGACAGGCGCCGCCGCTGTATGTCATTTGCCTGCTTGGCGCTACCATCAGTCTTTTCTCCGCTTTTTTTATCAATATTTTCACCAAAATCAGTGCGCACGCCACCGGTATGGGTGGCCTGGTGGGTATGCTGCTGCTGACCAGCCACGTATGGCCGGGCATGACCCTGGGCATTCCGGCCATTGGCGGCACCTTACAGTTGAGCCTAACCGTTGCGGTGGGCGCGATGATCGTAATCGCCGGGCTCGTCGGTTCGGCGCGTTTGGTATTGAAAGCACATGTTCCGCAGGATCTTTGGCAAGGCTATGCGGTGGGTTTTGCGTCGGTGTGGATCGCAAATATGGTTTTAAGTTAAGTCTTCCTTTTAAAAAAGTACCAGCCAAGTAATCCACCGCCGGCGACGCCCAAAGCATTGGCCGTGCCGTGCAGGGCGCGCATGGAGGGGATAGTCAACCAATCCGTGGGCCAATACGGGCGCAGAGCATAGCCGAGTCCCAGGCTCATGCTGAACAGTAGACAAACCGCCATTAATCCCCAGCTGAGCCGAACCGGCCAGGGCAGATTCTCCCGCCAGATCGCCCTGAAGTAACCCAACGCGCCTAACCATCCGGACAGGGCTACCGTGCCGGCCGCCACCGCTTCCAGCCGAAAATCTGCCGTGATTTGCGACAACGTAATGCCCGCTGCGGTCAGGGGTACCGCAGCCACGGCCAGCCAGGCGGCCAGATTGGAAAACCAGGCTGGCCACCGTTGTGCCGGCCATCCCAACAGCAACGGAAAGATCAGTCCGGCATAATGAAAATGCACGCCGGTTAGCAAAATGATCGCCGGGTCAAAACCGAAGGGCTGAAGCCCCAGACGATCTGCCACGGTAGCCAAACCACCAATCAATAAAAAAATTTGCGCCCCAGCAACAGACCATTTCCCGGCACTCCGGCCAGACTGAAAAAGCGCCTCGATTCCCGCCAGGAAAATAATGGCCGTGACGGCCAGCCAGGGTAAAGCCCAAAGTGCTGCCATCCACCCGGCCGGCTGCTGCATGGCAATCACCAACGCGACTGCCGCTGGGAAAATAAGGCGTTGCAACCATCCTGTAGGCCAATTCAACAATGCAAGACTCAAGGGAACCCACACCAAGGCGGCTAATTGCAACACCAGTGCGGCCCATTCGTGTTGCCTAAAATCCGGTTGACGAAGACAAAGCAAAATTAGCCAGACTGCAGCTCCCCAGCCCGCAGAAGTATTGAATGATTGCCAAGGCAAAGTGGTCGTTTTCATTGTCCGGTCGTTTTTTGCTGATAACCTGTTAGTTCTACTTTGTCAAATTAAAAAAAGTTAGAATCTTAAATTCAACCACGGTGTCATGCTGTAAGCATCTGGCCAAGAGTGGAACGGAAATACCTATTTTATCGCAATCAGGTGCTTACAGCATGACACCGTGATTAGGTTAGAGACCATCATTTTATTTAATTTGACAAAGTAGAATTAGGCTTGTTGAATAAATGCTTGCATTTGTTTGGCCGAATCGCGGCGAAATGAAGCCTGTAAATACCGCGCCAGTGGGTACCCCAGCCAGGCCAGCCAATGCCGGGGCAACGAAAAGGCCCGGATTTCATAATATACCGCACCGTCTGGCTGTATTTCCACCAGAAACAATTCTTCCCCCTTTTCGATATGCCCGGGCAAAGTGCCATAGGCAAATCCGAAACAGTTGGGTTCTTCCACGGTGTAAATAATACGGGAAGCGTTGCGCCACCAAAGGCCCAGCGACCGGATGTAAACGGCGACTGTTGTGCCTTCCCGAATCGGAGCGTTTTGCGGTAGAACACGCGTCCATGTACCCGGAAACATCCGCCAGCGCCGGATAGCCTCCTGCGCTTGTCTGAAATCCGCATCACCCTGTCCGATTTGAACCTTTAGATAGTCGTTGTTGTACCGCCGGGCCGGTTTGGCCAGTTTCGTGTGGCCGGTTTGTTGGTAGGTAAAAGGCAAGCGGGACTGGATTTCCAAATACCGAACCAGTTGAACGGGTTGAGGCAAAGACAAGGTGATCATTTTCGTTATTTTCAATTTTTTTTGAAAACTATGAAATAAACGAATGCCGGGTGCAAATGTTCACCGGTGACACTTTCTACGTAGAAATTATTCACAGAATCAACGGGATTCGCTGCATCTACATACTAACGTCAGGTATCAATATTCTTTTAATTTTGCGAGGCCGCTACCAGCGGAAAAAACAAACGATACCACTTTTCAGATCAATGAAAAACAAACCCAAGCCTTCATCCAAGCCTAAGGCCGGTGCCGCTGGTGCACCTCAAACACCACCAGTGGCGGCCCAGCCGGGCACACCACTTTTTGACCGGCTCGAAAAATGGCTGGACAATCGTCGATATTGGATCATCGGCACCTTGCTGTTCCTTTGGCTGGCCATCCGCATAGCAATATTCAGCAACATCGCAAACGGGCCACTTTACCAGATGTATAAATGGCCGGAATCCGATAACGCTTTTTTTGACGATTGGGCCCGCACGCTGTCGGGCGGAGACTGGCTTAACCGGCAGCCCTTGCATCCATATCACGGCTGGCACGATGAATTTGCCCAGGTTTATTTTAAACAACACCCGGATCAGTTGAACCGGATATTGCAAGCCCATCCGAACCGGGACTCCACGTTCGTGCCCGGAAAAGCACTTTGGAACGAATGGTACGGCGGCAATACCTATCACCAGGAGCCGCTCTATGCCTATATGCTGGCGGCCCTGTATGCGCTCACCGGTAATGGCGTGTATTGGATGATGGTACTTCAAATCCTGGCGGGCCTCCTGAGCGGCCTGCTTTTGTGGCAGTTAGCCAGGCGTTATTTCGGCGATACCGTTGCGTTGTTCACAGGTCTTTTATACCTTTTTTGTGGGGTTATTCTTTTTCAGGAAACCCTGATTCTGCGCACGTCCTGGAGTGTTTTTTTTACTCTTTTAACGATCTGGATCTTTGATCGTGCCTCCGAAAAACGAACGATCCCTGCTTTTTTAATATTCGGATTATCTGTTGGTACGGCCTACCTCCTGCAATCCACTTTTTCGCTGTTCCTCCTTGGGGCTTTGGCAATTTATTACTACCAGGAGCGCAAAACACCCCGATTATTTATCCGAAATGCCGCGGTTGCCGTCGCCGGTTTTGTGCTGATTTTTTCGCCGGTTATCCTGCGTAACGCCACTGTAGGCGCGCCACTGTTCAGCACTTCGAGCGTGGGGCCGGTGACCTTCGCCGTTGCCAACGTGAGCGGTACGGATGCCATATCGAGGTGGGCCCCCAACGCCGCCAAATGCGCGGAAATTTTAGGCAAAACGCATGATTCCTTTGGCGCAACTGTTTTGGAGACCATCCAAACGCACCCCTCGGCGGGCTCTTATCTGGGTTTGATTTGGACCAAATTTCAACGGGTTATTATCGGCCTGGAGTGGCCGAATAACGAAAACTATTATTTCTACAAACAACTGGTTCAGCCGCTGCAGGTAGCGTTTCTTGATTTTTACTGGATTGTCTGGATTGCCTGCGCCGGGCTTTTATTTGCCTGGTATTACCGGAAAAAATATTTTTCCATGTACCTCGCCATATTGCTTCAACTGGCGATCATGTTGGGATTTTATGTACTGGGGCGTTTCCGAACACCACTTGTCGCCTTGCTGCTACCCTTTGCGGCTTATGCCCTCGTCGAATGCCTGCGTTTTACTCAAAATAAATCAAAAGAATCGATGGCAAAGATCGCCGTGGCGGTCGTGTGTTTTTTCGGGCTGACCTATTCCGTGTACCGGCCCGGTATTTCTATGCTGGATCCGACGGACTACAATACCTTGTATGAAACCGTTTATTACGACAGTATTACAAAAAGCGCCGGGGCCGGACAGCTGAACCAGGCGCTCGCCACGCATCATGAATTCCTGCGGTTTGAGCCGGATTTTGTTAAAAATGCGAAGCCCAACCAACGCTTGCAATACCCTTCCCATATTGAAATCATGGACCAATTTGCCAACCACTACCAGATTGAAAGTTTCCTGTACGAAGACTCCGGCAACCAAGCCATGGCCGCGCAAGCGATGGCCAAACGGGATATGATGAAACAAATCGTGGATCAGTCGAGGAAAAGCCTGATGAGGCGATAAATATCCGCAGCAAACCTATTGAAATTTAAAACTCCGAAACACCATCCCCCGCACATCGAACACCAATAACTGCCCAGAAAGCGGTTCGCCCACGCCGGTGGCGATTTTCAGCACTTCTGCCGCCATCATGGCGCCCACTATGCCCGGTACCGGCCCCATAACGCCGGCATCCACGCAGTCGGGGGCATCGGTAGGCACATCGGGATACAGGTTGCGCAGGTTGGGGCCGTGTTGCCCGTCGGCCCTGGGCAGGTTGAATACCGACAGCTGGCCTTGAAAACCGGCGGCAGCGCCCCAAATCAGGGTTTTACCATGAGCCGTGCAAGCGTCGTTCACTACATAGCGGGTTTCGGTATTATCGGAGCCGTCGGCGACAAGGTCGAAGCCCGATATAAGTTCCCCGGCATTTTCAGCAGTCAACCGGAACGGGAATGCCGTGATATCGGGGAGTGGGTTGGCGCCACTCAGCCTGCGGGCCGCAGCCGTGGCTTTCGGTTGGCCGACATTTTCGGCGCCATACAATACCTGTCGATGCAGGTTGGTCGTATCTACGGTGTCGCCATCGACGATGCCGATCCGCCCGACACCTGCCCCGGCCAGGTAGGGCAACAAGCCGGAACCGATACCGCCGGCGCCGATAACCAATATACTGATTTGCCGTAGCCGCGCCTGCCCTTCGAGGCTCCAGCCGGGCAGGGTCATTTGGCGGAGGTAACGTTGCCATTCCTCGGTAGTGAGGGGATTTGTTTCTTTTGATTGGATGCTTGTCATGGTGAAATATATCTAGGCCTCAAGTCTCAAAATTACTGCTAATTCAACGCAAAGGCTGCTACCTTTACTTTCAGGTAACAAGACGATCCTTTGTCTTTTAAGTTTTTATAAAAATTTATACATGAATTTCTTGAACGAGCCGCTCCCCACAATAGATCGCCAGTGGCCGGCCGCCCTGCTAAAAAAAGCCGAAACCTTCCTGCGCCAAGGCAAAGTAGACGAACTGGAAGAAACCAAACCGGGGCATTGGATCGCCTTCGTACGGGATCAAAAAGACTGCGACGTTCAAATCCAACTGACCGGCGCCGAAGTGAGCGACTGTACTTGCGACTGCGGCGCCGAAACCATGCCCTGCGAACACGCCGCGGCCGTACTGCTCTCCCTGCGCGATCGCCTTGCCGGCCTGCCGGCCAAACCTGCCCGTAGCACTAAAGGCATCGCAGCCAAAAAGCCGGTTCGGAAAAAGAAAGAAACCTTCGATGATATCCTGAACAGGGTGCCGCACGACGAACTTAAGGCCTTTATCAAAGAAGCCTTCGGCCGCCAGCGCGATTTCCGCAACATGTTTATGGCCCGCTTTTCCGAACCCGATGATACGGTGGGCAAGGAGGGTTATGCTAAATTAGTGAAAAATATCCTGCGCAGCGGGGTCAGTCGTTGGGGGTATATAGATGGGCGGGGCATACGCAAAGTGAGCAAACCCATGAACCAACTCCTGAAACAAGCGCAGATACAGCTCGATAAAAAACAGTTTCTCGGCCCGATACAGCTCGCGCAGGTGCTGCTCGAAGAAATTAGTGAACGTTTTACCACCGACTACGACAATGGCGGCTATCTGCAGGGATTTATCCACGAGGGCATGCAGTTTTTTCAAAAAACATTCGAATCTGCGTATGCGTCCCAAAGCCTGAAAAATGAACTTTGGAATTACCTCCTGGAACAATGCCCCAATGCCCGGTACCTCGAATATGGCAGTACTTTCCATGAGGAAATGATGCAACTTTTGGTCGATTACGCGCAACCTGGCGAACCGGAAGCGCGCCTGCACGCGGTGCTGGACGACCAACTGACCTTCGTGGCCGCCGGAAGTCGATCCGACTTTATCAGCGGGTTCCGGCGAAAGTATTGGCTGGGTTGGAAAATCAATCTATATCGGACGTTGGAACGCAATACAGAAGCGCACGCATTGATCGACGCCAATCTGAACGTGCCCGAATTCCGGCAAATAAAAGTGGACACGGCTATCGAGGCCGAACGCTGGGACGAAGCCTTCGCTCTGATACACGATGGTCTGTCGCTGGCACAGCAGGAAAAATTCCCGGGCCTGGTGGTGCAGTGGAAAAAACAAATACTCCGCATTGCCCGGCTCCAAAACGACGTGAGCCAAATCCGGGCGATGGCCCTGGATTTGTTCCGCACAGACCGGTATCAGCTGGAATATTTCAAAACTATAAAAGCGAGTTATCCGCCGGACGCGTGGCCACAGGTAGCCCGATCAATTATCGTGGAACTGGAAAAACGGGAACACATGGCCGAATACCTGCTGCCGATTCTGGTAGAAGAACAGGATTGGCCGGGCATGCTCGCCTGCATTCGCAAGGAAGCGCGGTTCGACATGCTCCTGCGATATGAAGGCCTATTCCTGGAGCATTTCCCGGAAGACTCGGAAAAACTGTACGTAATCTGGCTGCGCCAAACCGCCGACCGGGCTTCAAACCGCGACGAATACAAACAAGTGGTTATCCTGCTTCAAAACCTGTTGAAGTACCCGAACGGGAAGGACAATGTGGCTTTGTTACTCCGGGAGTTTCGGGAAAAGTTTGGGCGCAGGCCGGCGATGATGGAGGAGTTGAAAAAGGTGAAATAAAGTACCTTTAATTCAACTTAAACGGCGACACCATCTTGAACTCCGGGATGCTCACGTCAAACATCGACTGGTCGTCTATACGGGTCATCAGGTAGGTTCCCATCATTTTACCCATTTCGGTATCCAGGTTACAGAAGGATGAATAACCATGTACTTCGCCGGGCGCCAGCACGGGTTGCATACCCACCACGCCGTCGCCTTCCACTTCGCGCATGGTACCGCTGGAGTCTACGATCACCCAATGCCGGCGCAAGAGTTGCACGGTGTACGGGCTGCCATTTTCTATCGTGATGTGGTAGCCGAAAATAAATTTTCCTTCCCGCGGGTTCGAGTGCCCCGCAAGGTATTCCGTTTCTACGCTAACGGTAATGTTGTTGGTGGTGAGCGTTTCCATCGTGGAAAAAAAATTTGGGCAAAGGTGTTTAAAATATGCGACTCAGCGAAATTATTTAACGGCAGCCCGCCAATACCACTAAAAAAGCCGAGACCGGACGTTTCCGGCTCGGCTCATACGAAATTACTAAACACGGGTAATCTCTTGAAAGGGGTTTAGATCACCTGCGAGGTACCATTATTAATGCAATGGCCCAATGTCGCAACCAAGTTTATAACTATTAAAGACTTTTGATAAAAGTCAATACGTCTTTGTCACTCATCGGTTGAGGGGATAAGGTTAAATTCGTGCTTTGACCCAGTTCCCAGGGTTTCTGCACCAGCCAATACTGTCCGCCGGTTTTACTGACCACCACGATTTTCACCGGATAGCCGATGGGTGCCGCCTCAAAACAGAATTCCGATGAATTATCGTCTCCTTTCATCTCTGCTACCGAACGAATATTGTCGAACACCAGAAAAGCGCGCGTATTGAGCGCACTGAACTGAGCCGGAAGGGTAACGCAAAATGTCGCGGTTTGTTCGTTCACCGGCCGGGCACAATTACTCCAGCCCAACTGAGCAATAAGTTCGTATCCGGTTTGCTGAACACCACCGCCGATGGGCCACTCTGCCCAAAAAGCAGTGGTAGTGGTGCTGTTCCAGCCCGTGAGATTATTTTGCCCGTCCAGCGCACCGGTATACACTTCCATGTCGGATTTAACTTCGGCTGCGGGGAGCTGGATTTTAACGTAACGATTCGGCAGTAACGTCAGATTTTTCCCATTGCAGGTCGCTTGTACATGGGCCACGCCTACGCTTTCGAGCATTTGCCCGCCGGGGGTGGAAATAGTAGGCAATCTGCGGGCCATCAGGTCGCCTTTGCTCAACGCGGTGGTCACGGTGATTTTCAAATCGGGGCAGGTACTGCAAGGAACCGGCGTACCGGCGTCGTCAGCAAACAAATTTTCAGTGTCGGCCAGAAACACCCGCACGCCGCTTGCAGTAGTTAGTGTTGTGTCCGGGATAGAGCCCCCGAAAGAAAATACCGTGTGGGTAGAAGCCCCCGGCGCCTGAACGAACAGTTGGCCGAGATCCTCCAGGGCAGGTGTATAGGGGCGAAACTCCTCTACATCCTCGCGACAACCCCACACTGTTGCCAAGGTGCTTAGTAATGTGTATAAAAGTGTTTTCTTCAATCGATTCATAATTACAGGCGGTTTGTGGAATTATAAGGTTTGGGGGTTTGGGTCAAGCAAAGTGTATTACTCCGGAGATACGCTTGTTTTTTTATCCGCTGCTTTTAGAAAAAAATTTAACGCGCGCTTGATCTATCTGTCATTTCTTCTTCGCCCCTTTTCCCTGCGTCTCAGGACAATCCGTAATCAGCAATCTGTAATCCGTAATCCATACTAATTAAGGTCCATTATTCTGGTCATCCCAACCCGTATGCCGCCGATACCGTAAGATTGTTTGACCGGATAGCCCGGCTTGGTAACCGGTTCGAGGATATGCCGGTAGTAAGGTTCTGCAAACAGGCGGGTTTTCGGGCCCACATGGTAATACCACTGAATACTGCCCAGCAGGCTCAAACTGACACGCGGCTGAAAAACATCGAACTGATGTTTGTTTGGCGTGAAAGAGGCCGGCTTGCCATTCAACTCCAGCATATTGCCCCGTTTCCAGAACAACACATTGACAGAGCCGCCAAGGTTCAGGCTGATGCCCGTGGCGCCGCTACGCAATTCCAGTGCGGCCTGGAGCGGGATGTCGAGCATGCCGAAGCGGTTGTAGGTTTTGACATAATTGGAACCGTATTCGATTACCGTATCTGTGACTGTTACCCACTGGCCGTTAACCAATTGTTGTTGGATACGAATAGTGGTATTGATAAAATTCGGATCGATGTATTCAAATTTTTCAGTGAACTGGTCGTAGTGTAGTCCGGTACGGACGATAAAATTTTCTGCAAACAGGTACGAGGCCCGCAAGCCGAGGTTAAAGGCCGGCTCGCTGTGTTCCGTCAGAAGCCGGTCCTGCACATAAGCTTTAAATTCCGGGTTGCCGGTATCCAGGGTTTTCCGAACGAAAGACGGGCCCGCATACACATCCAGCAGCCAGGCTTGGCGGTTGGAGTGAAAATCGTAGCATTTTTTCGCGGCTTTCCGTTTGCTCAACCGGGGCTGGGCGAATGGCATCGAGGTCTGGCGCTCCCAGGCGTCGAGGGCTGATAGCCGGGCCGGCAACAGACTTGGGGCGGTGAAGGTAGCAGTGGCGGTAGCCAGGCCAGGTAATTCGGTGGGTAATTCCGGGGTAGCAGTGGGCGTGCCGGTAGCCTCCGGAAGTGCATTGCCGGCAGGGATTTCTGCTACGACCAATGGCGTAAGTTCCCCGGATTTCGGTTTTTGACGGGCGGCAGTATGGGCGCCTTCGGATTTGCTGGCGCTTTTTTGAGCCGGCGCAATAGCAGCATCCGAATTGGAGGCTTTAGTATTCGCTGTTAATTCCGCTGCATCCGGCGTTGCAGCCGGGCCGGCATAACCGGTCGCCGGATTAGCCGGAATGGACGCCTGTGGCGTTGTTTTTTCCACCGGTTGCGCCGGTGTAGTCTGCCTTTCCTGCGTGGTAACACTCGTTGGCAAAGGGCGGCTCCAAACCATCCAGATGCCTGCCCCCGCCAGCCCCGCGGCCAGAAACCACAGGAGGAACCGGCGCTTTCGCCGGTGCAGCGCGTGCTCTACATTGGGCCAAACGAAAGCCGGTGGAGGCACCTCCACATCGTACAAACGCTGCCGCAACAAATCGTCAATATTATTAGTCTGGCGTTCCATTTTTTTAATAATACGTTGTTAATCAGGGGGTATGCAGTCTTTTTATATTTAAAAACAGGGCGTATAATCGGCCCCGCAGAACATTACACTTCAATTTTCGTGCGCACTTTGTGCAAAATTTCCAATTGTTCGCACAGCCAGCGCCGGGCTTTGGTTAGTTGGGAGCGAGAGGTGCTTTCCTGGATACCCATCAATTCCGCCACTTCGGCATGTGAGTATCCTTCGATCGCCACCAGATTAAACACCACCCGGTACCCGTCGGGCAAACGGCTGATCAGGCGCAGCAATTCTGCTTCCGACAGGATCGCCAGCGCATCCGGATCGACCGGAGATTCCGGCAGGTGTTCGTATCCGCTCGATTCGTGTTCAAAACGCTGGCGCTGGTAAGCGCGCAGGGCAGTGTTGATCATAATCCGCCGCACCCAGCCTTCGAACGAACCCTGAAACTGGAACTGATCCAGTTTGGTGAAAACTTTGACAAAACCTTCCTGGAGAATATCCGCTGCATCCGACGGGGAACGGGCATAGCGCAGACACACCGCGTGCATCTTGCCGGCAAACTGCTCGTACAATTGTCGCTGACATTGCGCGGACCCGCGCAGACAGCCCCGGATAAGATCTTGTTCGCTCAAAAAATCGGGCGGTTACAATAAGTGGCTAAAGTCTGGCTTTCGGCGCGGAGTTTCCCCGAAGGTACGCGCAATTCAGATGCGGCACAATGCTTTTTCGCTGCCCGGGGTGTCTTTTTTTGCAAAATATACCTTTTTTAAAAGGTCTTTTACATTTCCTTCGGATAACAAACAAAATACTTGGTCACTTCCTGGGTGTACAGAGGCACGTCGGAGCACTGGTCGATCGGCAAAACCCGCCCGTCTTTAAACAGGATTTTGATCTGCTCATGGGTATCGTCGTAAGCGCGATTGCTTTCGCGGCCATCGAAAACCAGGTGCTCGAGTGGTACATCAGGACCGAACATCTGCCCGGTTTTTTGCCGGATCGTTTCAATATAATCCGGCTCTATAGGTACGGTACGCCATTCCAGTCGAAATAATTTCCGGTCCAACAAGCCTTCGGAAAGAAAAGACAATACAAAGTCGGGTGATTTGCGCCAGGATTTGATAGCTGCCGCGATATCCACATCGTCGAGGTGCGCAAAATGTTCGAGCAGTTCAGGTACGGCGGGTTGCTCCGTTGCTTTCCGGTATAAAAACCAGCGTAGAGGCCCCGATGCTTCCAATTCCGTACCGGCAAGCGCCAGTTCGCGAGCCCGGCGCAGCAGATGGATCACCATGTGCTCGGCAGAAACGTTGGTTTTGTGCAGATACACCTGCCAATACATCAGCCGGCGGGCAATCAGGAATTTCTCGATGCTGTAAATACCCTTTTCTTCCACCACCAACTCCCCCTCATGCACGGCTAACATCTTGATAATGCGGTCGTAACCGATCACCCCTTCCGACACGCCGGTAAAAAAACTGTCGCGGTTCAGGTAGTCCATCCGGTCCATGTCCAACTGGCCGGAAACCAATTGATGCAGGAATTTTTTATCGTACCGGTCGGTAAAAATATCAATAGCCAACCCCAATCGCCCGCCGAACTCCCGGTTGAGCGCTTCCATAAATAACAACGACAGTTGTTCGTGGTGCAAATCCACGATGGTATGTTCCAGGGCATGTGAATAGGGCCCGTGGCCGATATCATGCAACAAAATAGCCACGCAGGCGGCTTCCGCCTCTGCTTCGGAAATTTCCGTCCCTTTGCTCCGCAACACTTCGATAGCCTCCTGCATCAGGTGCAAAGCCCCCAGCGCATGGTGAAAGCGCGTGTGCAGCGCGCCGGGATAAACGTAGTGTGCCAGACCCACCTGCCGGATACGCCGCAGGCGCTGGAAATGCGGGTGATCCACCAGATCGAGCAGCAAACCATGCGGCACCGAAACAAAACCGTAGACCGGATCGTTAAAGATTTTGAGTTTATTATTCATCGTTATTCCTTCAAGCCCTGCAAAGGTGCGAATTTGCCGTTCTGGTACGGTTTTGCAGGGATAATTTTTATGCAAAGCCCCCGGAAGAACTACCTTCGTGTCCTATTCAATTAAACATAAATAAAACCATAATATAGCCTTAAAACAGGCTCACCCTCACTCATGGATAAAATTACTATACTCTGGGCCGACGACGAGATTGATATGCTCAAGCCCCACCTGATGTTTTTGCAAGCCAAAGGATACGAAGTACTGACGGCCACCAATGGCCACGATGCCGTGGAAATGTATTTGGAACAAAGCAACAATATCGACGTAATCTTCCTCGATGAAAGTATGCCCGGCCTCACCGGCCTGGAAACATTGCCGAAAATAAAAGAGATCAACGCCCATGTACCGGTAGTGATGATCACTAAAAATGAAGCCGAACACGTGATGGAAGAGGCGATCGGCTCCCAGATATCGGACTACCTCATCAAGCCGGTAAACCCGAACCAAATCCTGCTGACGCTCAAAAAAATTATCGACAACAAACGGTTGGTGCGCGAAAAAACCGCCGCCGATTACCAGCTGGATTACCGCCAGATGTTTATGCAGATTACCGGCGGCCTCAACCATGAAGAGTGGGTGGAAGCTTATCGTCGAATTGTCGGCTGGGAATTGCGTCTCGACGCCAACCAGGCCGAAGTGGGCGATATCCTGTCGCAGCAAAAAGAACAGGCGAACACGGAATTTTGCAAATACGTGGCGAAAAACTACTTCGACTGGGTGGACAAAAACAAAGAAGTCGGCCCCATCATGTCGCATTCGCTGATGCGCAAACATATTTTTCCCCACGTCGCCAAAGGCGTTCCGACTATCGTGCTCCTGCTCGACAACCTGCGTTACGATCAGTGGAAAGTCATCGAGCCGTTTATCAACGAAATGTTCAAAACGGAAAATGAAAGCTATTTTTTCAGCATCCTGCCCACTGCAACACAATACAGCCGTAATGCCATCTTTGCCGGCATGATGCCTTCCGATATTGAACTGGCTTTCCCCGACAAGTGGAAAAACGATATTGACGAGGGCGGAAAAAACCTGCACGAAGATTTCTTCCTGGGTAAACAAATAGACCGCATATTCCGCAAGGGTATCAAGTGGGACTATACGAAGGTGACCAATGTGAACCACGGCAAAGACCTGAACGACAATATCCTGCACTACCTGAATAACGACCTGACGGTGATCGTGTACAACTTTATCGATATGCTGTCGCACGCCCGTACCGAAATGGAGGTGCTGAAAGAACTGGCCGGCGATGAGCGCGCCTACCGCTCGCTCACCCGTTCCTGGTTTTTGCACAGCCCGCTTTGGACGGCCCTTCAACGCCTCGAAGGCCGGGAGGTGCAATTGTTCGTCACCACCGACCACGGCACCATCCGGGTACAGTCGCCTTCCCGCGTTGTGGGCGACCGGGAAACGACCACCAACCTGCGCTATAAAGTGGGCCGCAACCTGCAGTTTGACCCCAAGGAGGTACTCGTCGTACGCGAACCGAAACAAGCCGGGCTGCCACGTCCCAATGTGAGTTCCACCTTTATTTTTGCCAAAGAAGATTACTTTTTCCTGTATCCGAACAACTACAACCACTTCAACAATTATTATAAAAATACTTTCCAGCACGGCGGTATTTCGTTGGAGGAAATGATTTGTCCGGTGATTCGGTTACGGTCGAAGTAAAACTTTCCCTGTTTTGTAATCAAAAATACCTGTACACCCATGTCCGCCTCGCAGGCCTTTTTTATTCTTTTTCTCGTCGTCGCCGGGATTGCATTGGTCATTTGGATTTTCTTGCGCGGCTGGTCGCCGGAGCAATTGCCGCTTTGGGCCGGTCTTATTTGGGGGCTGATAGCAATGATCAAATTTGTACCGGCGATGTTGCCGGCTTCTATCCGCTGGAGCGATAATATAAGCGTTGTCCAGGTGGCACTGGGCGCGGTGGTACTGGTACTCAGTTTAAAATCCTTGATTTTGATGCTGCGGCACGGCAGCAGCCTGACCGATTCGCAGCGGTGGGCGGCTTATTTGGGGATAGCGCCCTTAGTCATAGGTGTATTGATGGTGTTGATATTCTTCTGGATTGCGGGTTCTTTAGGCGCTAAAAAGTAAATTTGAGGCGCTCACCATTGACTATTCATACGGGTTCGACAAAAATCTGGCAGTCGGCGCGCCGGCCGAAACCTACGCCTGGCGAAACGGTATTTCGTGGCAGTTGTGAGCAGTTCGCTCCTACCCGCCCGGACAAACCACACAATTCCCCGCCTTCCCGAATGTTTTCCAAAACGTCATCTCTAGTCCACCCAAAAGCCGGTCGGGCAGGCGGGTTGTATTGGCATCGTAACTCAGGCCGAAGCTCCATTCCCTGCTGCCGACCGTAATGGAGGGAATGATCGCGTCGATCAGGAACCCGCCGTAGCGTCCGGCTGCCCGTACGGCCAGACCTGCGGAAACGCGGCTGTCGGTTTTGTTATCGAAAAAAAGACGCCCGGAAATACCGGCGAGGCCCTGCCATTGCAGGCTGTTCCATTGGGGATTGGCGGGGGGACGGCCCCAGGTCCAGTTGAGCGATTGTTTGCGGAACATCGCCCGGTAGCCGAGTGCGCGTTGGTTGTGTTTGCCGAAGCGCAGTTCGCCGGCCGCATGCAGGGTCATGCCGATGCCGAGATTTTGATCGTCGTTGCCCAGTAGAGAATATTGCGGGCGCGTCAGGTGGTGAAAAGCCAATCCCGTACTCCAGATATTGCGCCGCCGGCCGCCGGGCTGCTCCACGCTGTATAAAATCAATCCGGAAGATAAATCGAAGCGGGTGGCGGAAAGGCCGGAGAACGACTCGCCATTATCTGTCCCGGGATTAAAGACGCCCGCGCCGTTGTCGAATTGTTCGTCGAACAGCAGGCCGTTGTTCCGGAATCCAAAGTTCAGCACCCCGGCCGAAAAACCGGCTGCCGCACCCATGTTGTAGCCAAAACGGCGGTGGAGGGCTGCACTCAATCCGCCCCGGGTGTTTTGCCACGACGCAAGCCCAGCGCGATCGTGTTGTGCCGTAACGCCGAGCGACCAGAAAAACAGGCGTTTGGAGCAGGTGCGGTAATCGAAAGCCGCGCCGGCGCCGGCATACGAATTGGCCGCGCCGGGCGTATCCCACTGCCCGCGAAAAAAACCGGCCACGCGATATTGCCCGGCTTCCATAAGGCCCGTCGCCGCCGGATTGAACAATTGCGGCGCAGATTGAAACTGGTTAAAAATAAAATCCTGCGCGGTTACACCGACGGCGAAAGCGGCAAAAAGGGTTATACTGAGTAAATATTTTTTCATGACAGGATTTTGGTTTAACGAATGAGCAATAGCTGGCCTATTTTTTCGTCGGGAAAATTGTCGATATAATCCACAATTATCCGGTAGATATATACCCCCGCCTCGGCTTTTTTACCCCGGAAATCGCCATCCCAACCGTGTGGGGCGCCGGGGTCGAAATGTTCTTTTTCATACATCAACTCGCCCCATTTGTCCCAAATCCGAAAACTTCGGATTTCCCGGATACCGGTGTTGATGGTGCGGATGCGGAAAATATCGTTTTTGCCGCTGGCGTCGGGCGTGAAGGCGTTGGGAACCAGTACCGAATCGCGCGTGACCAGCACCTTCACATACACGGTATCCATTTTAAAGCAGCCTTCGGCATTGGTGGCCGTGACGATAAAAAAGGTCGGCCGCGTTGGGGTGACACTTGTTTGCGGCAACGTATCCACCACATCGCCTAAATCGTTGATCCAGACGAAGGATACGCCCGTTTGGTTGACCTGGGCGGCCAGGTCCACGCTTTCGCCGAGATTAATCTCGAAACTGTCCCGGTTGTTTTTTAGTACAAGTTGAAGTTCATTGATGGGGAGTATCGCCAGTGTAGTATCGTGTTCGCAGTTTTCGGGCGATTTAATGTAAATACTGTACAGATCGGCTAAAAGGCCTGCGTGAAAATCGCCGGCCTGTTCGTAACCACTGGTATCGCCTGTGACCAACACCCAGTTTTCAAAAGCGGTATTTACCGAGAGATCGGTTCCTTCCGGGAGCGTGCAGTGTTTATCCAGGGTAAAATCGAAGACCGGCGTTTGGTCGATTTTCAGGGTTTGCGTCACGGTCACCGGGCATAGGCCTTCATTCGTAACTGTTTGGGTCACGGGCCACACGCCACCCGACTGGTAGGTATGTTCAAATGAAAAAGTGGAATAGGCGCCGTTGTCGCCCGTTGTCCAGTCCACATCGGTAGCGCCGCTGGCTGTGCTTTGAAACTGCACGAGCGCCGGGGTACAATGGCTCAGGATGTTGTAGGTAAAACCGCCCACCGGCGATTGGCGTACGTACACCGGGGCGGCGGCCGTATCCCGGCAACCTGCTGAATCAACTAAAATCAATTGGATCGAAAAAGTGCCGCCCTGCGGAAAGGTATAGGCCGTCGGGCAGCCATCGGCCGTTTCACCATCAGGCAGGAGAAAAATGCAGGTGTAATTCGTACCCGTCTGCTGGCCCCCCAACTGGATTTCCACGCCGGAGCAAACAGAGTCCGGCACGACGGGAATGGCCTCCGGCTTCTGTCGCACATCGATGTTGCCCGTCCAGACGGCCTTGCAACCGACCAGCGAAGTGGCCTGCGCCCACAGGTTGTAATTTCCCCCTTGCGGATAGACGTATTCAACCAATTGAAGGTCAGTGGTATCGCCCGTGCCGAAGGAAAACAAGGTAGCAGGCGCATTACTCGAAATGGAAAAAGTTGCCGGCATATCCGGGCAAATTACCGGCGGCGTAGCCACGGCCAATGTAGGCAACGGATGCACAAAATAGTACAACGTGACGCTGTCGTATCCGCAACCGTCCACATAGAGGGTAATCCAATACAGTCCGGTGTCTGATGCCACCACGGCAATTTCCGGGGTCGCCCATTCCTGCCCGTTTTTGTCGAGCCAGCGCGGGACGCCGTCGGGCGAAATATTGCGCAGCCGAACGGTATCACCCAGACAAACCCTGGTTGTATCTGAAATAAAAGCCGCGGCAAAAACATCCGCCGGGTTTACGACGATATCCACGCTGTCGGTTTTTGTGCCGCATTCATTTTTTACGGTCAGCCAAATCGTAACAACCCTCGGCAAGGAATCAAAATTGAAGTACTTATGAATAGGAGGGTCCTGGCCAATAAAAACCCAGCCCTCGCTGTCGCGCCAGAAGCTCGAGTCGGGGCTTCCGTAGGAGCGGTTGGTCAGCACCAGCGTATCGCCGCTACAGGGTTGCAGGTAGGAATAGTCGATAAAAGGAGTCGGTTGTGCTTTGACCAGTATGGTCTGTTGAAACATGACCGTATCGCAACCATTGGTTACGAACATTTTTGCCGTATAGGTAGTGTCTTCCCTGCCTTGCAGATACGTTATGGAGCCGGGGTTTTGACCGTTGTAAGTAGTGTCGTTACCAAAATCCCACCAGTATGTTCCATTTTCGACAATACTTTGGTTGTTAAACGCCACGACCAGCGGGGCACAGCCTTCGGTTGGCGTGCTGAAAAAAGCCACTAATTGAGGCGCCGCGATCACGTGGACCGAAAACGTCGAGCTGTTTTCACATAACATACCCTGCGTGATGGGATTGATCGAACGAACCGTCAGGGTAACGGTGAAATCGCCGGGTGCGTCGTAGGTTTTTAACGGCGACTCTTCGTTTGAGGAGGAATTGTCGCCAAAATCCCATTCATATTGGCCCTGGCCTGCCACAGCCGGGGTGAATTGAATATTGGTAGTTCCGATACAGGCGGTATCGTGGCTGGCAGAAAAAGCCGGATTTACATCCGGAACGATGACCAGGCGCGTAGTGTCGGTATTGCAGGCTTGTGGCAAGGAAGCCACGGTATAAGTAAAAGCGTATTCGCCGGGTATCAGGTTACTGATGTCCACCTCGTTGCCGGGCAAGGGTATACCGTTGCCGTCGAACCACACGCCATTGCCCGGTGTGGCCGCAGGCAGGGTGGCCGTGAGTTCAGTTTCACAGAAATATGCCAAAGCACCGGTTTGAACGCCGTCGGACGGTTCGATACGAACGGAAATGGTATCCGAACTTTCGCAAGGCGTTCCTGCGCGGATCGTATACCGATACTGCCAGTCGCCGGAAGCCGCTGTAGCCAGGTCTATTGTGCCGGTTTGCGAACCAATGGCCGGCGCCCCGCCGAGTTCGGCCCATACGCCCTGTCCTTGCGGCAAGCCGCTTAAATTCAGGGTTCCCTGGCTTTTACACACCTGCCGGTCGGGGCCCGCATCGGCTTTGATAAAAGAATCCACCCTGATCCAAAAATCAATGGAGGCGCCACACCCTGGAGGAATGGAATAGTTTACGTTGAGTTGAAAAAGGCCCGTGTCAGGGCTGGTAAACATGCCGTCGGCCGTCACGCCCGGACCGGAAAAGGTAATGGCGCTGCCTGCCACGTTGGGCGAGAAACTGAACATGCCAAGTATTTTCAGATCGATAGCACCCGGAATATCACAGGTTGAAAGCGTGTCAGGCGTCACGCCGAGCGTCGGGAGTTCCACGACGGTGATCGTTTTTTTCTTTTTTGAAATACAACCCGAGATGTCCGTGAAGGTATAAGTCAGTTCATGTGGTCCGGCGCCGGCCAAAGCGGGGTCGAACGTACCCAGCATATCGTCAACGATTCCCGGGCCGGTTGCCGAGGTCCATTGGCCGCCGGGCGGTGAAAAAGGAATGGTATAAACGCCGCCGTCGATACAAATCGACACCGCATCTCCCACTTCTACGGTCGCGCCGGGCAGTATATTGATCGTGAGCGTTCCGGAAGTTTCGCAGCCGGGCGTCCCTTGGGTGTAGGCGATGGTATTGTCGCCCACCATGGCTTCGCTGGGGTTGAAGAGGCCGGTTTGCGGATCGACTCCAGGACCGGAAAACAGATGCGGATTTTGCATGACGAGCACCGGAATGGTGAAGGTGTCGGACGACAGGCACAAGGGCGTCGGGATTGGGCCGAACTGTACCGGGATCTGCTGGTTTATGTTCACCGCTATTTGGGTAGTATCGTTTCCACATGGCCCCTCAACGATCAGTCTCGCAATACCCGATTGATTGAAGGTATGTACGGGAAAAGCCTGGTCGGAAAATGTAGTGCCCTGGAACGTCCATTGATACGTATTCACCGAACCGCTGTAGCTGACGAGGTTATTGCTGCCAAAATCGACCGTCAGCGTATTACACCCGGAGAGAGCGGGCTGTGCAAACGCCGCGGTGGGAATGTCGTACACCGGTACCTGCGTATCGAGCGTATCCCCGCCACATTCGTTCCAAACGATCAGGCGCATGATATAATCCCCCATCGCGGTAAAACGAACCGTCGGTTCCAGTGAGTCGCCATTGCTGTTCACCCATTCCCAGCAGCCGGCACAACCGGAGGGTGGCAGCACCGACCAGGACCAGTCATTCACGTCTTTAAATGTGGGCGTAAAGGTCACCGCTGCCGGAATACAGGACGGGTCGGGCATTTTCATCGTGGCTACACTGATGATAGAGGCGCCTTCCCGAATCAGAAAATTTCTTTCCACGCAGGTGGTTCCGCAGTTGTTGGTGGCGCAAAGTTTTACTTTATGAAAACCGGGTGTCGTGAAAGTATAGGTGGGTTCTTTATCCGTGGAAGTGGGGCCGTTGTCGAAAGTCCAGAGGTAAGTAGCTGTTGCCCCGTTTTGGCAGGTGGTGTTGCGGAATTTGATCGGTCTGTTCACGCAAAGGCCGTCTATGTTGGAAAATCGCACCGTTGGTTTCACCTGAATAGATACAAAGGTGATGACGCAGTTCCGGCTGATACCGGCCGGGCATTTTTTCAAAACCGTGAGTGTGATCGGGATACTGACCAGCGTATCGCCGCCGCTCAGACACAAGGTATCGATAAGGTCGTACACGTGCGAGCCATTTGCCCGGCCGCCGAACCGGTCGATCATTCCGTCGCCCCAATCAATGAATGTGCTGTCGATGTCGCTCTGGGCGTTGTTTTCAATAATTACTGTGTCGCCTTCGCAAAAGAATGTCGGACTGCCGGGTGGCGTTCCACCGGATACCGGCAAACTTCCGCATTGGAAAATAGGAGAACACTGCTGGGAAGAAAGTTCGGAGGAAAGCAGGCAGGTGAAACAGCAAAGCAGTAAAAATCGCGTCAAATGGTTCATTTTTATGGATTTGATGACGCAATTTAAGGGTTAAAACTAAACCGGAAGTGGTATTTACGAAAAAAGGTCAACTGCCGAAAACCGTATGATCCGGCGCCTCGTAGATACGGTATCTGTTGCCTTTCCATTCGATTACCGGCAATGCTTCATGTTTTTCCTTTGAAACAGTCTCCCGTATCTATCCTACCCTGCATTCATCTTCTTAATAATTACCCGGTCGTACGCATAAACGGCCAGTGCGGAAAAGAGCGCCAGCCCGGCAAAAATGCCCCACATGATATCCGGCCGCTGCATGCCGTTTATTCCAAAGCGGGCATATAGTTGCCCCGACAGGATACCGCCGAACAGGTTGCCAAGCGCCACGCACCAGTAAAAATAACCCATGTACATCGCCACCTTGTCGGGCGGGGCGATTTTGCCCGTATATTCTTTCGATTTGGGGCTGGCCAACATTTCGCCAAAGGAAAAAATGATGATGCCGGCCAGCACGACCCAGCCGGTAGTGCCGAAAACGAGTACCGAAAAACTCACCACCGTGACGAGCACTCCCCAGAAAATGGTGGTAAATGCCTTCAGCCGGGTGACCAGGTAGGATACCAAAACCTGGAAGAAGATAATGGCCCCGGCATTGAAGTTGATCATGTACTCGGGATTCACTTTCCCCTCCGTCGCCATCGACCCGCTCAGGGAAGCGGCAAAGGATTCGAGGCCGATGCCCCTGAAAAAAGACGTCAGCCCTGCCATCACGTCGGAGGTGTCGACGAAGTCGCGGATATGCAGCGGCAGCGTGTAAAAAAGTTGGTTGAAGCAGGTCCAGAAGCCCGACATGATGAGCAGGAACAGGCCGAAACGCCAGTCGCCCAATCGCATGGGTTGCAGGAGCCAGTGTTGCGCGTTGCCTGCGCTGCTTTTCAGGATAAAATCATAACCGAAATTCAGCAACACCCATGCTCCCGAAATGGTCCAGATGTGCATCCAGGTAAACGAACCGTCGGAAGTGTATTTGGAACCCAGCACCAAAAAAGCGAGCAAACCGAACACAAACAGGAAAAACCGGCCGTTGCCCAGCACTTCCACCATATCGGACAATACCTTGTTCAGCGAACGCGGGTTGGCAGATTTACTTTCCGAGGTAGGTTCGCGGAAAAAAACAGTGACGATGATAAAATTGAGCGCGATCCAGAACGAAGAGGCAATAAATACATAACTCCAACTCCAGCCCCGGACGATACCGGCGACCAGCGGTCCGATAAATCCACCGATGTTGACCATCATGTAAAAAATACCGAAGCCCATCGAAGCCGTCCGGTCGTTGGTAACCTTGGAAATAGTGCCGATGATCACCGGTTTGAACATGGCCGCGCCCAGGGCCACCAGCATGAACGCCAGGAAAAAAGTGGGAAAAGTTTTGAACTGCCCCAGCAGAAAATAAGCCGGTACCAACACGACAAATGCCGCCAAAAGCATTCGTTTAAACCCATACCGGTCAGCCAGCGCGCCGGTGACGACGGGAAAAAGATACAAAAAAAACGTCACCACGCCCTGCAATACGCCCCGGTCCTGATCGGAAAAACCCAATCCCCCTTCGCTGACGGCCCCCGTGATATACAGGGAGGAAACGGCAAAAAAGCCGTACCAGGCCATTCGTTCAAAAATTTCCATCGTATTGACGGCCCAGAAGGTTTGGGGAAATTCTTTGAGGCTGATGCGCTTTTTATCTTCCATGGATAAATTTTTAAGCGCCAAATATGCGTATTCTTTGAACCACATTAGTACACAAAGTCCACATTAGCAATGTACTCATGTGGACTTTGTGTACTAATGTGGTTTGAATATTCTAAAGCGGTCAGAACAACCACTCCGTTGCTTTTGGAAACTCTTGCCCCCAGCGGCCCTCGTTATGATGGCCTTCCGGGTCAATTTCAAGCCGGAGTTGCACCCGGTTTTGGCTGCGTTTTTCCATCACTTCTTTGAAACGGTTGGAATTGTGCAGCATGCCCGCGCCTTCTTTGCCGCCGGCATAGAGATAAATTTTAGTTTCGGGAAAGGAGGAAAAGCGGAATGGCTCGTTGTAAACATTCGGCGTTATCCACAAGGAGGGTGAAAAAATCAGGAACCGGGAATAGGTTTCCGGAAACATGATTCCGGCATAGATGCTAATCAGACCGCCCATGCTGCTGCCCCCGATACCGGTGTATTCGCGGCCGGTCTGGGTGCGGAACCTGCCGTCGATGTAGGGCTTTAACGTTTCCGTCAGGAATTTTGCATAATCCCGGCCCAGGCCTTCTCCCCATTTCTGACTGTCGTAAGGTGAAAACTCCTTAATCCGTTCTTTGCCGCCGTGATCAATGGCCACCACGATCAGGTCGCCTTTGCCGCGTTGGGCCAGGGCGGCCAGTTGTTTGTCCACCCCCCAGGTGCCGAAAGGAGCGTCGTTTTCAAAAAGATTCTGGCCATCCTGCAAATAAAGCACCGGGTAGCGGCGATCCGTTTGATCGTAATTCCAGGGCAGCAGCACCGAAATCCGGCGGCGGCGGCGCAGTTGCGGCAGGTTGAATTTGTGAGAAATGATCTGAATGTCGGGGTAAAAACCGGGGTCGTACCAGTCGCCGTGTTTTTTCCATTTCGGCACGGTGTCAGTGACCTTGCCCCGCGGCACTACCATGCGGCGATTGATCGGCGGGTGGCCGTCGGCGCCGAGTTCTTCGCTTTCCCAGCCGCCTTTTACGTATTTATATTCCAATGGTTCAGAGATAGTTAAAGGTTCGCCAAAAGTATATTGATAGTGTCCTTCGGCTATTTTATTCATTCGGAAACGGTCGTCTTTGGTGCGCCAGCCGTTAAAATTGCCGGTCACAAAAACGGGTCGGGTGTCGTCTGCTTGTGTAAAAAGTTCAAGGGTGAGCATGGCTCGCATCAGAGAATCAGAAGCGGCGTTTCCAGCCGCAGAAATCGCAAACATCAGCAAAAAGGTCAATACACGGATAACAGTTTTTAGAGATTTTGCTTAACAAAACAAGTATTGTGCCGGATAGGTTGTTAAAGTCAAAATGTAAAAGGCAAAATGTAAAAAGGCCAAGTCACCCTTTTACATTTTGCCTTTTACATTTTGACTTTCAACCGTCCGATCCTGATTCTCTCATGGTATTCACTTTCCCCGACAAAATACCAGGTGTCATTTTGCCGGAGCAGGGTTTGCGGGAGCAGCGCCACGTTGGTCCGCGAGGCTAATGCGAGTTGGTGGTCTACCGGATTTCCGGAGGGGCGGCACTCGGTCAGCATCAGTTTGGTGTCGGGCCAGCTGCCCTGGTTCCACAACAGCCACCAGGCGCCTTTGGGCGCCGCGCAGGCTGCCAACGAGGCAAAGTTTTGGGCGTCGCCGGCGGGGAGGTTTTGAAATTTTTCGATTTTTCGCGCTGCGGTGATTCGGTAGGTGCTGTCCAGGCGCAGCAATGCCACTTCGTCAATTCTGTTTGGGTTTTGGGTAAAGTTTTCGCGTTCGGCCAGCAACCAGGGCTTACCGTCGCCGGCCCATTGGAGTCCGCGCAAGGCCAGCCCTTCCACCGGCTCCTTTTTAGCAGCGGCTTTTTCACTTAAAAAAACTTTCCGCAGCGCGGCGGGAAGCGCGGCGTTTTGAAGTATTTGCCCCTGCCGGGTATTCAAATCAATGGTGTAGACAAAATACCCTTCAATCTTTGAATTGCTTTCATCTGACGAAAACCCGGCACATAATACCTGTCCGCCCGCCCCTTCCGCCATTTCAACCGACGGTGTGAATTTTTTGCCAATTTTTGGATAAAAAGCAGCTGTTTCCGCTACTTCTTTTAATAGCAGAAACAGAGCGTCGGCATGTGCGGGCACATCTGTGGCAGCCCTGTACCTGTTGTACATCGCCCGCCCATCGGGTTTGTATGCAGTGGGTGGTTCTTCGAAAAGCGCTGCCGGCGGAATGGCGCCGGCGCCGAAAACCCGGGTATGTAATACAACGCTGCCGCTATTGGTACACAACACCGACTGTAACGCCAGGGGACCGGATTGAGCGGGCAGTTCTGCCTCGCGCTTCCAAACCAGCCGGAACGAGGCGTCGAAAACAACTACGGAGACAAGCATTTTGCCCGCCGCCAAACGCCGTGACCGGTAGATACAACAATGGCTGCCATCGGCGGAATGGCTGAACCAGGCCGTGCCAAAGGCGGGGGCTTTGTTGGCGGGTTCGGTGAAAACAGCAACTGGCTCAGCCGACCAATTCCGGCTGCCGAGGTTTAGCCGGCGTACGTACAGGGTTTGTCCACCATCCCCGGGCGCTTCATAAGCCACAAACAATACACTGTCGTTGGCCAGGGCAAAACGAAAAAATGAAATACCATCGGCGAAACCGGGCAGCGGCTCGTCGCGCAGCTTTTCACCTCCGGGGGTCAGGGCGGTAAGCAAGGGCATAGCCGGGGTGGTATTGCCCGCGGCGTCGGTACGCCGGTCCTGCCAGCGCAGCAACTGAAAGCCGCCGGGGCCGGCGTTCAGCAGGGCCAGCGTATGTTGGTCTTTGGCCGTTTTGATGACGGGCAGCCATTCGATTTCGGCGGGCTGTGCCATACCCAAAAAGGTGTTGCCCAAAAACCAGGAGGCCAGGAAGAAAAGGTGCGCCGGAAGCGGGCGGGAGATGAATTTTGTAAAATACATAGCCTGAAAACGAAAAATGTGCAGGCTAACATACGGAGAATGCGCGCGAAAATGGTGTTTATTGTTTGAACGTGGTTTCTAGGGTGGTCAGGCAGGCCGGGGAGTGAGTGGGAGGGGATTTTACATCTATCGGTTTAGGTATCAATGGCGCTATTCTTGAGCCAGCCTCTCCCCAATCTAAGGATGCCTGTCGTCAACCGGCTAAAACCGAACTAATCTCCACCTCCCCGGTCAATATCCGATGTGTGGGGCATTTATCCGCCACGTCCAGCAGGCGTTGCCGTTGCTCGTCGTCGAGCGCTCCTTCGAACTGGAGCCGGCAACGAATTTGCGTTTGCATGGGCCGCGCGGCGCGGTCAACGTCCATATCCAGTTCGGCAGAGACGGATTCCAGCGGCCATTCTTTCCGGTCGGCGTACATGCGTACGGTGATCAGTTTACATGCTGCCAGAGCGCTCAGCAGGATATAAGACGGCGATGGAGCGGTATCGGCGCCGCCGTTGCTTTCCGGTTCGTCGGCGTGCAGCGTATGGTGGCGGGCGTGAATAGTGGCGCGATAGTGGTCGCGGCCGATGGTAGCGGATATGGTCATAGCGGTAGTTAAACGAGCGGTTTATCCGGCGCCGGGGCGCTGGCGTGGTAGTCGCGTTGGATACGTTTGGTGTAGTCGTCGAGCAGTTCCAGGATGCGGGCACGGTTGGGTGACTGGACGATGAGACCGATGTGGTAACTATTGTCTTTCATCCGCCAGGCAATTTCCGGGTCGTTGAACTGGCTGGTATCCGGCGACTCCTGCCGGGTGAGCGATACGACGATACCGGCATAGTCTTTCCGCACTTTCGGTAATTTATAGGGCTGACCCTTGCCTACGGCATATTCCAGCCGGGCCCATTCGTACCATAAGTTGACCCCGGTGGCACAATCAACCATTTCGGCGATATGTGCGCCGCCTACGCGAGAGGAAGTTTCCAAAAAATAGAATTTACCGTCTTCGTGGCATTTGATAAACTCCGTGTGGCTGGCGCTGGCCATCATACCGAAGGCTTCCATGACGGCTGCATTGAGTTTGTTCAAGGCTTTTTCGTCGGAGGAGCCTTGCTCCATGATGGCACTGCGGAAAATACCGCCGCCATGCGCCACATCGAACGGCGGGGCAAGGTATTGAGAGGACCGTACAAAGACGACTTTTCCATTTTCCGTCAGGGCGTCCACATGGTACACGTCGCCCGGTTTGAATTGTTCCACAAGGTATTGGTGCCGCTCGCCGCCGAGGGTTTCGAGGTGGGCCCAGAGTTCGTCGGTATGGTGTATTTTTTTCATGCCGGTGGCGGAGGCCTGGCCGCGGGGTTTTACAATCCAGGGCGCCGGCACGGTTTCGGCAAAGTGGCGGATTTCATCGTCGTTGAACAGCGGTGAAAAAGCCGGTACGGCGATACCGGCGTCGCGGGCTTCGATGCGCATGGCTAATTTATCGCGAAAATGGCGGCAGGTAGTCTGGCCCATTCCGGGGATACGAAAGTGCTCGCGCAGGTGGGCGGCTTTTTCCACATCGAAGTCGTCGAGGGCTACGATGCGGTCTATTTTTTTGCTGCGCATGAGCCAGGCCAGGCCGGAGATTACATCCTCCATGTTCCAGTGGTTTTCAGGTCCTTGCTGGATATAAAAGATATCGTCAAGGGCTTCGCGTGCCCAGGGTTTACCTTCCAGTTTTTTGGAGGTGACTAAATAAACGGTCGCCCCGGTGGATTTCATTCCACGCAGGAAGTCATTGCCTTTGAAATAGCTGGATACGCAGAGAAAAGTCATGATATTAAGTTTGAAGTTCGAAGTTTGAAGTTTGAAGCAGCGCGAACTTCAAATTTTTGAACTTCGAACTTCAAACTTATTGATGGCAAATGACGAAAAAAGTTTTCAATCCCTGTTATGGTAAGGAAAAATTCTCTTTAAATAAAAATCGCCGGAGCGATTCTTTCGAATCTTCCGGCGAACACAAAATTTTACAAAAAGGAAAAGGAAAGGTAGGAGAGAAAGGAGCAGGGATCAGTCGGGCATTTGTTTAATGGCATTTTTGATACGTTCTCGAAGGGCCGGAGGGGCCTTATGCCTGGATAGCCTGCTATGAAGAAATGCGCGGAAAGATTCTTCTTCTGGTGAGTGTGGTTCCGGGGAAGCGGAGAGGTTTTTGGAAGCATCCGTCACGAAGGGGAGGTCGGCTATGTTCTGCTGAACACTATCAAGGGCTCTGGCAAGGGTGCCGACCGGGCTTACGGGTGATTTACGAGGATTTTTCATGCTGCGAAATAAATTTGTGTCCTCGTTCTGCCGCCAGGGTTGCTGCCACATCATCCCTTCGCCGCTTTGTATACAGACTAACCATACGGGCATGTCCGGTTGCCGGCCGGAGCAGTGACTATTACGTATCGTTTGTTTTGGATAAAAAGAACTGTACAACATATCGGGATGGTTTGGTGCGGGAGGTATGCTTCAATTTGCAAATTTTATTGAAGCGCCATATCCTGCGAAAGAACGTTGACCGGTGAAATTTAAGCGTTTGTGATGTGAACGTTTTAGTGTAAAAAATGCGAAATTTCAGGGCATATAACGGAAGGGTTTACCGCGGGAGCATCGAGCCGGTCCGGGTAAACCCTTCGTTTACGAGGTTAATAAGGTGCTGACATTGTCGTCCGGGAGGGCGGTCATCTCGTCATCCACCGCGTATCCGTGCGCTTCAGCATAACCCCGGAGTTTTTTTGCCAGGATGTTGCGGGCGCGGTGCAGGCGCGAGCGCACGGTGCCGATCGGGATATTGGCGATGGCCGCGATTTCCTCGTACGTGAAGTCTTCCAGATCAAGCAGAACGACCAGGCGGAACTCCGGCGACAGGGCATTGATAGCCCGGGTAATTTCATCGCCGATAAGTTTTCCGCCGACTTCCTCGTGCAGGCCGAAATAGGCCGGGGATGCCGGATCGTCTTCGTTGTGGTAGACCACAATGTCTTCGTAATCCACTTTGCGCGGTTCGCGCACGGTGGTACGGTACTCGTTGATAAAAGCATTGCGGCAGATTCTGAACAGCCAAGCTTTGGCATTAGTGCCTTCTAAGTAGCGGCCCATGAAGCGCCATGCTTTCAGGTAGGTTTCCTGCGTGAGGTCCTCCGCTCGCGTAGCGTCGTTTGTCAGGCGGTACGCGAACGTGTACACGGCATCCATGAGCGGATAGAATTCACGCTCGAAGATGCGGTTGTAGCTTGTTTGTGTACGTTCGTTTGCCATGATGGTAAAGGTAGCCATTTCTGGTGGTTTTGGTTTTGGGTGAAAAAATGCGGTGTTTCACCCGTTAAAAAGGCTTAACACGGTAAGCGGCTGCAAAAGTTCCCGGCTTTTTAAAAAAATGCAAATTTTTTTGATGTGGGGCGAATTTTTAATTAGCCCGTACTATTACGTAACGCAGGCGAAATAAAAAAAAGCCCCACAACAAGTAACAATGCGCGTCAAAA
>CAUJEY010000287.1 GCA_963169325.1 Bacteroidota bacterium
GTAGATCCGAGTGGCCGAAACAAACGGGAATCGTTCACCATCCACCGCATCAACCCAAACCAAAAACCGATCGAGGTGAACCTGGTCGGGCAGCGGGGCTTCTCGAAAAACAACAATTTCACGATGCTTTTGGGCAATTTATCGCGCGGCGGCGACCGTATTTTAGCCGCCTATTTTGACCATACGGGCCAACAACTCACCGATTTCAACATCGTGGATGGCGTGGATTATCTCCAGAAGAGCAACCTCGTGACCGTTTTGGGCAAAGTGGGGGGACGCACCAACCAAATTTTAGACGAAAAAGGCAAACTCATTGCCGACCTCGGCGACATCACCGCCCGCCCGCACCGGGGCAACGAATGGGCCGTCAAATATTACGTTGCCCAAAAACGCGGCAGCGAAGACTACGGTCTGATTGACTCGACAGGAAAGGTGGTGTTGCCTTTTCAGTTCAAGGATTTGAAAATCGTCACCCCCGGGAAACTGCTTTCGTGTCAAAACATTTCCGGCGGCACCGATTTGATGAACATGCGTGGCGAAGTGCTCTTTTCAACGCCGAAAAAGGTCTCTTTTCATAGCCGCGAGACCCCAAACGGCTATCTTTTGGCAAGCACAGAAGCGGAAACCGTGATTATTTCGCCCGAGGGTACATTGACAAAGGTGCTGCCGTACAAATGCGAGAACCTTTCACAATCGCCTGATTTTCCTGATTTTGCGCAGTTTATGGACAAGGCCTTGTATAAAACGTTCTGGGTAGATGTGGCGTCGGGGTTGGAGTTTCGGGAGTAATTTATTGAACACCCACTGCCTCTGAGTTACCCTTACTTTGTGTCAATTATTGGAATAAATTACCCTTACTTTGTGTCAATTCCATATAGAATTACCCTTATTTTGTGTTCGTTACCCCCTCAACATCTAACCATGCAACACTTCCACACCCGCGTTAAAACGCCACTTTTCGTCCTACTCTCTCTGCTTTTGGGCCACACCGCTTTTGCTCAAACAGACCCTCCCCCACCGCTGATGCACGATCAGGAAATGGTCGAAGAGGTGAAGGGCGTTTCCAAACCGGCCGCGTTCGTCATTCCCCAACATTGGAAAACGGGCAAGCCACAGGCCGGCCGCACCAACGAAAAACGCTCCGGCTATGTGCTCAACGACAGCATCCTGATCCCTTTTGTTTATGAAGAATTGGACATCACTTACTCCGATTTTATGATCGCCAAACGTGAAGGAATGTGGGGCGCAATCAACAAAAAAGGCGAGGCCATTTTGCCCTTTGTGTACATAAGCCTCATAAATGGGAAAAAGGGGACTCTGATTGCCGCACGGAACTACCACGAGTACGGCCTCCTCAGCCGGGCGAACGACGTGCTGGTACCGCTCGAATTCAAACAAGTGATCCACGTCAACGATTCCGTGTTGATTTTTAACCATCCACACAAACAGGTGGTTGTTGAGGTACTGAACCAGCAGGAAATCCGGGCAATGGGAACGTTTGAGTACGAGCAATTCGCGCCTTTAGGCTCCCCCTACCCCAGGTTCTTTTCGGCCAAAACAAAGGATGGCCAAACGGGCATCGTTGACCTGAACAACCGGGTTTTATTGCCCTTTGAGTACCTTAAAATCCACTGGCAGCACGGCAACCTGATCAACTTCGAGACGGAACAATCCTTGCAGGGCTTGGTCAATTTTCAAAATCAGGTGCGTGCGCCGGCCACATATCCGTACCTCAATTCGACCACAAACCCCAACCTTTTTGGGGTACGGGATGCGCGCGGGAAATTGGGCATGATTGACTCGAGCGGCAATGTCATCGTCCCGCTTCAGTACTACTCCTGCTGGGTGCTCGAAAATCTGGAATGTATCAAATGCAAAACCGTGCAAGGCCACTATGCCCTCTGGGACGAACAGGGGGAACAGCGTAGCCGGGAGATTTACGAGGAAATCCACAGCAACAAAGCCGTGCCCAACATTTTGGTAGCGAAACTGCCCGACAGCAAAAAATGGCAAGTGCTCGACCGGCAGGGGCAGGTTCTCTGCCGTGAATTGGTGGACGATTACTACTTCTTCCCTTTGGGGTTTAAGTGCGAAAAGGCCGGGTTGACCGCTATTTTCGATTTATCGGGCCGGCAAGTGACGGATTTTGTGTACAAAAACGCTTTTCGTTCTTTCGATACTGTCGAAGACGCGGAAAAACGTGCCCGCGCACTGGGTTTGCCCGAGGGCACACGGTTGGTTTGCCAGGCCACAAATCCGGCCGGGAAAAGTGTTTATGTGGACGATACGGGCCGGGAGCATGAGGTGAAAAAATGACCCGCGTCAGCCTTCCCCATGACGCGCATAATTTATTTTCCGGGTACTAACCGGCACATTCGTGTCGGTATTGATGCTGCTGAATTGGGGGGACATGGAGGTCGCCTCAAACAGCATGCAGAACGCCGGATATGGAAAAGCAAAAAAAGTCAAACGAATTGGGCGATCTGAAGCCGGGCAAAAAAAGCCTGCGCTGGATTTATCTCTTTTTGCTCTTGTCTTTGGGCCTCATTTTGTGGAACAACCGCTGGAGCGCCCGGGAAACTACCTGGAGCGATTTCAACGAAAAAATGTTGCAACAACACGACGTGGCGAAAATTGAAATCGCCAATAATGAAGCAGTGTTGGTGTACATCAAACCCGACAGTCTTTCCAAAAAACAGTACAAAGACGTGGCAAATGGGCTGCTGGGCAGCGCACACCCGGGGCCGCATTACCATTTCCGCATCGGTTCGGTGGAAGTATTTACCCAGCAGCTCGACGACGCCCAGGCGGGTTTTTCGCCGCAGGAAAAAGTAGCGGTGGTGTACAGCAAAAACGACAGCTGGTGGATGACCATCCTCGCCTGGCTCCTGCCGTTATTTCTGTTGGCCCTGTTCTGGATTTTTATGGCCGGGCGGCTGGCCAATACCGCCGGCGGCCCCGGTGGCAACGTTTTCAATTTCGGCAAATCGAAAGCCGTGCTGTTCGATAAGGGAAACCTGAGTCCGGTGACGTTTAAAGAAGTGGCCGGCTACGAAGAGGCGAAAACGGAGATCATGGAAATTGTGGAATTCCTCAAAAAACCGGAAACCTTCACCCGCCTGGGCGCCAAAGTCCCCAAAGGTATTTTGCTGGTGGGGCCCTCCGGCACCGGCAAAACCCTGATGGCCAAGGCGATTGCGGGCGAAGCGGGTGTTCCGTTTTTTTCGCTTTCCGGTTCGGAGTTTGTCGAGATGTTCGTGGGTGTGGGCGCCTCACGGGTACGGGATTTGTTCGACCAGGCCATGCAAAAAACGCCCTGCATCATCTTTATCGACGAGATCGATACCATCGGGCGGGTGCGCGGCAAAGCGGCCTCTTTCCAGGTCAACGACGAGCGCGAAAGTACCCTGAATCAATTGCTGACCGAAATGGACGGTTTCGCGCCGAATACCGGCGTAATCGTGATGGCCGCCACCAACCGGGCCGATATCCTCGACCCGGCCCTGCTGCGCCCCGGGCGATTCGACCGCCATATTTACCTGGAACTGCCGAATAAAAAGGAACGGGAAGCCATCTTCGGGGTTCACCTCCGCCCCCTGACACTGGGTAAGGACATCGACGTGGATTACCTCGCCGGCCAAACCCCCGGTTTCTCTGGCGCCGACATCGCCAACGTGTGCAACGAAGCCGCCCTCATTGCCGCCCGGGGCAAAAAAGACAACATCGGGATGTCCGATTTTTACGGCGCCATCGACCGGGTCGTGGGCGGACTGGAGAAAAAAACCAGGGTAATTACGCCACAAGAGAAAAAATGGATCAGCTACCACGAGTCCGGCCACGCCATTGTGAGCTGGATGCTCCCGCACGTCGACCCGCTGGTGAAAGTATCCATCATTCCCCGGGGCAAATCCCTGGGCAGCGCCTGGTATCTGCCGGCGGAACGCCAAATCCTCACCCGGTCCCAACTCTTTGAACACCTCTGCGTGATGCTCGGCGGCCGGGCGGCCGAGGCGCTGGTGTTCCACGAAGTATCGTCGGGCGCCCTCGACGACCTCGAAAAAGCGACCAAACAGGCCTACATGATGGTGTCCGAACTGGGCATGAGCGACAAGATGGCCAACATCAGTTTTTACGACTCCACGGGCGCCCGCGACACGCTGCTGCAAAAGCCATACAGCGAAGAAACCGCCAAACTTATCGATGAAGCGGTGCGCAACCTCATCCGGGAAGCGTTCGACAAAGCGACCGGAACCCTTACGGCGCATCAAACCGAACTGCACCAGTTGGCCGACCTGCTGCTGCGCAAGGAAACGTTGGGTAAAGAAGACCTGGAAAATATACTGGGGGAAAGAGGGAAATAATCGCGCTACCGCACCGCCAACCGTGCCATCAACTCCTCCTTTTTCCGCCGCGACACGTCCACCTCGCTGCCGTCGGTGAGTATCAGGATGCCGCCTTCGCCGCGGATGTATTTGGCCACGTAGCGCAGGTTGACGAGGTGTGATTTGTGCACTTTAAAAAAATCGTCATTAGACAACATTTCTTCCAGTTCGCTGAGGTTTTTGGACGCGACTAATTTTTGTTTGTTGTTCAAAAAAATAGTGGAATAACTCCCAGCCGCCTCGGCCCGGATGATATCGGCTACCGGCAGGAACAACACCCCTTCGGCGGTGGGTACCGGCAGTTTTTTGTCCTTGTCCTGCAAGGTTTGTAGCGATTTTAACAGGGCGGCAAGGCCGTTTTCCGGCGGCGCTATTGCGTTCGGCTGCCTGGCGCGCATTTTTTGTGTCAAACGATCAAGCGCCCGGGCCAGTTCGTCTTCCTGCACGGGTTTGAGCAGATAGTCGAACGCGCCGCCGCGCAGCGCTTCTATGGCGTATTCCGAATGGGCCGTTGTAAAAATGACCTGAAAGGGCGCGTCTTCGCCCAGCCGTTGCAGCAGTTCGAAGCCCGTAGCGCCCGGCATTTCCACATCGAGAAACAACACGTCGGGCCGGGCGGTTTCCAGTGCCGCCAAAGCCGACTCCACCGACTCACATTCCGCCAGAATCTCGATGTCCGGGTCGCAACGCCGCAGCTTGTGGCGAAGCAAGGTGAGCGCTGATTTTTCGTCGTCAACTAAAAGGGCCTTCAATTTATGATGAATGATGAATGATGAATGATGAATGATGAATGATGAATGATGAATGATGAATGATGAATGATGAATGATGAATGATGAATGATGAATGATGAATGATGAAT
>CAUJEY010000288.1 GCA_963169325.1 Bacteroidota bacterium
AAACGGTTCATTCTGCGAAGTAGTTTGAGTACAGGTGGCAATGACGGGGCAAATATCCGCAGCGCTGCCTGCGTAAGGGGGACATTTTGGAATTGTTAACATCATAAAAGGGGTTTGAGGGTTTGAGAGTTTCTGGTTTGATGGTTTCTGGTTTGAAGGTTTCTGGTTCCACTCGCTCGGCCAACCAGTAACCTTCTAACCCTCAAACCCTCAAACCCTTTAAAGATTGTATTGCTTAATCTTCCGGTAGAGGGTACGTTCAGAAATTTTTAATTCTTCGGCGGCTTCTTTGCGCCGGCTGTTGTATTTTTTGAGGGCACGGCGAATCGCTTCTTTTTCGATTTCATCCATAGCCAGCGGGGAATCTTCCAGATCCGTTTGGTCATAAGCGCCACCGGATTTGGAGGATTCGATAATAATAGGAGTTACTCTTCCGGATTCGGCCGGCGGTCTCATCTGTTCAGGAAAGGCATAGTTGTCTTCCTCTAACGGACGCTCCCGATCCTGTAAACTAATGGAAGGTTGAATCCGCCGAAGCCCGCTGATATCCGGCATGCGCAGGTTATTGCTGTTAATCAGTTCGAAAAACAGCGATTTGAGGTCGTTCAGGTCGTTTTTCATATCGAAAAGTACCTTATACAGCAATTCGCGCTCCTGAAAATCGCCGCCGCCCTGCCGCTGACTGCCGTTGAGGTCGGGTATCATCGGAAGGTTGCGGGCAAACAATTGCGGCATTTTACGTTGCAGGTCATCGGCGGTAATGAGCCGGTCTTCCGATAAAATGGATAATTGCTCGGCGATGTTTTTCAGCTCCCGGATATTGCCGGGCCAGCGGTAGGTTTCCAGCACTAATTGGGCGGAATCTTCCAGGCGGATGGGTTGCATCCGGTATTTTTCGGCAAAATCATGGCTGAATTTGCGAAACAGTACCGGGATATCTTCCCGGCGATCTTTCAGTGCGGGCACCTTGATGGGCACGGTGCTGAGCCGGTAGTACAAGTCTTCCCGGAACTTGTTGCGGCGAACCCGCTCCTCCAGGTCTACGTTAGTGGCGGCAATAACCCGCACATCGGTTCTTTGCACCTTGGAGGAACCCACGCGCATAAACTCGCCGGACTCCAGCATTCGCAACAGGTAGGACTGGGTGTCGAGCGGCATCTCGGCAATTTCATCCAGAAAAATAGTGCCGCCGTTTACCGTTTCAAAATATCCTTTCCGATCATTCACGGCCCCGGTAAAGGAGCCTTTTTCATGCCCGAATAACTCCGAGTTTATCGTGCCTTCAGGAATGGCGCCGCAGTTGATGGCGATAAATTCGTTGTGCTTGCGCGCACTCAGTGAGTGGATGATCTTCGAAAAAACCTCTTTGCCTACACCGCTTTCACCCATGATAAGTACCGTGAGGTCGGTAGGCGCCACGCGCACGGCCGTCTCCAGCGCGTTGTCCAACAAATGGGACGTGCCGACGATGCCGAAACGGGCTTTTATGCTTTGTAATTGATTGGACATTAAGTTATTTTATTGTTCAATTTCTCCCAGTAACGTCGCGCTCGTGACGTCCTTCACCTTCACCCACACATAATCTCCCGGTTTCAAACCAGCCTTTTTAGGAAACACCACCATTTTATTCTGTGAATTCCGGCCACAAAAATCCTGGTCTGATTTGCGGGAATTGCCCTCGATCAGTACCTCGCATGTTTTGCCGATATCGGCCTGGTTATGCCGGAGGCTGATAGCCGATTGAAGGCGGATAATTTCACTTAATCGGCGTTTTTTTACATCTTCCGGGATGTCGTCGGCGTATTTGCGGGCAGCGAGGGTGCCAGGGCGTTCGGAGTAAAAAAACATATACGACATGGAGAAATTCGCCCATTCGACAATGCTGAGCGTATCCTGGTGCTCCTCCTCCGTTTCACTGCAAAATCCGGTAATAATGTCGCTCGACACGGCCGCTTCCGGCAATATCCGGCGGATCGACTCAATCCGTTGTTCGTACCAGGGCCGGTCGTAGGTCCGGTTCATCAGTTCGAGCACGCGGCTGTTGCCCGATTGTACCGGCAGGTGGATATACTTGCAGATATTGTGGTATTGCGCCATGATGTACAACACCTTGTCCGTCATATCCTTAGGGTGGCTGGTGCTGAAACGCACGCGCAGCGTTGGGTGTACCTGGGCGACCAGCTCCAGCAGGTCGGCAAAGTCGGTATGTTGGCCGGTTTCGGGGTTGTCCCACTTGTAGGAGTCTACATTTTGACCCAGCAGCGTCACTTCGCGATAGCCGTTTTCAAATAAATGAGTAGCTTCGGCTACCACGCTGAAGGGATCGCGCGAGCGCTCGCGTCCGCGGGTAAAGGGCACTACGCAGAACGAGCACATATTGTCGCAGCCGCGCATAATGCTGATAAAAGCCGTAATACCGTTCGATTCGAGCCGAACCGGGCTGATGTCGGCGTAGGTTTCTTCCCGGCTCAGCAATACGTTGACCATCCGGCTGCCTTCTTCGGCGCCGCCGATCAGGTTGGGTAAATCGCGGTAAGCATCGGGGCCGACCACCAGGTCCACCAATTTTTCCTCTTCCAGCCATTGCTTTTTTAAGCGCTCGGCCATACAACCCAATACGCCGACCACCGTCCCGGGGCGCTGCCGTTTGATGGCTTCGAATACGCGCAGCCGCTTGCGCACCGTTTCTTCCGCTTTTTCCCGGATGGAACAGGTATTGACCAAAATCAGGTCGCTTTCTTCTATGTTGCGGGTTGGAGCGTAGCCGACTTCGGCCAGAATAGAAGCTACAATTTCACTGTCGGAGAAATTCATCTGACAGCCGTAACTCTCGATATAAAATTTTTTACCGCCGGGAAAGGCCGATTCCTGCCAATGTTCTTTAAACAGAACCTGGCCTTGTTTCGCTTCGTCGATGGTTTTAATGCCTTCTAATGTCGGATTGGTATCGTACATATTTTCGCGCTATTCTAAAAGCGGCGCAAAGGTACGGGTCTTTTGATAAAAAAAATGACAAAATGGCAGTAAAATATCAGGAAGAAAGGATGTGTTGCGTCATATTGCCACCAGTGGTTTTAGGTGTTTTAGTATTTACGTGTTTTAGTGTTTACGTGCCAACCGCGAGCACAAAAACAC
>CAUJEY010000289.1 GCA_963169325.1 Bacteroidota bacterium
CACCGCCCTATATTCAATTTAAACACAATACCGAGGTTATTTGGGGTTACCTTTGTAAAGCCCCCGCAGGATTTGTTTTTATCCCGTAAAGCCTTAGCAGGATTATCTCTTAACCTGTAAAGTTATTTTAGGACGAGACACTGTATTTGAAGAAAACTGAATTCCCCTCCCCGCTCCCCTCATCATCCCCCTCCTGTCCCTGAAACCCAAACCTAAACCCTCCTCCCTCAAACCCCCTCCCCGGCATGCCCATTCCAAACGGATAATAATCCGTATAGCTGCTCACTTCCGCCGTGTAATAGTCCACCACAGTGGAAGTCCCCGGCGCTTTTACTTCCAGCCGCCGGTCGGTGATGGTGCTGAGCACGTTCCCGAGGTGGTTGGCGAGTTCGTATTGTTTTTTGCCGGCAAGGCGCAGCGGGCCGGGGCTGCCGGGCGGGCAGGAAGTCAGGGTCATGGGAGTTCCAAAAGCCAGCAGGAACCGTCCGTTGGGCAGATGGCCGGCTATTTTATAGTCGAGTTGAGCCACGGGTATGTCCCGGTTTTCGATACCCAGGCGGCTGGAGCCGTAGAGGTGGTGCTCGGTGAGGCGCAGTTTGTCCTGTATGAGCTTGCTACCCGGCGAATAGTGGTAATCCCGCTTGTACACGGCCATGATATTGCCGGTGGCGTCGCGCGCGTAGTACGTGTAGGTCCAGTATTCCTGGTTTTTCAGTTTGCCGGCGGCGCGGGGTTTTACGAGTTTCAGGATGCGGTTGCCGGCGGGGTCGTAGGCAAATTCGAGGTCGGGTTTGTCGTGGTTTCCGGCGCTGCGCACGATACGTTTCACCTTGCCGTACACGGTCCATTCGATCCGTTCGATCTGTTCCTGTTTGTCGCGGATCAGGTTGCCGGTTTCGTCGTAGGCGTAGTTCCAGGTACCGGGGTCGCTGGGGTCGAAGGCGCCCTGGTCATCTATGTCGAAGGTATTGGGGGCCTTGGCGTTGGGGTAATTGGCGGTGTAGTTGGGGTTGTCGCGCACCTGCAGCAGGCGGTTGTCCACCTTTTTACCGCCTTGCGTGGCATAGTGGTAGTTCAGGTTGTCCATCTGCGTTTGCGTGGCCAGGCCGTTGCGCAGCAGGCGGGTGATGTTGCCGTTGGCGTCGTAGGCGTATTCGGCGTGGTAGGCGCCGTTGTTGGCCACCCCGGTGAAGTTGTTCTTGGCTAATATGCTCGCCGAGGCGAAGGCGTCCATGCTTTTGATACGGTTGAGTTGGTCGTATTGGTATGCTGTGCCCTGGGGGGCGATGGGGTTGCCTTTTTCATCGGTCAGGCTGGTCACCATGTGGCGGATGTTGCCGTTGTGCAGGTCTTTGGCGGCGTTGCCGAAGGCGCCGTTCGGGTCGGGGTAGAAGCGGTTGCCGGGTTGGTTGTGGGCGGCGTCTATGGCATTGTAATCGCCGGCGTAGTAGCCCAGGCTGTAGCCGTACACGTCGCGGGCTACGGCGCCGTTGGGCGCGGCGTTCACGGACAAGCCGTCTACGCCGATGTCGAACTTCGGGTTCAGCACGTTGGAGTTTACGCCCTTGATCCAGCCTTGCAGGTTGTAGGCATAGTCGTTGCCCTGCACCCGGTTGTCGCCGAGTTCGGCGCGGGCCAGGGGGCCGTGGTCGTAGTAGTCGTAGGCGGCGTCGCGGTCCCATTGCAGGGCGTCGCTGCTGGTCCACACCCGGGTGATCCGGTTGTCGGCGTCGTATTCGTAGCGGTGGTAGAAGGCGTCGCACCGGCCGTCCTGGTAGCGCACTTCGTTCACGTTGCCGCTCACGAGGTCGTAGCGATAGTCCACGACTTTGAATTCCTGTCCGGTGGATGGGGCCAGGTCGCGGTTTTCCTGCACCAGCCGGAATACGTTGCCGTGGATGTCGTAGCTGTAGTGGCTGGCGAAGCGGTAGTCTAAGTTCCCGGCGCCGAGGTAGATGTCGTAGTACAGGGTGGAGGCTACCCGCCCACGCAGGTTTTGCTGGCCTGCGGGGCCGAATTGCTGCTGGATGTCCGGGGCCGGGTTGGGCCGGTCGTAAAAAGTGCGGGTCACTTCGTAACGCGGCGTCGAGCCGCTCACCCAGTTTTCCGGGAAGTTGGGGTGGTATATCAGCTGATCCGGCGGGGTGGTAGCGGCGACTTCACCGGCTTCCACGAGACGGCCCAGATCGTCGTACTTCGAGTAGCTGTAGCGTTTGGGGGTTTGGGCGAATTGCCGGGCATTTTGGGAGGCTTTCAGCCGGCCGAACTGGTCGTACCAAAAGTGGGAAGAGGCGCGGTCGGTACCGTCGTGCAGGCGCGCCAGGTAGCCGTCGTTGCCGGCGAAGAAGCCCCTGGTCGGGGAGGCGAAGTGCAGGGTGTTCAGTGTTTGCGTGGTCAGCGAGGGCCGGGCTTCGAAACCCGCGCCGCCGTCGGTAGTTTTGAGTATCAGTCCGTTGGCGCCGGTGATATAGCCCGTCTGCCGGTCGGGGAAGTGCACGTCGCTCAGGTCGGCATTGGCGCCCGTGGTGAAGAGGGGCCAGGGTTCGCCGTTGTCGGCCTTCAGCAATTTCCAGCCCACGGCTGGGTTGGCGCAGTTTTCGGTTTTCAGGATGACGCCGTTGGTACCCACCACGTAGCCGGTGATATCCTGCAAATCGACGGCTTTGAAATGGGCGCCGGCCGTGCCGGCAGGCGGCGTTACGTTGGTCCAGTTGGTGTAGTTGGTGCTGGTGAGCAGGGTGGCGTTGTTGCCCACCACGTAGCCCCGGGTGTCGGCGTCATTGAAGGCGGCGGCGTGGAGTGCGATCGAATTTACGCCGGCGGGTTTTTGGGCGTTCGCCCAGGTATTGCCGCCGTCGGCGGTGTAGCGCAGGGTGCCGTTGGCGCCCGTGAGGATACCACGCGTGCCGTTTTTGGAAAAATGCAGGCCGAACAAGTCGTTTTTGATACCGGTGGGGAAGGGCGTCCAGGTTTTGCCCGCATCGGAGCTGGCAAACATCAGACCCCGCGTACCGGCGGCATAACCGGTGGCGCCGTTCATTTTCAGGTCGAAGAGGGGTTCGGGAAAGGTGTGGGAGCTTTGGTTTTCCCAATTCAGGGTGGTGGGGTTGCGGAACCAGATGGCGCCGTTTTCTCCCACGGCGTGAAAGCGCGTGGGCGTGCCGGCAAAAGCACAGATGCCGAACAAGGCGGCGTTCGTCGTCAGGGCGTTTGCCGTGCAGGTGTTGGTATTGGCGTCAACCGCAAGCACGACATTTCCACTGGTGGTGGCGAAGCCGGTACCGGCGGTGTTCAGGGTCATGTCGAGAATATCGGCGGCGGTATTGGAGGCGGTGACCGACCAACTGCTGTTGTTGCGGTAGAGCAGCGCGCCGCCGGCGCCACCGGCGAAGCCCTGAGTTGCATTCAAAAAGCGCACGGCATGGAGGTTCGCCCCGGCGCCGCTGGGTTCCGTGGTCCACTTGCCGCCCTGGTCAGTGGTGCGCAGGATGGTTCCGCCGTCGCCTACTGCACAGGCCGTGGTAGAACTTATGGTGTGAATGCGGTTGAGGGGGGGAGGGGAAATGGATTTGGCAGATTTCCATCCCAAATTAGTCAGCGTAAAAATGGCTCCCTTATCGCCCACTACAACGGCCTGGGCTGGGATCGGGATGGCAATGGCGAGGAGGCCGCTTACACCGACGGAAGGCGCCGCTGCCCAGGAAGAGCCGAAACCGGTTGACTTTTGAACTGTTCCGTTGGAGGCCAGCAGATAGCCTGTGGAGCCGTTGAATTCCATATCGACATAGAGGGGATTGTCGGAAACGGCGGATGCCCAACTCCAGGTGTTGCCATTATTGACTGGAATACCGCGAAATACCTTTTTGGTTGCGCCGTCCGCTACGAGCATGTTTGCATTTTTCCCGTTGCTCACAATCTTCAGGGGATCAGCGCCCGATCCCGGATTATTATTGGAAAATATAGAATTTACCCCCATCCATGAACTTCCGCTGGGGTTGGTTTTGTATAGCACAATCGCATTGTTGTTTTTCCCGGCCATGTATCCTTCCGCATTACTTACGAAAGAGATCGAGCGCATATTCAGATTTCCGCCTGTGGGCGCTAAGATGACGGAGTATTTGCCGGAAAAATTGATATCCTTTCTTACTTCTCCTTTAGACAACAAGCCGTAGAAGATTGCACCTAATTGATCCATCAGAAGGAATATATCCACCATGACCGGAAGAGGCTGCGGAGACCAGGCGCCTGTGCCCAGAATATCCGTATTCAAATAGACGGCACCCTTGTCATCCAACACATATCCTTTTAAATTCCCTCCAGCACCGGTCGCCTGCACCTTCACCAAGTTTCCGGTTAACGCGGTCGGAATATCCAGCCAGTTGACGCCGCCGTCCAGAGTGTACAGCAGGGTACCGTCCTGGCCGACCGCCAGCCCCTCCTTGGTATTCACAAACTGCACATCGTTCAGAGTCAAGGCCTGTACGTTTTGTTGTTGCGTCCAGGCGGTACCGCCGTTGAGCGTGCGGTATATCAGCCCTTTTCCTCCCGATTCGCCCACCGCGAATCCCAGGTTTGCGTCGAAAAAATGAACATCCCGCAGGTTGAATGCATTATTCGGATCAATGGCAGTTGTCGTAGCGGAAGTCCAGGTGATCCCGCCGTCGGTCGTTCGAAAAATCCTGCCTTTATCGGTAAAGACCCTGCCGTTCAGGTCGCTGGTAAAATGTAAATCGACCAGGTCGTTCAACGCCGTGGTATGGCTGATCGACCAGGTGGCGCCCTGGTTGAGGGTTTTTACCAAAGTACCTTTTTGCCCCACGGCATAGCCGATATTGGGGCTGGTAAATTGCACTGCTTTTAAATCGCCGGGCGACACGGCGTCGGAGGCCAGCGCCTGCCAGGTGTCGCCGCCGTCGGTCGTGCGGTAGAACACCCCGGTTGGGGGCGTGGTGGATTGGTTGATGGCGATGAACACGCCTTCGAGCTCATTGGAAAAACTGATGGCTTGTATGTCGAGTTTGCCGGGGATATTTACCTTGTTGACGCCCCAGTCGTCGATGTCGTCGTGGTCGGGGATTTGTTGGTCTACCAGTTGGTTGAGGCTGTTGTAGCGGTAGCGGCTCTCCATGCGGTGTTTCGTGAAAATGTCCTGTTCGCCGGCGTTGCGGCCGGCATTCACATTATCCACACATTCCTTGGCGCCCAGGAGTTCCACGCCTTCCGGGGGCACGGTTTTCACCAGGTTGCCGGCCTGGTCGTAATAATACAGGGTGTAGTGGTACTCGTTGTCGTCGAAGGCCATCGTAAAGGTTTCGGCGGCAGTGAGACACTTGTTGAGGTAGGCCGTCCGGAAAGAAGCGCGCACCTTGTCAATGTACTCGTCGTAAGCGGTTTGTGCGTTTTGGAAAGCGACATTAGTCAGGTGTTCCCGGCAAGGGTCGGGCAACTGGCCGGCTGCTGTTTGCGGGGCGCAAAGCGAAATACCCTGGGTACCCTTGGCGCATTCGGCGATGGGGAAACAAGTAGTGTAACCTTTCAGGGTTGCGGTGACCAGATGGCCCGCAATCGTCACTTTAACGTCGATCAAAAAATGGTAATTCCACCCGACGTTGGTTTGCGCCGGATCGATGCGGATGCTTTGGAAAAAGATTTCCTGGATGTGATCGAAGTCAAAAATGGGGTTGACAAACTCCAGGTGTACCTCACAGTTCAGATTCGGGTCACTTGGGCTATGGATAATCCCGGTCAGTACCTTTCCGGAGATTGCCTTGAAGGTGTACCGGTGATCGCAACTGCCGGTGCCGATGGAGTAATTGGGGTCGATGTGGGGGATCAGGCTGTTGGTGTAGGGTTTTGTCTGGTGGTACAGGTACGGCGGCGGCAAGTTGCGCGGATCGATGGGCGTATTAGGGTCGGTGGGCGGTTGGCCGTAAGGGGGCAGGCAGAGGCAGGCCTCGCTCATGAGCGCTGAAATGCCGCCGTTGATGCCGGTGGTGGCCGGGTTGACGAGGGCGTTGAGCAGCCTGCCCAGGTCGAGGGCCTCGATGGTGACGTCGCCGCAGGAAATACCCGTGGCGGTGGTTGCCGCGCATTTATCCAGAAAATCCAGGTACTCCCAAATGCTCAGGTCGAGCCCGAAGGTGTTGTTGAGATGGGTTTCCAGCATTTTGTCCACGAGGGACTGATCGGCAGGCGGGATGTTTCCGCCGGCGAAGTAGGTGTTTTTAAGTTGTTGGAGGTAGGCGCCGTGTTCGGCTGTTATTTGCGGACAATCGATGCAGTTGGTACACATCAGTTCTATCGGCACGTACTCGCCGGAAGTGGCCAGATAGTCCAGCGCCGGCTTCGTCCATTGAGGGTTGGCGGGCGCCCAGGGTTTGCCGCCGCTGCCTTTCAGGTATGCTTTTTCGCAGACGCAGGCCAGGCGTTCCGGCGTATGTACTTCCACGCCGGTGGCCAGTTTGAGGTAAGCGGCAAAATTTGCGACGCCGGGTAAAGGGCCGTATTTGCTGACCAACTGATCATAATCTTTTCTTCTTTTCAGAATTTCGTCGCAGGCGCAATTGTCCAGGTTTCCGCCGGCAGTGAGGCTGACGTACGGGTACTCATACGACATCGGCATGTTGAGGAGGTCGGCGTTGCAAGCGATTGATAACGAGCCGCCATAGTGCCCCATCACGCTTTTGAGTACGTCTTCAAACGATTGATAATCGGGCTCGCCGGGAACAATGGAAGGCACCCCTTTGCCGGCGGGCAGCGTGGAGGAACCCATCGGATGCGCTTCATCGCAACCGGCCCGGCACACTTCGATCAGTTTTTTCAGCAGGTCGTTGTACAAGGGATTTGTAGCATCCCAGGCGCTGCCGCCGGGGTTACATCCCTGTAATTTTTGCATCCAGGCCGCGGCGTACGATTCGCACTGCATCTGGCAAGCCTGGTCCACCTGGGCTTGCGAAAAAATGGTCGTGCTGTTGGTAACGGCGCCGGGATTGGTAAAAAGATCGGTGAGGTTCAGCGTGGTTTCCATGTTTTTATACACGAACGGGAAACGGGTGGTTTTTCCGGCGGGAAGGATTTCCTGGCATATTTCACCTTTTTTCAAATTGGCGTATTGCTTGTACAGACTATACCGCATGTCTTCCACCAGCTTGAGTTTTCTGCCCAGATACAAGGCGCGAAACAATTCCCAAATTCTATCCTCAAAACAATCGGAGTCGGTGGACGTGAAGGGCTCGAAGATCACCAGGTTGCTGTTGCCGGCGAGGATTTGGGCTGCGCAACCGGTAGGTGCATCAGGGTCCGTGCAAATCGTCAGGGCGGCGGCTAAGTACCAGAGGTTGGTCGTTATGGCCGGCTTACCTGGTTGGGGCAGGGCGTATTCCGCCATGTATTGCTGCATGAGGAATACATTTCCAACCACCTTGCTATTCGTATTAAAAAAGGGATCCAGGGGGTTATTGCCCTTTGGTTTTACCGGAGAGTTTTTAGGGCCAATGTTGATATCAAAGGGAAGGTTAAGCGGGTTGAGGAGCCCCAATGCCAGGGCCTCCTTATACGATTGGGTATTGCGCATGAGTATGTCGAACGCCTCGCTTTCCTTGTTCATATCGCTGCACCACTCATACATGCAATATTCCGGGTGGTACTTCACCAGGGCTTTGGCCCAGCTGGGTTGGAAGTTTTTAACAAATTCGGAAATACTGAGCTGATTGGGGAGCACTACCGTGCCATCGAGCCGGGTAACCAGCGAAAGAGAGCCGTCGTCGTTCAGGTAGTGGATATTCAAATCGTAATAGATAATGCCGAAAATGTTGTTCGGGCTGAAAATAGAATTGGCATCCTTATAGGTGAATTCCGGCGGATTGGTGGAACCGGTTGTCATTTCTATTTCCGCATATTGTCCGCCGGGATAGAAGTCCGCCAACATGGCCTCGTAGGCAGCCTGACAGGGATCGGGCGATTCGCAGTTGAGCAGGCAATTCTGCAGATCGATGGGGCTGGCGTTGGGGCCCAGTTTTTCCAGGCAGGCGGTCACGCAATCCGGCGGATCGCACTGGTCGAAATTGATATTTTTAAATTCTTCCTGAATAAACTCGTCCAGCGATGTGACACATTCTTCCTGCGACAGGTAGTCTTCCAGGTAAAACTGCAGGGCCTGCTCATTGACCGTCAGCGTCTTGGTAATGAGGTAATTCCCGACCTTTAGCGGAATAATAAAACTTTCTTTCCCGTCGATGGCAATACAGGAAAGGTTCAATTCCAGTTGTTTGTTGGCATCGAAGGGGCCCACGGTTACTTTTTTAGCCCCGCCCGGGATCATTTCGGCGCCACATTCATCTTTTACACTGATCACCAGGTCGTACACGCAATCGTAGCAGGCTTTTGTCAGGCATTCAGGTTGATAGCGCTCCGCGCCGATCCCATACTGGAATTCATGATCGCCGGCGGAAGTAACCAAATGCGTGAAGGTGGACTGCAGCACGGGGTCGCCTGGAAGATGGGGTTTATTGTCGAGCAGGTTGATCACCATGGGATCGGGGTTCTTCTGTTTGTTGCTCTCCAGGGCAATGAGATTCTTCGGCGTATCGCCCGCCAGGGCTGTGGCGATGACTTTTCCCCGGGCATCGAGATACGAGACGCTCACCTGGTTGTTGGCGTCGATCACCATGTTTTTCTTGTAATGGCTATTGTATCCCACCTCAGTACCGAACAGGCGGTTGAGGTGTTCCTGGGCGGGTTTCCCGTAGAAATATTTGGTTTCGTAGTCTTCGCCCAACTGATATTTAGGTCCTACTCCACCTTGCCGGCGGATGCGGCCGGTATTATCCGGCGTGTATTCCACCTGGGCAAAGGGGTATTGTTCCGCATCCGGCACATACCCCTGATGGCCGGCTTTATCCGGATTATCGGGAGAATAATAGCGGGCGGAGCCGGACGACCCGGTGGGCGCCAAGGCGGTGTTCATGGGCATGGCTTCGGGCACGCACACCGCGCCGGGCTTATCCAGGTCGAAATCGCGCTTGTCGTAAGCGCGGGTATTATCGCCGGCCGGGCGGTTGTACAGTTCGTAGTATTTAAGCCGGGAATCGAAGGCCGGCGTGGGCAACACCTGTACGGCCGCGCGGCCCTGGTGATCGAACAGGGTCTCGCCCACAATGGCCTGGTTATCCGTGTTGATTTTAGTGACGGATTGCCGGCTGCGCAGGTCGCCGCCGAAATAGGAAACCACGGATTTATGCTTGCCTCCTTCGGCGTAATTGGTGACCATCTGCCAGTTTTTGGTATCCCCTTCATGGACATTGGCGCCTTGCACCAGAAAATGGCAAAAAGCAGCCGGGTCCTTTTGTTCCTCACCGGGAATCGTCCAGGCGCCGGCAACGGGAATGTCGAAATTGGCGCCGCCGCGTCCGACTCCTCGGTAGCGAAAAACGATATATCCCTGCTCAAAAAGCAGCGGGATTTTATGCGATGTATTTTGGGTTTCGATCCGCGTGGCGTTGTAGCGAAAGTTGAAACGCAGGCCGGCGGAAGGAACCGGCGTATTCAGGTCGTAGTTGTTGACAAACAGCCACTCCAGGTGGTATACTTCGGCGCCGGGGATGGGATTCCAGCTCAGTACCAGTTCATTCGCGCTGTTCAGGGCCGGAGGGCAGGTGATAAAACTCCCTGTTGCATTGGCGTCAAATTGATAGTACCGCTCCAGGTCGATTACATTTTCGAGCCGGATCTTGTGGACGGCTTTAGTACAGGTTCCGCTGAGCGGGGTTATGGTTACCTTGACATTGGTGATCTGCGCCCAATGCCCGCCCTGGAAGGTGTAATAGTCCTGATCCCGGTGGATGGCCCCCCGGTCGTTGTTATACTCGATGGTCAGGCTAATGTTGGAGACGGTGGTGGAAATATTACTCGCATCGAGGTATTGCAGGTCGAAAGTAACCGTGGCCGAAAAATTGCAGCCGGGGAAATCCAGGTTGTCGGGATCGAGCCGGAACAGGATGTAATTGGAGGCCTGCTGGGAGGCGATTCCCGTGCTGGTCGTCCAATTGGCGTTATACGCCGGATGCGGGAAAAGGGCGTCTTTTGTCGTCAGGGAGTTGGCGCCCCCGCCGATAGCCGTTCCGGAAAGAACAGTGCGGAATTGCTCTTTTTTTGCTTCCAGCAAGCCGGGCACGCAAAACAGAAAGAGCACTGCCCAGAGGGCGGAGCGGGTTGATTTCGACAGCACGGGGATGGTTTTGTTCGGCATGACCTTTTACCCATTAATGTGAATAATAATCGCGGTAATCCTGCTTCCATAAGTGATTGATAACCTGGTAGCCGGTGTATTTCAGTTTTAGTTTCAGGCTTTTGTTGGGGACAATAGAGACAAACCGTTCTTCCGAAAAAAAATCGGGGGATAACGCAGGTGATTCATCGAACTTCCTGTATACCATTTCCAGGCGCGGCTTTGTCAGGGGCTTGCCTTCTTCCATTTCCTGCTCCTCCCGGAAGTACACGGTATTTTTTTGAAGCAAATAGCTGCTCTTTTTGTAGGTGATTTCCTGTTTCGTGTAGGGGCCCTGGTTAAACCATATCGTATGGGTTGCCAGGCCTCCCGGCGATTCCGCATATTCCTTCCGCGCGATAACCGGCCCGCCCTGTTCAATTTTTGCCGCCAGTTCATCGATGACGTTTCCCAGGCCGTCCGTGTTCATTTCGACCTTACTGCCGTCTTTCGGCCGGCGATCGATCATGAACAACTTTTCGGTATGATCCAGGGCGATGACGTACCGTTCATTGACGAGCGTTTCGACCGAATAAACCCGGGTGTAGTACTGGTTGCCTTTTTTGATATACACCGCCTCCGTTTGATCCTGTACTTTTGACGATTGGTGGTCTTCGTAGGCCAGGTAGGCCAGGTGCAATTCAAAAGCATCGATCTGTTCGTATTGCCGGCGCATCTGGTCGAGGTCTTTTTTCAGGTCCTGTGTCCAGGCGCTAAACAGGAAGCATATTCCCAGGCCGGTAGTCAGCAATCGTTTCATATTCAGTTCTTTTTTTGGATAGCGTTTCTGGATTCCTGTATGGTCATCACCCCTCTTTCCGTTTCTTTTTTGACCAGGATTAATGCCCCTTCTTCATCGTATTCATAGAAGGAAGCATAGTTATTTTCGTCTAATTCCGCCATCAGGCGCATTGTCAGCGGATCGTAGACAAAACTTTTCATGGTGGCATCGAAGGGGAAAAAGCGGATATCGTCGAAAAACACGTCGTTCGTCCCGGCATTTTTCAACTCGATCTCGATCCGGACGGCATCTTTCGGGATAGTGAAAACCTCCTCGATCCGCTGCCAGCCGTCGATGATGTTTCCTTTGCCCGTAAAGGGCCCGAACGTTTGATTGATAACTGGAAATTTGATGAGAATTTCGGGGCCTTTATAGGTCAGCGCGCCGGTCTGGTTAGATTCTTTTACCCAGGCGCTTAATACATAGGGTTTGCCGGGTATGGGTGCGAAGGACAAGGGGCAATCCGTGCAAGGTTTGTCTTTTACCTCAATGCAGTAGGTCTTTATTGTTATGCCCGGGGCAACAAAAGAAGAAGGAACTGCAGGTGAACAAGGGTCATCCACGGCCGTAACGCTAAAGCACCAGATCCCGGCATGCTTGGCGGCCGGGGTCCAGCACACCTTGGCGTCGGGGTTTAGCGTCGGAACGGCAGGAGCGGTGAAAGTGGCGCTGGGAATGGCAGCACTCAGATTGGAACTCAAGGTTACCTTGTTCCCGTCAGGATCGTTTGATGGAATATTAAAACAAATCTGGCTGCCCAAATAAGCGGTGATGAAGTAGTTGTTCGTGCCGTCGATCCCCCCCTGACCGGGATTGTTATTGTTATTCGTTATCACATTTGACTGGATATCGCAGTTGACATAACCGATCACTTTATTATTGCGGATTTTTTTGATTTGAATCGCAATTGCAGTATTCATTGGCGCGGCGGGTGTCGCGGTAAAATCGCCGGTGCTGGAATTTAAAGCGTTACCCGCACTTATTCCAAAAGGAACCTGGATGCCATACCCACTGTTGTAAATGGCAAATGAATTAATGGAGGTACGGGGGCCCACCAGATCATAAATCACGGCATCGCCATCGGGATCATAAGCCCCGAGGTTGTATTGTAAGGTACTTCCGGAAAACGCCATAAAAAACATGGGATTGGTAATTTGCGGGGAATTGACGATAGGCCCAAACGTGAAATTATCCATAAGGGATTCAACATACATTGGACTATTTGTTGGCGAGACAAGTGTACTTAAGGTGTTACTCCTGCAACATTCCACTGCTGACATAACCCAATCGGTACAATAGTTCAATGTAACGGTATCTTCATAAATACACGCAACCACGCCATAAACTACGCCACCTTGACAGGTCGTTTTTTCATATGGGCAGCCTGTATTAATTTCCTTGCATTCGATCAGATTTATATTTCGTGAAATCGATCGGTTACAGGAGTAAGACTTGATGTTCAAGGGAATAGAACTGGGTGATATAGTGCTGGAGTTGCATTCCCGGTAAACGGAAACCCTTACCTTATAAAGCGATATTTTTCCATACCCGGTTATGTAAGAATAGGTAATATTCATCCCAACCGGATTGTTTCCCCAAAGGTCTCTTGCGGAAAGTACCAGGAATAAGAAGCCGTATATAATAATCCTGTATTTCATAGTAGGTGGTTTATTGATTTTTAAGCGCTTCGCAATCGATTAGCAGACGGGAGAAGGTGACTTTCTCTCCGGGCGGAATTTTCAGGCTTTTTCTGCCGGAATGCGATTCGTCGGACGTAATTTTGATGCTGCCGGTTTCCTTAAATCCGAAATGATCTTCCGCACAGGTTTTGCACGCCGCATTTTCTTCAAAGTTGTCAAAGCCGATCTCTTTATAGCGGGCGTTGGACGCGACGGCCGTAGGAAGGGTGTTGCCGTATCCATACGTGGCGGCGGAATACCGGTCGAGGGGATCGCGGTTTTCCAGTTCAAAACCGAATGGACTGAACAGGGTGATCTCGCTCGTGTAGGTCCAGTTGTTCACCATATTGGTGGCAGGCACCCCGGCTTTCCATTCGCCGCCGGCAAGCGGCGGGGTCCAGAACGGTTCAAAATAGCCGTAGGCGCCGTCTTTCCGGATATTGGTATTCCGGTTGAGGCTGGACTGCAAGCGTTCGGTGAGGAATACCAGCGAACGTTTGGCCCGCCAATTGCCGAGGGTACCATTGCGGTAGGGATTTACCGGCCCGGTTTTAGCGGACGGGAACAGGTCTTCGCACTCGCAAAACAAGGGCCAGCGCTCTTCATACTCCACGGCGCCGGCGTTCAGCACCTCCTTAAAGCCGTCGATTTTTCCGTCGGCAGACGGATCGGACCGAGAGGCGATGGTGCCGATGGGCAGGGCCTGCATATTCCGCCGGCCCGAGCGGATAATTTCGATATTCGTGACCGGAAAAGAATAGTTAGGCGTTTTACCATCCTTATCCACTACTCTTATGTCGTTGGCATTCACGTCAACGACCCACCACCGTTCCCCGGAGTTGTTTGCGAGTTCATCGCCTTTGACAAAATAAGAAGGAGCATTGTTAATATTGATGTTCCCGCCACTGATAGGCCGGTTTATGAAAAGAATACCCAAATTCCGATAAGCCATGCCCATCCGGTCGTACCCCCAGTGGGCCGGGTAGGTGAAGTTGTAAACAGGGTCCTGAAATTCGTTTATGGTTTTGGTGAGCAGTACTTCGCCGGTTTCGCTGTCGAAGGCCAGATTTTCGGTTGAAACCCTGGAACCGTTATCATACGCTACGGTCTTTTCCAGAATGCCGTATTGTGTTGCCACTTTTGTCATGGTAGCCATGCGGAAGCGTGTTTTCTCACTCGTGAAACCGGGCCAAAACGATGGTAGTGGCAAGGGCAGGGGCACCGGTGTAGGGGTAGTGGATACATCGATATTGAATGCAAACGTCGTCCCCATGGCGAAAGATTTATTTTCCCGTAAATCAGCTACTACGTCGATTTCCCGGCCAACTAATTTAGTATCCATAGACCCATCCGGGTTAACCACCGTCACGGTATTATCCAGCCGGTTGTTGAATTCGGAACTCGTTTTATAAAAATATTCCACTCCCGAAATAGGTTTTATTTCATCTGCCGGGGTGCCTGGCGGATACTCGGGATATACCCACTCAGCCCTTTTTTGGCCGCCCATATTGGTCAGAAAAATGGCATGACCACCACTGACGTTGAGCTCGTCCGCTACGTCAATTTTGAGAATTTTCCGCAACCATTTCGGCTTCTTGGCGTACGACTGTATCCGGGTTTTTGCCGTGTACACCGGATAGTCCTTAGCCGTGTAGAATTTGTGCTGCACGAAACCGGTAGCATGCCGGGCAACTCCGGCATGGGCGAGGTTCCTGACCCTGACTTCGCTGTACCCGACGGCCGGGCCGGGAAAGAAGGATTTGCCCATAGGCAGGTCCTGCACAAATTCATTGTCAGGGGCGGCCTTATGTTCCTCCGTATAAGCCAGGGGTTGGTGCCAGGGGTTTTCGTCGTTCATCATCATTGGTTCGTATGTCGCAACGCCGCTGCTGATTGGTATTCCATTGGGATTAGCGGCTGTGACCGAACCGTCTTTAATGGTTGTATATTCATATTCCTGACCATATTCGGCGTCTGTGCCTGATCCAGAATTTACCATTTTAGACCAATTATCTTGCATAACGACCTTTTTAACCCGTAAGCCTCCGCCTAATTTGAACCCCGTGGCGTGTAACCGAAGCATGGATTTGTGTAAAACTACTTTTTGAGCGTAATCCCAGCTCTTGAGCGTCCGGTTAAAACCATTTACTATCGATTTAAAATCCGTCACGAATCCAAGCAGCGAGCGAACCTTGTTTTCTACAGGAGATTGTTCATCGACATTGGCTGGGTATACCAGGTTGGGCAAATGCAGTCGAACGAATTGAAGCGCCGTTTTCAGTATCGGGCTTACCTGCTCATTATTTTTTTCACTGATATCCACTGTTTCCAATTCAATCCAGGCTTTATTGGTATTAGCATCGACGCCGTACGATTTAATTTTTGCCCAGCCGCTGACGTATTCGTACTTGTCTTCATCCGGTGGCAAACCGGACTTTCTGCCGATCACGTCGATCAGAAATTTGAAATACAGGTCGTTGATCAATTGATTTTTTTCATCAACCAAATATTTGTTTTTGAAATCATCGTCACTGATTACCGTACCGGGGAGCTCCAGATGCACGAAGGGGCGATTTGTGTTGCCATCATATAGCCGGTCGGTTGATTCGACAGACGAACTCCCTAATCCGGTTACTTTCACCATCTGCATAGCCCGTTTGTCCTGCACATAGGCATAATCATCCGATTCATAAGCCACTTTTATCGTTCCTCCGGAGGGCAAATCAATAGCAGAAAGGGTCCAGGCAGCAGCGTTTTTATCGGCTGTCGATTTGTTTTGCAAGGCATAAGGATATTCTGAGTTGCACAGCAACCCCTTTGGGTCACAATTGGCATTCTGGCCTTTTTTAAATGTCCCCCAGGCATCGGTATCCTTCATGTTGTAAGCCGGATTGACGTTATCATAATGGAATTTATAGCCCGTCAGTTTTCCTTTTTTGGAGTGTCCGTATTTGAAATGAATACCGGTGAGGGTGAGTTTGCCGCCCAGAGTCCCGTTTGGAATACCTTTACAGAGGAGGTAATCGTAGGCAAAAACCACTACTTTTATAGGAACCGCCTTTTCTTTGTTCTCCCGCCTGTCGCACAGGTTGTACAGGCAAATGCTGTCCAATTTGTAGATCGGGGCGCTTTTGTTGATTCCGCCATGCAGGCCATTCGCTCCAAACCCGTCCTCCCGGGCAGACAGATAGAATTCGGCGACGTGCGTTTTCGTTTCGATGATCTGCAAATACCACAATTCTTTCTGTCCGTAAATTACGCTGGCTTTGTCGTCGTTTTCATCTGCGCGCAAGCCTTTATTGAAATTCGCCTGGTTGGCCTCGAATGGTACCCGCCAATGAAAAGGATTAGCGGCATCGTAAAACCGCTTGTATTTAAAGGCAGTATAACTCCCTAAATCATCCGTAGTGGGGCCGTCTGACTTGCGATCGACATAATCGGGAGAAAGCACCGAAGTAAGCAGGTAGGAATGGGCATGAGGGGGCAAAGTAGTACGGTTGAAATAATGGTCGATTCCCCGCTTATTACCGGTCGACATATCGGATTGCGCATAAGTGACCAGATCCTTGGTGAAATCAACAGGCAGCGCCGGAGATGGATTAAAGTTGGGAAGATCGTCTACCGCGGCAACGTTAAACGTGGCGTCTTGCTGAAACAGGTTATACGCCGGAATCCCAAAAATATACCTGGCGCCATCGGGACGAAGCATCGAAATTTCCGAAATGTGGTGGCCTTTTGCCGGCGCAGCTGTGCGGGCTATGGCATTTGTGGTTAGCATCCCGGTATTACCTTTGGGACTCAGGGCATAACTGATAATATCTTTATCCTGAGCATAGTTTTTTGCCTTGTCCGCATTCAGAAAAGAAATGACCTGATTACGCTTGTCCCTATTGATTTTCAAATTAAAATGGTTATCTGTCTCCGATAAAAATTTTGACTGCTCCAGAAATAAGGGTGATGCCGGATCCCGGTATTTGAGTTCTGCCAGTGCTTCTCCCTCCTGATTTATCTCCAATCGTACCGGTTTATCAGAAACAAACTTATTTTGGAAATCCACATCCGCCGGCACCATTTCGCCGGCTTGCTTATAGTAAACGGATTCATATTCAGGGAAATCGCTGATAATATTTCCTTTGTTTTTAAATGTGATGCTTTTGGCCGCTTTGACGCCTCCGCTCCAACGGCCCGAGGACGCAATGTTAAAATTGATCCCAAAATTTCCTCCGCCTTTTCCCACGTCGCCGCCGCCAAAATCAGCCCCTCCCTGGGTGGAAAAACTGACATTCAAACCCATATTATCAAAAACGGTCCCTACATCACCCCGATAGGGCCTGAAATTGCCGCCAATTCCCTGTCCATTTACATTGAGCACGTCGTAGGTGTAATTGGTCAGGGGCAACCCGGGGGTGCTCTTGGAATAATTGCCGTCATTTTCACGGTTCATATCATGTAGGGCAAATGGGTCTGCAATACCCCAGTCGGAATAAAGGTAGCCGTAAGCAGGTGAAATTTGTTCCGTGCTCATCAGGTCCTGGTCGGTAAAATAACCGCTCAACCGGCCTTTAAAATTAAGCCACTTTCCCTCACCGCCCAATCCGGCATGCACCGAACCGGATACATTGCGCATCCACATAGTAATTTGTGGGCTGTATGTTTGAAAATTGGTGGGTATTTCGGCCCCACCGTTTATAGCTTGTGATGATTTTGATCCTTTCGGAGTTTTCATATAAGCCTGAACACTAGCCCCATAGGCCCGTTGAACAAGCCCGGCGCGGGAATTATAGGTTTCGCCGTATTGACCGCCGAAGGCTGTGCCCTTTAATTCATCCTTGCTGGTTTTGTTCGCCTTTATGGACAGGCCTACACCTGGTTGTAAATTGATCCCGGATTGGGTGTTATAGGTTAAACCCAGGTGAAAATCGAGTGTGCTCTTTTGTTTGTCTCCGATAGAAATTCCCGGGTCGAAGCTATATTCATGCCCCATTTTGTTATAGGTGTTGTAAAACATGCCAAAACCAAAACCCAGGCTGATGTTAATAATGCCGCCCCCAATAACTTCCGTATCGCCAAAAGTTATATTTCCGCCAAAAGTCTTATTCGACCGGATATTAAATTCCTTTTTAACGGGATCGCGGAGCATATCATCGGGAAGTCCTCTTATTCCCCGGTTGATCACGCCGGGCACCAGGCTCCAGCCAAGGCCCACCCAACCGGCCTCCTGGTCCATGCCTATACCGGAGTGGTAAGAGATGTTTACGGGATACCCGCCAGCGTCTAACAAAGGAATATTGTAGGTAAAATCGCCGCTAAACAGGTCCACCAGGTCATTCGTACCCACGGGTTCAAATCCCTGCACTTCCGGTTGGCCGGGACCGCCCAACGCAAAGGCGGAAACGGGGAGGATTACCTGATTCAGGATACTGAACAGGATAAGCAGGCTCCAGGCCTTGCTAAACTTGCTTTTTCTGATTTTCCGAATCATCCTAATAGAGTTTTATAGATGGGATATGGTCCAAATTACGTCCTTTAATAGTGATATAAATCGGCCCAATCCCAAGAAATTTGTCTTTGAATATCAAGGTTTTATCTTCATTAGAAGGAGTGCCGTCTTCCTCCCGCACCAGATCGAAAGCCAACAAAAAATTGCTGAATGGGCGCAAATTAAATGTTGGCTCATACTGAAAAAGTAAACACGGCAACGTGTCGGTACCATCAACCAGTTTTAAGCCCTCCTGCATTGGTCCGGAAAAATAGGTAGCCTGCGCTTCCGGATTGCTCTCCTTCGATTCGGCAAACTGTTTCTTTTCCTGTGTCGTCTGAATGCTCAGCGTGTAATACTGCATATCTTCCATCTCCGCCCGCTCCTTTTTCACAATGGCCGCTTTGAGCCGGTCGGTTCGTTCCTGTTTGGCAACGATATATTCTATCGGTTTGTATTGCAACGCAAATTCATATCCTTCCACCTGCCGGCGTACCATTAGCCCGTTCGTCCCATCCTCAATCCAGCGTACATAATCTCCGGGAAGCAGTGTACCGCTATCTCCGCACCCGGCAAGACATGTCCCAAATAACAATATTATCCATTTTTTCATGCGCCGGCTTATTGTCCAGGTGGAATAATATGGGTTGTGCCGTCCACACAATTTTCTTCTACATACAGGGTCCTACAGACCGTGACCGGTCCGCAGTCGTTTTCAGCGGTCAGGCAGATATTGTACGTCCGGTTGGGTTCCGAAAATGTATGGGTCGCCATTTGCCCACTTCCAATATTGTTGGCCCCGGATTTCAAATCCCCGAAATTCCAGGAGTAGCTGTTCGATCCGCTTGGTGTTGCGGTAAAGGTTACTGTCAGGCCGGAAACCAGCGTATAGTTGAAGTCGGTGAAAAACAAGGGATCCATCAAAACCGTAATCTGCCCGGTCCCCATACAATTACCGTCCGTCACGGTTATATTATAAGTGGTATTGGTCGTCACCGAGGCGTTCGGAGAAGGACAGGTATAGCAGCTGAGCCCACTTTTCGGAGACCAATAATATTGCCATTGGGTGGGAGCGTTGCCATTCAAGGCTACCACCTCCCCGGGACAAGTGGTGATTGTAGCATTCAGGTTCGGCGCAAACGGGTCATTAACAAATACGGTAACATCATCCTTGGAAGTACAGCCATATATATCTACATGCGTAACGGTATATGTGGTGGTATTCGCCGGAGCAGCAACCGGATTTGCACACGATGTACAACTCAAACCGATCGCGGGAGACCAGTTAAATTTGATACCAAGGGGGGCAGCCGATAATACAACCTGATTCCCTTTACAAATCGTCTGATCCGGGCCGGCATTCACACCAGCGGATGCAGTAGCCGTAGTCACCGTTACGACCATATCGAATTGGCAACCTTTAGCGTCTTCAATGGAAAGGGTATAATTACCGGCGGTAAGTCCATAGAAGTAACCGGACGAATGTTGGTTGCCGTTATTAATGGCGTATTGATAAGGAGGAGTGCCGTTTTGTCCCAATACGGTAATGCTGCCGTCGGCGCCTCCGGCACAACTGACCGGCGACTGGGCAAGAATAATTCCGGAGATGGTGTGGTTGGCTGTTAATGTGACCGGAATGCCGATGATGCAACCGCTGGCGTCTTTCACCGATACCACATAACTGCCCGCTGAAAGGCCAGAAATGGTGTTTCCTGTTGAAAAGCCGGAGCCAATACCGTACAAATATGGCGCAACGCCTCCAGAAGCATTGATCGTGATTTTACCCGAGTTATCGCCCAAGCAATATGGTTCCTGATTTATTGTCACGGTGCCTGAAAGAGATTGTTGCGCCTGATTTAGCGTTACCTGAAGCAGCACTTCACAGCCATTCCCGTCCCGTGCCCGGATCGGGTAGGTGCCTAAGGCCAGATAGCCAAAATAGCCGGATGATTGCCATTTACCTGGACTAATAGAAAAAAAATAAGGTGGTGTACCGCCCGAAGCACCAACTTCAATGACTCCTGTAGACTGATTAAAGCACGGATCAGATTTATTCAGCAGGGATACCTGCATATCACAGGGCGTGCAATTTTTTACCTCCACAATTTGGCAGTACGTTTTTTCACATAGTATTCCATTGGCCCATCCTTGCACCGTGAGGCAAACAATATAGGTGCCGATTGCGGTGTACGAATGCTTGGCATTTGCGCTATTAGCGGTCGTACCATCTCCAAAGTCCCATTTGTAGGTCACATTAGAAAAACAACCGGGTTGCAGGATGGATCTGTCATAAGTAGAGATAAGGCAACCTTCCACGCTCTTTTCAAAATTGGGAACCATGATGCAGGAGCATTCCGTTCCGCATCCGCTAACCGTTACGCTTCTGCAGAAAGTTTTCTCACAATACAGACCAGTATTATCTTTTTGTGCTACCACGGTCAGGCATATCGTGTAGGTGCCGGGAGCACTGTAAACGTGTTGCGGTGAGCCCGCGTCTTGGATTATCGTTCCATCGCCAAAGTCCCAAATCACTTTTTCTATTTTGGTACAGGCATTACGCGGGCTGCTAAAATTAGCTGTTTTTACCTGGCACTTACGTACACTCGCATGGAAGAATGGCTCTGCAAAACAAATGCAATCAATTTTGCAGGAGTCCACCTTTACTTGAGTGCAAACGGTACGCCTGCAAATCTTTGGAGAAAAAGGCGTGTTGACAAAAGTAATCGTCGCACACACGGAATAGGTGCCGCCTTGTAAGTACTCATGCACCGGATTTAACTGCGACGAATGGGTGGTACCATCTCCAAAATCCCATTCGATTTGCAACACCTTACAACTTGGATCAGCCAGGGTTGCAAATTTTTTCCGGCAGAGCAGGTTGCTGTCCACCGGTACCGTGGCAATAGAGAAAGTCTTTTTACAGGCGCATATACGGTTCCAGGGGAGCGGACGGGGATCCGCCCACTTGATCTTTTTCCAATCGATCAATTTGTCTCCAGGTTCAAAAACGCCCACGCTCCAAAGAAGGGTTTTCGGGGACTCAGGTAAGGGCAATCGATCAAATGAAAAAACAGAATCGGTATAGGTGTCATAAAAGACGAGCGGGGGATTGTAGAGCATTGCTTCGTCGGCGCCCTCCGGGCAACACCTCCCAAATGGCCAGGCGAAAGCCAAGCGGTACCTGAAAATTATTACTTCCATTTTTGAATTGAAACCGGATCGGCGTGTCTGAAAGTTGAAAGGAGTCGCTTACGGGAGCAATCAATTGGGGCGCTATCAGCTTGTTCGGGACAACTTCAACGGGCGCAGACGTGCAACCGTTTGAATAACGGACCTGTACCAGTTGAGGAGATGTCCATGCTGTCGGCAACTGAAATATCGCGCCTCCCTCCGTCCAGGACTGACCTTTATTAAAAGAATAATTGATGGGGCCCGGAATATGCGTCAGGGCGCCCAAAACAATTTTATTCGCCTCATCCGTATCATTGGCGGAGCCTGCCGTTTGTAGTACCTGAACTGCGTTGATTCCCGCACAGCAAGGGACAACGTCGTCATTCACTGAGACGACAGCATAACAAGTGTCCACCGTACCGAGGCAGTTTAGTCTACCCAAAGCCAGGATAAAGTCTTTTCCGGCATCCCTGCAATCAAATTCAGTACGGCCGGAGATGATACTCGTTCCATCCGTTCCTCCCCCGGAAAGGAAGCCTGGCTGAAAAAAATCATTGATGGTGACAACGGCCTTCCCATACCGGTTTAGTTGCAGGGAAATGCTTCCGCAATAATTTGCATTGGAAGGTCCTGCCTGGAGGGTGACACTGGCTTTACAACTGGCGGACTGCCTGTTCGAATTGGTAAGGGTCAATATTACCGGAAATTGTACGCTATCCCTGGGAAAGCCCTTGTCCGAAGCCGCACGCAAATCGCTGCAGGAAAAAACAGGTTTATCCACTTGCAAGGTCAAGGGTACGCAGCCGTGACCGTCCACGTCATATATATCCCGAGGGTCCAAAACACCTTGGCCATTTATATCCAGGTAAACTATGGCGTCCCGGCAACGGGCGACCACGGGTGCGGTATCCTTTACCATTATCGGAAGGGTGCATATCCGGGCGATTGATGTATCGGACAGAATAATAAAAGTTAATTCATGAGGGCCGCCCCAGGGAAGCAGGGTCCCTGCTTTGGGCGCTTGCCGGATTTCAAGGTTTATATCCATATTGGGCGGCGCAAGGATCGAGACCAAGCCGGCCAGGTTCGGAAGGGATGCCGTGCAACCATCCTTTAGAAAAATAGTGTAGGGTTCTACCGGACATTTAATCTTAATACCTCCGGTTAGTATTGGATCGTATTTGCTGACGAAACCCTTTGGAGTATTTGTATTCGCAGGGAGGATGCATGCCCTCTCGCCCGAATCGCCCGGCAATGAAACCACTGCCGCCTCATGTTGATAAATACCCGTTAGGTAAAGCTGGCCATTGTGAAACAAAGCATCCCCGGCTTCGGGAAAATTGAACTTTGTGCCTTGGTCAAGTAAAAGGGGGTAGTGTCCCTGAATACTGCCGGTGTGGGCGTTAGTATGTATTAAGGTAACATTTTGGGCTGTTGTATTGGTAAAGACAGGTACTGCAATATTTCCAAAAACATCTACAGAAATTCCCGACGCAAAATCATTTCCGCCGGCCGGGTTGCCGTGGCTGGAAGCCCAATTAATCGTTCCGTCTTTATCAAAGGAAGCCAGGAATATATCAAAGTCGCTGCTAATCAGGGTGGTTTGCCCTCCAGGGAATTCGAGTTTCCTGGAATAATGTCCGGTGAGATAGATATTGTCGTCGGGTCCGCAAGTAATATGGGTGGGATTGGACCGCCCTGTGCTGCCTCCTTTTAAATGATGCGCCCAAACCGGATTTCCGTCCGGGGTGTATTTTGCCAGAAATCCCTGGATATCCGGTGCATTAAACTCCAGTTGAACGGAATCGGATATTGGGCCGAGGTCGATTGCTTTTTCGAAGTAGCCACTGTAATAAACGTTGTTTTCGTCGTCGGTAGTCACACCTGATCCGAATGCGCGTTCTCCCTTTTTTAGGCCGCCAAACGTATACCCCCAATTCAGGCTGCTGGTGGTATCCCGGTCTTTTAAGGAGATCAGAAAAGCACCGGATTGGCCTTCAATGAGATGGCTCTGCTGACCTATGGTCATTTCAGTTTGAAAAGACCCGGATATTACTACATTCCCGGAATTATCTGTTGATATTCCATGTACCTCGCTGTATTTGGCCGGGTAATTTGTCGCCCATTTGAAACGGATATCTGCACCGTTATCCCTGTAGGCTGCCACAAAAACCTCCGTGCCTTTCGTCGTTTTTAAATCATTGATTCCATCGTCTGTGAAATCCGGGGCCAAGCCGGTTACCATGTCACCTGTAATATAGATATCACCGGTTTCATTGGTAGCGATGGCCCAGCCGTTGTCGTTATTTCTCCCCGGAATCTCGTAAAACCAGGCTAACTTACCATTCGACGATATTTTTGCCAGAAAAGGATTAGAATACTGTGGAGCACTCTTCTTAATAGAGCCGGTTAAGAGTATATCTCCGCCCTTTGTGGTTGCAGCGTCATGGATAAAAAGGGCTTCTTGGGGTCCGTCGCTTATTGGCAATACCCATTGGCAATCGAACTGCCCCCAAAGCAGACGCGGCATGGAGAATAAAACAACCATGGCAAGAATAGCCGGGAAAAAGGTGGACGAGAACCTTGGCATATGCTGTTTTTTTGAAAGGTGAATTATCACTCCACCGCCATGGTGCAAATGAATCGTCTGCGGCTCGAAGAGCGTCTCGGGCGCGTCTTTGTGGTCCTGATCTTGGGTGCCAGGAGATATTTGTTGTAAATACGGAGCAGCGGCGGAACGCTGGGGGGACGGCGTCTTCTTTGGATTTTGAAACATAGGGTTCGGGTGATTCCCCATTTTGATTATCAGATGCTTATGCGGCGGCTTTATTTGCGGACCCAGATAAACTGGGAATTAAAGCCGGCTTTCGATTACAAACCTAAATAAAATAAATATAACATTATACCTGCTTATGGGAAAAAATATTTTGTAAAATAAAAAATTATGTTTGAGGTGCGCTGTTTTTTGATTGAAAGGCAAAATAAAACATCTTGTCATTTAATCACAGTTCAGCCAGATGTGCGATCACATTTTTGGAGAAGGGCGCCTGCAGAATGCGGCTAAAGCAAAAAGAAAGACTCCTTCAACCGAAGGAGCCTGTTTTACGTAATCAGGAATTTCTGTTGCATTTTAACTGCGTTAACGTTGGCGTAAACGTTATCTCGCCGCATTTTTCGGATATGGTCCTTTAATTCTTCGGATTTCCAAAACTTCCCGTATTTCTCAATTCGCCGCATTTTGATACAGGCAGTTTGCCTCATTGTGGATACTCACAAGCAAAAGAATGGAAACAACTTACGCATTTAACAAGTCCTGTTCGAGTTGTTTTCTGCCGGGGTTGCCCAAGATGGAGACTTGAAAAGTACCCACTAACTCTAAAAAGGCTACGTGCGATATACTGTGCAATTGGCTGCTTTACCGGACGACAATTTTCCGCGTTCATAAGGTTTCACAATGGCCAGTCGCCGCATTTCATTGACCAGTTCCGGTTCCTGCATTTTCAGCACAAACCCTAACTCCTTTAGGAACGGCACTTGTATGTACTTTGTGCCCATGGTATTTTTTTTTGACAAAATAAGAGAATCAAGCCCCCTCCACAACCAAATCTACGTCTCCAAATATCGCGTATAAAAACGCTGTGCAACGGTGTCGAGATTCTCCGTGGCGAGTGCCGCTAACAAGTGTGGGACAGAAAACTGGAGTGCAGAGCCGTCTGACTTAAGACAAGCGGTTAGAAGAAGATGAACAATCACAAGTTACTCTTTCAATAACCTTTTCACTTCCTTGTCAAAATCCGATTCGTACTGCTGATCCTGCACGACCCGGAACTTTTCATATTCCTTCTCCGCCAGGCTTTTGGCTACTTCTGCCGATACCGTGCCGGCATTTTGAAGCACCTCGTACTCGTTAAACTTCAGGAAAGCGTCCAATTTTTCAACCCAGTCTTTCATCGTCATGTATTTCTGGCGGGCCGCCTGATTTTCAGCGTAGTCCAGGTACATGCTGACGATGCGGTTCAGTTCCGTGAGTTCTTTTTCGTCCAGGTAGTTTTTGGCAACCGACACGTCGCTTTTCAGGATTTTACCGGCCGGGGCATTTTTCCAGGTCAACAGGCCCATATTGGGTTTGCCGGCGCCGGCGCGTTCCGCGATGAGTTCGGCAGCTGTTTTGCCGGTGATAGCCCATTCGAGTTTGTTTTGCACGGTTTTGTAAAACGTTTGCGTCAGTTCGGATTTTGGATCGTAATCCATACTGCATTCGGCATAGATGTCGGTGATTTTTTGATAAAACCGTCGCTCGCTCGCCCGAATTTCCCGGATGCGCTCCAGCAGTTCGTCAAAATAGTCCTTACCGAAACGTTTGCCTTGCTTCAGACGCTCATCGTCGAGCACGAAGCCTTTGATAATGAATTCCTTGAGCGTTTGGGTGGCCCATATCCGGAATTGCGTCGCCCGCTGACTATTCACGCGGTAGCCGACGGCGATGATGGCGTCGAGGTTGTAAAACTGGGTGTTGTAGGTTTTTCCGTCGGCGGCAGTATGTGCAAAAAATGCACATACTGAATTTTCCTCCAACTCGCCTTCTTTGAACACATTTTGGATGTGCTTCGTGACGACACTTCTATCCACCCCAAACAGCTCCCCCATTTTCTTCTGGCTCAACCAGAACGTTTCGCCCTCATAAATCACATCCACCTTCACTCCGCCGTCAGGGGTGGTGTACAGTAAAAGATCGTTGAATTGTGGTGCGGTTTCTTTCATGATAGCCAGTACGCTTTGAAGCGGCAAAATAAAACAATTTGATTTATAAAATCACTTGTTTTGCATCAATTTATTTTACCCGTTCCAATCATAGGTCTCCAAATACCGCGTATAAAAACGCTGTGCAACGGTGTCGAGATTCTCCGTGGCGAGCACCGCCAGGTGCGGGACGGAAAATTGCAGCGCCGAGCCGTCTTCTTTCAGAAAATGCGAAGAGATAAACGGGCCTGCTTCCTGTATACTGGTCGGCAGGGGGTTATCCTGCCGGCTTATTTCTTTTGACCGGAGCATAAATCCTTCAAAATAACCGCGAATTATTCCTTCCGGACAATCCGGAAATGCGACTTTCAGCCGGTCCAAATGCGCCGGGTGCAGGAAATGAACCTTGCCGGCTGCCGGAAACATCAACAGCACCCCAACGATCAGGTTTTCTTCCCGGCGCACATCGTGGTAGCGGAGCAGGCTGTATATAAAATGATTGGAAGTGGTCATGTCAGTAGTTTGATTCCAGTGGAACTGCCATTATGCCGTTGGTTGTTTTGTTCTACGTCGGGGAAAGGTAATAAACGAGATTTTGAACAAACCGGGGAATTTCTCTAAAAAGGCCTATTTTTGTCTGGAAAAGAAACAACCCGGGTTTTTTAACCATTACAAATATGGCCATGACTAATCAAGCCAGCACCAAATTAAGTCCACTCCAACTGGAGCTGTTAAAAATTTACTCTTTCCAGCCCACGGAGGAGGAACTTCGCGAGTTAAAAAATCTGCTGGCCCAATTTTTTGCACATCGTTTTGCAGAAAAAGCCGCCAAGGCCGCCAAGGCCAACAATATTACCGATGCTGACTTAGACAAGTGGTTAGAGGAAGATGAACAATAACCTTCGCCTGGTACTGGATACCAATGTTTTCCTTGTATCCATTTTACCACATCACAAATACTGGTGGGTCTTCGAGGGTATAATAAATCAACGATACACTCTGCTGGTGAGTAATGAAATCCTGACCGAATATCTTGAAATAGCCATCACAAAATACGGCCCTGACCTTTCCAATGAACGGCTTGAGTTCCTATTGGAGTTTTCTAATGTAGAGCTGATTTCACCCTACTACAATTGGAATCTGATCGATGCCGATCCGGATGACAATAAATTCGTAGACTGTGCCGTATCGGGACAGGCCGATTATATTGTCACACACGACAAACATTTTCGGGTGTTGGAGGATATTCCCTTTCCAAAGGTCAGAACGATCCGATTAGAGGAACTGAAAGAAATTTTAGAATCGGCCTGAATGCAACAATAACCATGTCCGAATTTCAACGCTAACCACTTCAAATCCAATACTCCGCATTTGAAACTGAAACTCGCCGCATTTTGGATCCACACGCAAAAGGTATTGGAAACAACTTTACGCATTTAACAAGTCCTGTTCGAGTTGATCTCTGCCGGGGTTGCCCAGGATGGAGACTTGATAAGTACCCACTAACTCTAAAAAGGCTACACGCGATATACCCAGCAATTGTGCCGCTTTACCGGACGACAATTTTCCAAGTTCGTATAGCTTTACAAAGGCCAGTCGCCGCATTTCGTTGGCCAGTTCCGGTTGTTGTATTTTCAGCGCAAATCCCAACTCCTCCGGAAAAGAAACCTGTATGTCGCCTGTGCCCATGCTACTTTTTTTGACAAATATACTGGAGCCCCCGGAAATTCGCCGCATTTCACAACAGCCCGTATTTGATGCCATTGGCTGAATTTTGAAACCGCCCGCATTTAGGCCAGCAATTCGCCGCATTTTAGCCCTTAACGCGCCGCATTTCACAACTACCCGGATTTTAAAAACCCGCCGCATTTCTGAGCGGTAATTGGCCGGATTTTCTAAAATCGCCCGCATTCAGGACGGTATTTCATCGCGTTTCACGACGGCGGCAATCGCCCGCATTTCTAAAACCATCCGCATTAAGGCCCGAAACACACTGCATTTCACGACGGCGGCAATCGCTCGAATTTCTCAAAACGCACCGCATTTGAAGCCAGCAATTCGCCGGATTTTGGAATTTCCTGCATTCGGGGAGGCGCTTCGCCGCATTCCGCAACTGCCTGCATTTAATGATACCAATCGCCCGCATTTCCCAAAACCCACCGCATTTGAAGCCGGTAACTGCCCGCATTTTGAAACTACCTGGATTTTAAAAACCCGCCGCATTTCACGGCAGCGCCATTCGCCCGCATTTCCCAAAACGCTCCGCATTTGATGCCAGCATTTCATCGCATTTTAAAACTCTCCGCATTTCAACCGACAACCCGCCACATTTCGCAACTCCCCGCATTTGAACCAGCCATCACCGAATTACAAAAACTGACCGCATTTACCCACTCATCTACCGCATTCCCCATCTCCCCGCATTCTGAAATTACCCTCCGCATTTTCAAACCAGAAACTCCCCGCATTTGAACAAAGCCCGCATTTTAACAGAAAAAATCACTCGCATTTCACGCATAACTCCCCGCATTTTGAACAAAGCCCGCATTTTACCAGAAAAATAACCACTCGCATTTCACGCATAATTCTCCGCATTTGAACAACTCCCGCATTTTACCAAAAAAATAACCGCCCGCATTTCACGCATAATTTACCGCATTTCAAGACTACACCGCATTTCCCAACCCACCGCATTTCCGGCTATAACCCGCCGCATTTTACCCGAACTCCCCGCAAATCCACTCAAAATTCCAACCGCAATTGATGCTCCCGTGCATGCCCCCGACCGTACCGCCGGTTCGCAATATGTTGCAGAATGTCGTACTGGAGGTGGCATCGTTGGCAAAGCGCTGCCAGATTTTCCCGGGCGTTGTTTTTCGTGTTCCGATCCAGATGCGCCGTGGTGAGGATAATGCGGGTAAGACCGTGGTAGCGGAGGCGCGCCCAGGACATATTTGCGGTGGGTTCCCAGCGGCGCCGCAAATCAATCTGAAACGGTAAACTTGGTTTGTTATAGACTTTTTCAACTGCGGTCCAGCCCGCCGGGTCATGCGGGCTTTTGCGGCGAATGACCGCCTTATGCGGCGCATTACACCATTCGCAGCGCCAGCCGGCGGCGGCTTTTATTTCGCGGGTGAGTTCGGGCCAGTTGGACGGATAATCTTTCTTGTTGACAGGCATGGCTTGTGTTTAAATTCGGAAATGCGGTGGACTTTTGGACTTTGACCTATTTTGTTATTGATTATCAGTGTTTTACAAGTCCAAAGCGGTTTGGACTATTCCGGACTACACAAGCGCCTATTTTGGACTGTTGGACTTCCGGACTCGCGTGGACTTTATTTGGACTTGGCATTTCATTAATTTTCAAGTAGTTAAATCGGAAAGTCCAAAAGTCCAGGCACTTCATCCTTTTTAGGGTTGGGTTGGTTTTAATAGATAAAAAAAGAATAAAATATATAATATGTCCCGGGCCGGCCGGAAGCGTTGCTGCGGGGGCTGTTATCCTTCTTTTTGTATCAATGTTCCGGTGTAGACCTTGTCGGCGAGCGCAGCCTGGGCATTGAGGTTCTGATCGCTCAGGCAGATAAACTCGAAGCCGTTGGATTTTATCCGGCCGTCGCTGCCGGCAGGAGCGTTGAAGTCGAGGCCGGCGTACTGGGCGAATTGCTCGCATTTTTCCTTGATGCGCCGCACGTCCATGAACTTGCGGTCGTTTGGAAATTGGGCCAGGAAATCCTCCAAAATGCGCTCTTTCACGATCACCCGGTTGAGCATGTATCCGGACGTGAAATATAAGTCGGCAAACTCCAGGAAGTCCTCCCCGATTTGTTGCCGGAGTTTGCGGCGTTGCAGGTCGTCGCTTTCGATGCCGTAGCGACCCAGGTCCGGAAACTGCATGAACACCTGAATGGACGTGGCCATGAGGTTGTAGTACAGGTTCCACTGGGTTTTGTCCCAATCCTCGAACAGGCTGTGGCCGAAGTAGTGGCGCGGATTGCGGTACTCATTGAAGAAGTTGCTGAACCCCACCAGGTACTGCCGGCGGCGGAAACTGGTGTCGTCGCCGCGAATCGTGTGGTTGGTGGTAATCGTAAATACGGGCGACTGGATGGTGATCGGCGCGCCCTGGAACGGTTTCACGCGGATGAATTCGGTGATCTGGGAAAAGAGCAACTCAAAATCGAAGTTTACCCGCACGTCATCGAACACGATCTCCCGCGTGCGCTCGTCGACGCCGTGGTACAAAAAGCGGTCGTTCTTGAGGTCGGCGGTTTTGCCGTCCACCAGGAATACGGGCTGGCAGTGGCGCGTCGCCTGCGCGTAAATGCTTTTGCCGGATCCGCCCTGCGAGCGGCCCACCTGGCTCTCCAGCCCGTCCATGCAGACTATGGCGCGCATATTGGCTTTGTCACGGTAGTCCCGCATTTTGTAGCCCCAGGCGATGAGTTTGCTGGCTACGTGCATTTTCCAAATGCGCAGGTCTTCTTCCGAAAGTGCTTTGTGGCGTTCCGCATCCGTCATCTGCTTGTTTACCCATTCCATGCCATCCCGACCGCGCTGAAGTTCCCATAATTTTTGCCAGGAGAACAGCGAGGTGACGGACAAATAGTCGTACATCTCGCATTGGTGGGCAAATTTCGATTCTTTGATTTTCCAACCTTTTTCGTCTTTACCCACCTGCACCATGGGCTCTCCCATGTACTGGGCATCGAAGGGAATGACCTGGTTGTGCCAGGCAGACCCGGGTAATTCGGCCAGCGGACGCTGCTCGATGCCTTCCGGGGTAATGCGCCAGAAGCCGTTCCGGAAGATCATGATCTGCTCATCGGGCTTTGGTTCGATCCAGTCCGGATGGTGGAGGTACATGTAGTTGAGGTTGTTGGGGCCGAGGTACTGGGTGTTGCCGCGCAGGATCATTTTCACCACTTCCCGGTCCTTGAGGGTGTCGCAGAAGTCGGCCACATAGCGCTGGATCCAGGTGTGACTGATTTCTTCGATAAACTTTCCATCCTTCTTTACCGTGCGGTACTGCCCGGAATCAAATTCATAGAGCCCGATGCCGCGGTTGAACAGAAATGCGCGGATTTTATCATAATCAAAACGGTAATCGGTGACCCGCCGGCCGGTGCTGGTCACGTAGGAACAATCGTCCCAAAATTGCTCTTCGGGCAGTATCTGTTGTGCCAGTTTAAAACGGTCCAGATCGTCGGCCACGATGGCGTCCTGATCATAGAAATAGAGCAGTTTTCCGATCTTGAATTCGCCGATTTCCTTGAGTTTTTCGGCATGCCGGCGGATGAACTCATGCGGCGATTCGAGGCCCCAGAGTTGTTTGACTTGGTACTCCGACATCCGCAAGGGATGAATTTTATGTACCACAACGTAGTCGCCCTCCCCTTTGGCGCTGATGATGGCTTCCTGCATGTCGCGGGCGAGTTCGCCCGGTTGCCGGAGATGCTCCAGGTTCTTGCTTTCCAGATAGGCGAGCAGGTCGTCCATGCCTTTGTATTTCGGGTCGGCGCCGGCGCAGAGAAAGATACCCAGATCGATGCCGCTGTTCCGGAAACCGTAGAAGTAGTCGCGGTATTTGAGCACTGCTTTATAAAAGGTGTAGGGCCGCAGGTCGGCGGACTTGCCGGGTTTGGTGGAAATGTCCTGCCAGTCGCTGTCCAGGACGAACACGACATTTTTGACCTGGCATTTGGTGATCAGCATTTCGAAATCGCGCGGCATGCCGCCTTCGAGCGCCAGGTTATGGATGCCCATGATGCCGACGGCGGGCAGACCGTGCAGACACATCTTGTCGCTTTTCTTCTCGCCTTCTGTGATGTAGAGCGTTTCGATGGGACTCCCCTTCTTCCAGGCCTCGATGATATACTGGGGCAACCATAGGTGGGACCCGGATTTCCTGGGACTCCGGTATTTGATCGCGTCGCCATCCTTGTCGGTGTGCAGGTCGGGGTGTTGGTAGCGGACCCGCAGCAAGGGAATCGCTTTGGAACTTTTCTCCGGCCGGAACAGGATGGGCTGTTCGTCCAATCCGATATAATGCAGCACCAGGTCGTCGCCCGTAGCGATGTATTTGCCGTCGGCACTCATGGTGCCGGATGTGTAGCGGTTTTCTTCGATCCATTTGCCCTCGGCGACTTTGAGCATGTACTTTTGAGCGTCCTCTGGAATGCCCGAATGCTTCAGTTGAAGATCGCGGAAGGTTACCACTGTGCCGTTATTTTGATATTGGTTCTTGTAGGCCTTTTCACCCGGCTCCGGGATGTCGATCCGGAACATATCGGCCAAACGGGCGTAGGCTTCTCGCCACTCAACCCGGTAAGCCCGTTGAAGCAACGCTGCCCCTCCTTTGCCGCTGACCTCGTCGCAGTGGAAACATTTGAACACGCCCTTCTTGGCGCCGCCGGCTACTATTTCCAGGCCGTCGCGCGCGCCGCAGCCGGGACAATCGCCGATCAGTGAATTACGCCGTAGTTTGAATGGCGTCATGCCCAAACGCTGGGCGACGTCGGCCGTATCGGCGGCGGCTTCGTCGATTAGTTGGCGGGTATCGCGGTCGAGGTAAATGAGTTCCTGAGTCATGGATAAGTTAGGATTTGGAGTTAGTGACTATTCAGTTTAAAATGGACAAAAAAATGGCCGGAGCACGTGCTGCAACCACGGACTTCGATGTTTGAACATTGCTCCTTCACCGCTTCTTTGTGGAAAGCGGCGAAGGAGTCCTGCATGTGTATGGTAATCGTACGCCCGGAGTAGGTTCGGGCCTGGTAGGTTGGATTATTCCTGCGGTGCTTTTTTCCAGGCTATTCCACCGTTTACGGTCGCAAAAAAGTAGAGCATGGCCGGCGCGAGCGTTCCGATACAAAGTATGGTCCCCACGATAAAGCAGGCGATGAGCAGCACGTGTTGTTTGGTCGTCATGGTGTCACCGCCTCCTCCGGTTCGTGAATGGTTTCCAGGTTGTCTTTCCGGATCCAGTCGCCCTTTCCGTACAGGCTCAGGGCCCATTGCCAGATGTTTATACCGGCGCTGACGGCCTCGCTGACCTCCTCTTTGTCGGCCCTGCCCCGGTAAATATTGAAGCGGCTTCGTACCTGCGCTTCCGAGAGCGTGGTGAAGCTCTGCATGCGCGGGCCTTTGTACATCAGGCCGATCACTTTCCCGCTATGGTCGTGGATTTGTTTAAACAACTCTCGTGTTTGTTTAAACAACACCTCGCCTTCGTCGGTAATGGTGGCGCCTTCGGGGAGCGACGTGGTGTTTACGGGGCTGTTTTGTGGCGTTTTTGGTGAAAAATCAGGTTCATTTTCCCCACCGGCTATTGTTTTCTCTGCCGGTGGGGTCAGGGCTTTCCCAGGCTGTCGTCCTCCCAAGGTGTGGATGCGTAGGTGCCGTTCATTTGCAGGGCCTTGTTTAGTTCTTTGTTTAAGACCTGCTGTATAGGCTGATAGCCTGGATGCTCTTGTTGCAAGACCGCGACTTTAGCGAATACTTTTTGGTATGCGGCGCCGAGCAATTCAGATTCGGAGGGTAGGGTAGGGGGATGGGTGAAAGTACTTTTAGGCGTGTTGTACTGTCCGGGGCGGGCGACCACTGTGCCGTCGAAGGACTGCAACTCCTGATTGGGCGAGAGCAGCCGGTGCGTCCAGACGGCAAACTGGAGGCTGCGCCGGTTGAAGGCATCTCCGAATGCCGTGGCGATCCGCTCGAACACGGAGCCGTGGGCGTCGAGCACCGTGAAGTTGCGTTTCGGCAGGATGCCGCTGTGGACATTGATCCGGACCCGCGCATAGCCGAGTGCGGCAATCAGCGCCAGCAAAATGCAACTGATGATCCAGCTGATGGCGCCGGCCCGGCTCATATCCGTGTCGTACCGTACCTCTTCGGCCGCATTTCGGCTGGCGATCCGGGTCGTCTCGTCTTCCGTGCGTGTTTTGATACGATCTGCTGAGGCGTTGTAGTTGTTCAGTGCTTTTTCCAACTCGGCCGCTTTGGCTGCTGCGATAGGCGCCATTGCCACGTCGCGCTGATTTTCTTGTGCCGCAATCTGGTTGTAAATACTCCGGCGCTCGCCATCGTCGTCTATTTTGCGTTTTCGCAAGGCGGCTATGCGGATATTGAAGGGTAGGGTAGCCGCATGGCTTTTTTCCTTATACACTGTTTCGATGTCGAATACCTGTTGCCGGTATCGTTTGTCGAGGCTGGCAATTTGTTGCTCGTGCGCTTCCGTAATAAGCTGGGCGGTTTGAATAGCGGCGGGTTTTACCTGTTGTTCCAGGAAAATGCGGGCGCCGTGGGCCTCGGTGAACAAGAGCACCGCCATAATGGCCAGCGGGATAAAAATGCTGCTGTCGGTGCGGTCGTCTTTGTCGAGCCTGTCGTACCAATAGGTGCTCCAGGTGACCCTGAACAGGGCATGGAAGGCGATCAGCAGGATGCCGGCCAGCCAGGGTGCAGCCGGTTGCAACACCGGCACCTGCTCAAAAGCCCAGGTAAACAACGCGAACCAGGCCGAGAACGCCAGGAACGCGTGCAACACTTGCAGCACCGACTGGATGACGCCATAAGCCCGGCGTTTGGGGGCGTGTTTGGAGAAATAACGTTGTTGTTGTTCGGTTACTGGGGTACTCCACATGGTGGTCGATTTTTGGGTTGACGGGTCAGTTTGTTGTAAAAGTGGTGTGTAATGCATACTTTTGTGATAGTTTTTAGCCGGATTCGGAGTTTCCAGCCAAGGAAAAAGGCTCCGAAATCCGGCTTGGTTATGAAACTAGGCCGCCGGCGTTACAGCGTCGGTGGTTTTTACTTTTGCGCAATGTCCGGGCGCTCGTTTGCTCCGGGTGCGGTGAAAAGAAGTCCTTTCAAAAGGCTTTTGCCGGGTTTTACGGCAGGGTAGGGGTGGGCAGGTCCGGGTCGATGTACAATTCATCAACCGGTACGCCAAAAAAATGGGCAATTACGCGTAATTGTGTGCCGGAAGGGTCCGAATCTCCCCGGATGATCCGGTTCAATTGCGGAATGCTTATCCCCAGCTGCGCAGCCAGGGCCAACTTTTCGGATCTAATCCTGGAAACCGGGATGTTTCCGACCAATTCGCCGATTCGGTACCGGGCCTTTTTAGACCTAGCAGAAGTGATCTCGATCATTTTTTTTATAGGTTTGTGCGTTTAAGATGAACAAAAGTATATTATTTGATCAATTAAGTGCAAATAAAATTGATCAAATTTATCAAAAAATTTATCAAAAGTTAAAAATGGCAGTGGACTTAACGCCGATGGAGGTACTTCAGCGCGATCGCCTGAAGTTGGTATTGAAGGTCATAGGTATTGACAGACAGCACTTTGCGGACATGGTTGAACGGAAACTTGGCTATATCAACCAAATGCTCAGCGGCAACCGCCGGGTGACGGAATTTGTGGTGCTTCGGCTGTGCAAAGCGCACCCCGATATTAATCCGGACTTTATTTTGAAGGGGGCGAATGAAATGTACCTGAAGCAGGTGCCCACTCCGGGAGATAGATCCATCCAGGATTTAATGAAAGAAATATGGCCGATCGAGCGGCTGGTGGAACTGAACCGTTTGATGGCAGAGATGGAAGAGATGAAACGGAGGGTTTGGGCGTTGGAGGATGAGGTGAGGAAGTTGAAGGGGAAGTAGTCCCCCCTGCGACGTACCGCAGTTCTCTGGGTAATCAAACTACCTTTCCGCTAAAATCATTCACCCCTCCCCAATATAACTACCTCATATTCATTATATTGACTGCCCTGATAAGCCCTGAGTTTGACGCGATATCCTTCCGCTTTTTTGAAGGTGAATACCAAATCCCGGTTTCTGCTGACTTCCTTACCATCTATTGTCCAGATAAATCGGTCGGCATTTTCAGATATGTTAGTGAAACTTATAGTGCATGGCGTAATGCAGGCCATCTGGTCCGGCATGAAAAATGCGGAAGGCCGCGCCATTTTGGCTGATAGGGGAGGTGCAAATTCTCGGATCCAATTATTTACCTCTTCGGCACATTCCCATTGTACCATATGACCGCAGGGTGAAAGCAAATGGATTTCACAATCCAAAATATGCTGTTTGGCTTCTTTTGTCAGTTCTGGAGAAAGCGTCTTGTCTTCCTCGCCCCAAAGCAATAGGGTCGGTACTCGGACATCAGAGAGTTGCTCAAGCACGGGCTCGTCCACTACGGCCATGGTCAATTTATGCGTCATTTGAGCAAAGTACTCCAGTTCACTTGGCTTGTTTATCAGGTTCAGCCGGTACTTCAGCGTGAACTCGGCGTCGGGAGGAATGGTACTGGATGCATACGCAGATCCAAACGCTTTCCGCAATTCTGTTTCGGACCAACTTTTAATCCGTTCTGGTTGTGCTAGCCAATCTATGCCGCTCCGCTGCACAGGTGTGAAGACTTTTAATCCGGAGGGCGCCAGGAGTACGACTTTTTGTACTTCCGGCAAACTATTCTGGGCTACTTTAATGGCCACTTGCCCCCCCATGGAATGCCCAACCAATACGACGTTTTTTAATTGCAGTTTGGTGATAAACAGATCTATTACATTGGTATAAAAGCGCAGGGAAAAGTTGTAGTTCCCTTTGGAAGATTGACCATAACCGGGGAGGTCAAGCGCGATACACCGGTACGATTTGCGCAGAGTGTCTACGTTTTTCTTCCACACCTGGTGATATCCACCTAGGCCATGAATAAAAAGAAGCGTTTGATCTCCCTTTCCTTCATCCACATAGGTAATCTCAATCTGGTCAGAAATTTTGATCTTTTTTAGCACATAAGGATAGATATTGCCATTGTTTTCCATGGGAGCCTCCACATCAATCTCCCAATTGATATAATTGTTACGTTCATTTACCTCGTGGAGTGCATCATACGCATCTACAACAGCCAAAAGGTAATATTTCCCGGGGGGGACATCTTGCCATAGTATGCCTTTCATCTCCAACACTTGGCGGCTTCCCTGGGAAAAATCCACCTCGCGGCGCCCACTGGGCACCAGCCCGCCCGATTGGTACCCGGCATAAGACGGGGCTGGCCGTACAGGGGCGTAATAGCCGGGCTGGCTGCTGAGGACAAGATCCACATAAACTTTGGCCTGTATGGGCATAGTTGCTTTGATTTCCACTCGCAATGGTTCCTGCCATGCTTCGCCTGGCCGGATTTTTGCCGGGCCGCTCACGGTAGAAACCTGGCAATCGAAAAGCGTTTGTTTGAATGTGTTGAATTGGGCCCCGTTTTGAGGAGTGAGATACCGTTGTAGACCATCTACTTGCTCCCACCAAAAGTCAACATCGCCGGGATTGTCACTCGCATCATCCAAATCGAATTGGTAGGTGCAGCGCACTACTGTATTCTTGCCGGAACGGTAAATCGTACCATTGTCGTTATAGGTGGCCCAGTCAATTGTCAGGTCATAACCATATTGCCGGATCAGTAGCTTGCCCTTGCGGTGTTTATTCGTTTCAAATGCCAGGATAGTTCCTGCCGGGAGCGTACCGGCTTTGCCGTCAATACGCTGAATAGAGAGGGGATAATTCTGGAGTTCTGCTACGGTTAGCCTCTTATAATACTGAGCCGGCGTGGTTTGGGCTGGAGCGGAAATATGGGCTATGCCAATTAGGCAAATGAGAATCAGAATATTGTTTTTCATGGTATTTCTATTTAAATTGATTGTCTTACGGGTCCTGCACACAGCGGAAACCGATACCGACGTTTTTGTCTGCCCAAGACCAAAGGCCGCGGTTGGCAGAGCGGCAGGTTGAATCGGGGAGAAAAACGTTACCGCCCCGTACCACCCGCACCCCGCTGCTATCGGGCCCCTTTGGGTTAATCCTGGGACTGTAGAAATAGTATTTAGCATCGTAGTAATCTGAGCACCATTCGTACAGATTCCCACTCATGTCGTACAAACCAGCTTCATTGGATAATTTTTGGGCCACAGGATGAGTACGATGCCCGGCATTCAGGTTGTACCAGCCCACCGCATCCAGTTTATCGCTACCTGCATAAGCATACCGATTAGTCATCCCTTTTCTCCCGCCCCGGGCAGCGTATTCCCATTCGGCCTCTGTGGGCAAGCGCATGCCATAGTAGCACGCAAATGCCATGGCGCCCGTCCAACTGATGCAGACTACCGGATATTTTTCGTAACCCGGTTCTACAGCATAGCTGTTATTTACCTGGATGACCCGGCAGCGTTCTTCATGGTAGGATTTTTCAAAATCGATCCAGCCCTGATCGTGTTTCCCCACAGCGTTTAGAAATGCGGCGTATTCTGCATTTGTAACTTCATGCCTGTCGATGTAAAAGCTGTTAACCGTTACGTCATGGGGCTTTTCGTCTGCTTCTCCATAGGAGCTTCCCATGGTGTAGAGGCCTCCTTCAATAAAAACGGTATCTATGTTGGGGCGAAAATTTTTGCCACAAGGCAGGCCGGTGGGGTTGGGTGGCACAGTGCTTTCCTGAATTCCGGATTCCGGTTCTGGGGAAGCCGGACCGATACTTTTCCAGATAATATAACCGACAATCAGAAGGCACAGCAAAATGCCGGCAGCGAACAGCACCCGCCGCATGTGAGGGGACATTTTTTCCGGGACTTGTGCCGGTGATTCCCGGACAGCACGCCCCGACTCCATTTCAGCGATCAGGTTCAGCAGGGCTTCATTTACTTGCGCATATTCCCGCACAACGTCGTCCATATCCAGCAGCCCGATCGTTTCCTTGCGTTTGAGTTCTTCGAAGCGGTTGCTCAGGATGAGCAGGTCGTCGCGTAGGCGTTTATTGCGCCCGGCACCTTCCTGTACGCGGTTGACTAAGGCTTTGATGGCGCTGGCGGTGTCGCCCTGGCCGATAAGGGTGCGAATGTCGTGGAGGTTCATGTTATACGCCCTATAATTTGTTAAAATATTAATCCGCATTCCTGAGGTCACTGCTTCGAACCCACTCATCGCTGAACCTCTTCCGCAAGATTGCTCCTAAGTTGTACTCTTGGCATTTTAAAATGCGATAATTCATGTCACTATATCACATGATTTTTAACGCAAGACGGTTTTACATGGGGCTGGTGTATTTACCGGGCATTTTACTCGGCAATAGAAAAATCATTGGGGCAAAATCATGCTCAGCGGGATCGCGTCGTTGGTTTGACATAGCTTATAAACATGGTAGTGAAGGAGGTAGACTCTGAATAAATCTAACTAAAATTATGCACAGGCATGATAAAAATCATTGATAATTAAAAGATAATAGAAATAAATTGTATTTTATCAATATCACTATTTAAATTTCATTGTTATGAAAGCGATTTTTATAGTAATGGCAATGTTTTTGTATTCCAGCAGTGCGATGGCACAGGATGTTCCTGCACAGATACATACGGACACCGCAAAATTCTGCATTACCCTGCCCTTGTTTACGGTATGCCATGAATGGGAATATACTTTACCAATCCCCATTTTGACATCCACTGTAAAAATCAATGGCAGTGTGAAGGACAAAAGCCTAACCCTAACCGGATTTACAAAATCTTTCGAAGGTAGAACCCTCCTGTTGAAGGCAAACGAAAACCTTTTACCAAAATGTAATGGACTTACCTCGGAATTTTATATTTTGGCAGGGAAATATAAAATTAAGCGGGGGGTGGCGGTGATGAAATTGGAGCGGCCGAAGTGAGATGCCGGGGAAAATTGATGAGGCTCGTTAATTAGGTTTAGGCGAGCCTCATCATCTTAACCACCTTCTTTCTTGAAAGGAGGCAACATTTTTTTCGCATGTATTGCTATTCGAACTGGCTTTTGCCAAGTTTTGCCGGCTTTAAATGCTGAGCTTACATCAACAGACGACCATTTGTTACATTCATTTTTATTTTCATCTTTCTCAATCTTGCAATATTCCAAATCAGGCCTAAATACTTTTACATATCCTTCCATGGAAGTATCACCCTCTGGAAACCCAAAATCAGTCCAGGCCAGATTAGCCCAAAAATTATCGAGAGTTAGCTTTGCCCAATATTCCGTTTCTTTGCCTTTTATTATATCACGACTGATATCAAGACCAAATCGAGGCTCTCCTACGTGTTCTTCCAGAATAAAGAACATGCCCAAACCTTCCCGCGCTGTTGCTTCTGAAAAACCAAAGCCCAAAAAGGTGATATCTGGCTCCAGAAATGCACTGAATACAGGATCGTGTAAAACAGGAGTCTTTACATCATCTCCTTCTTTGTAGACAAGTTTATTGATAATTGTAAATCTGATGTTTTTAACTTTGTCTGTCACTTGCCATTTTGCATCTACTTCAATTACTGTTACTGAAATCTTTGATAAACCAGAAGGTAACTCAATGCCATTGTTTTTAAATTCTGTGTATAATTCTGATGGGAAATTCTTCTTGTCTAAGTCGCTTGAATATTCGCCTTTGATTTCAAATAGCGTCAAATACTCAGGCATATCCGGTACTGGCACCCCCTTGTTGTTGAGCAACTCCGTTGAATCCACAGCATAAATTCTTGCATTTGGATACCTCCGCAACAAATCTCCTCTGATTACCAGCACTAGGTTTTCACCACCGTCCGCTACCTCATTATTACCCAGGCTTTTTTTACCCCATTCTGTAAGGTTTTTAATATCATAGCCGCTTTCTTCCTGTTTCTCCTGAAGTAGTATTTGATGTAAAATTTGATCTTTCTCAATATCTTTCAATTTTAACACTTCAGTGTGCTCTAAATACTCGGATATTTTCTTCTCTTTTTCGGCTTTAACGAATAAAACAGGGTCTTTTTTCAACGTAAGGGCCAATTGGGTTTTGGCATTGCTCCATACCGTCATTAGTTGAGGGGCTACCGCCGCTGCTTGAGGGTTTTTACCTTGAGGAGTCCAAAACTGTTTGAAATAAGTGCCGCGCATATCCGTTGGAAACTCCCGCCACAACAATTCCCCGGCAAAAGCGTGATTCAAGCCACATAGATAGGCTTCAATAAAACGCCGGTTGGTTTCTAATAAACCGATGGTGTTTTGGGGGACTTTTTCTATACCCGGCAAGAGTAAATTATGGCCCAGGCTTTTCAATGGTTCGTACATAGATTGGGAAAACTCGGGTGCCCAAATGCTTTCATTTAAGCCCTTTTCCATATCTGAAGCATGTACAATGGATTCTTCTAATCGCTTCGAAATAGTATTACCGGGATCGATTTCTACATATTTTTTACCAAAGTCATCTTTTTCAGGGGTTTTAACCTCTCCAGTACCAATCGGTATTACTTTGACAGAAGATGCAACTACCTTGTTTAACTTTTGTGTTATTTTTGATAACCGGTTTGATCCCGATATTTTTTGTGTAATTGGTTGAGGTTTATTTTGTGCCTCATAAAACAATTGCACCATAGACACTTGCGTTTGATCAGATTCAGACGTATAGACCAAATCAGAAAACCGTTTTCCCTGGCGTTTCCGAATAGGCCCACTAAGCCGGGTAATTCGCCTCATTGCAGGCTCGAGGCCATATATTTTTAATGGATTTTTTGGGTCTAAAAATGGATATATAAACATCAAATTGGTTTCCCATCCGATTAGTCCTATTCTTTTGTAATACCTGCCCGCCACCTCAACACCATGTTGAGCAAGTCGTTTCATCGTGTTCAATTGTTTTCCATCGCTCAACTGCTCCCAGGCAGAGGCCATTAGCGGCTCTTGTTGTTTGTTTATTACTTCCGCTCCAAGCCCGGCGGCGACCCTATGTCGAGGATCCAGGTTCAGTTGGTTGAGCCAATATGCAGGCCGGAGTGTCACTCCATCCTTCTGTTGGACATATATGGTTATGCTTCCCTTGCCCTTTGGGGCTTCTATCTCTCCCCAATTGCCGCATACCAATATTGTTTTTCCTGCCACAAGGCCCGTAAACCGGAACTTACCTGTCTGATCAGTCATTACTACTTTGTTTGTTCCCTTGACTGATATATGCAAACCCACGAGCGGTTCATTATCCGCTCCGATAAGCCGACCATCTAAAACACTTGAAGCAGAATTCACACCTTCTTTATCTATCACTGCCTCTAAGACAGGATTTTTGAGTGAAGCATACCACCTTCCATAAATAGGAGGCGTAACAATATATTTATTTTCATCTCCAAAATTTAAATTGAGGATGTTTTGAAGGCTTTTTTGAAATGGAGGTATGGGTGTATTAGCGTTCTTATTGTCGTATCCCCAAAGGGTATAAGTTGTATCCGTTGTTTGAAGGGCGCCTTCCAACCCGAGAAGATTATCTGCTGTATCTACTGCCTCTGAATCCTTCATAAGACCGGGATGAGAGTAATCTATTGGTCTTGTGCCAAGACCGGTCAATTCCCGCTGTTCCAGCAAACGAACCAGGTATTCAAAATCTCCAAATTCACTGGTTATAAACTCCCAGCGGTAATAATAGGGCAGATCAAGGTTCGATTCGGTTCCACTCCAGGCTTTAGTGTCTCCTTTTATATTTGTAAAGTCCAGACCAAGCCCTGCACGGCGGCCAATTTCATGGGTTGGAACCACGAATGCGGCGTATTTCGTTTTGGGCTTTAGCCTGCGTGGACACAGCAGACGGCAAATCACTGGTTCCTCATTCTCGGTGATGTAGGCATTAAAATCAGATATGTTCTCCCCTCCCGTTATTTGTACATGCGCCCAAAACTTAGTGTCTTCTATAAGCGGCAATCGCTGTGGAAAAAGTACCTTGATAGAAGGCGGCAGGTCTTTGCCGGCAGACTCTTTGTCTTCAAATTCACGCGAAGTATCAGGCGTCCATGATTCACTCACCAGGACGATGAGCGTAATCCAGGGAACCATCCCTTGTTTAGTTTGTGGAAAGCGGGAGTAGCGCCAGGCAAAATCCGAATCTGCGAATTCAATTGCAGGGAAATAGTTCGCTTCAAATGTGCCGGTATCCGGTTCAGGGTCTGTGCGAACCACGACCCTTGGGTGAAAACCGAGGATGTCGCCCGGGCCGTAGAGCGATATTTTTGGAGGGGTAAATTCTTTAGTCAGATCTTTGTCCCCCCCCGTTTCCATTGAATGTCCTGTGATATTCAAACCAACTGCAAGAGTACCACGTTGGTCAACGCTCTGCGAGGATTCATTTTGATATGCAGCCAACCCACGGCGCACCGAAGGCAGAAAATAATATTTTGCGTAATCGCTCATAACGACATGTGTTTAAGTGTGACCAAAGGTCTTTTTTGCAATCGAACGGTTCTTTCCGTTTTGTTCTGGGCCGATCCAATTTTTATCCGCAAGGGTTTTGTATGCCTGGAATAAGCTTGCAGCGGATCGGCGGATTGTGTCAAGCGACGGGCCGACTGCGCTTCGACCAAATGGCTCACCCGTTGCCATTCCACCCGACGGCTGCCCGGTATTTGTTCCGTTATGTTATCCTCTGTGAAAATGGATGATTCATAAGATAAAGTAACTTGCTCTTCGTTGCCTACTACCTTGGTCCCCACAACCGAAGACGATTTCATGCCTGCCTTCATTCGGATAAAGGACGGGCAAGATAATTTCTGATCTGGCGTAAGTTCCCAGTATTGTCCGGGAGCGAAATATTCCTGAATATCCTCACCTTTGCTTATAGAATCTCCTTTATCACCTTTGATGAAGAAATTTAGGATATTAAACGAATCATAACCTTCAATAGGGGCATTTCCGATCTTTTGCAGAAAAACGGATCCACTCAGGCAATTCGCCTCTGCTGGGATACCACCCAAGGGGCAAACCTGCTGGCGTACTTCCAATATGCCGAAGGGGTGTAAGACGATAGCCTGTTCTTCGGTTTTTGCATCTTTTGGTTGCAACATTTCGACCATGGAACGGCGGGCGGGCAATACCGAACCCCAATTGTCCGCCAACTCAAGGGCTTTTTTAAGTTCTGTCCAAGGGTTAACATGTGTTTGAACCGCTTTTCGCTCGCTTCCCCAGGTTACATCGAAACCTACATCAATAGAGAAGAAGAAAAACGAGATGGAGGCCGTGCCGTGGGCATGCCAGGGTGTAGGGCCGGACAATAAAAAGTCCAGATCAATCCCCAATAAAGAGGTACCCTCCCAGCACAGGTGTACTCCGGCAGAAATCCCGATTTTAAACGAGAAGGGCGAAAAGATAAACAGTGCATCGAACTGAATAAATCCATCTACCGAAATGGGGCCTGCACTGATGTACATTTCAGCCTTGGCGCCGAATTGCAAAGAGTTGGATGTAACGGCTAAGTAGGCACTGCACACCAAGTGTACTGCGCTGGAATTGCTGATGTCAATCGTAAGGCGGCGCATATCGGCAAAAACAATAGCCGGGGCTGGGGGTGTGAATTTGGGGTGAAAACCGCCTAAAGAAAGCGCGAAACGCGGGTTGTCGCCCCAGCCGATCAGCATGGCAGAGTCGCCATATATCTCGTAGTTCAGAATCTTGGAGTCGTACAAAGACGCTTGGAAGGTAAACTCCTGCGCCGCAAAATCAATCACCCCAATAATATCCAGATTGATTTTGATCAATGGAGCGATTTTGTCGGGAATATTGCCTTTTATCTGCCCGAGCACGACGATGGTGACCGGATCGGGGAAGGCGATAAAAATGCCCACCGTGCCTTCAAAGAGTTGGGCAGCCCAGGCGATTTTGATCATGGGACCCACCACGTATTGTCCGTCCGCTACCGGGAATATAGCCTCCATATCGCTGATGATGCGGGCCGCATTGGCGATGACGTTGGAGGGCTCCGGAAACAGGATGCCGTCCAGCGTGTGGTTTTTAATGCCCGCCCTGAGGGCATCTACTTTAATGGAACGATTGACAGCAATGAGCCCGCCCACGCCATTGAGGGTAAAGCCCATGCTCAATTGAATGGGCGGGGAGAAGACGATGCCGATGTTGATGAGCAGGGCAAAATCCGGGCCGCCAGGGATTTCGGTGACGATCAGGCCGACTGCGGCGAGACCGATTTCGCCGAAGGCGAGGCTTAGGACGCCGGAGTAGCGGTTTTCCTGAAACTCAAGAAAACCGCCGCCGGTGATGCCGGAGGTGTTGATGGAGAGGCCGACGCCGGTGGGAGGCTTGAAACCAAAGGAGAGATCGAAAGGAGATAAATTCCCGTTGGGTTTGTCAAAAGCCAGATTTGCGCTTAAACCTATATTTTTTACAACAGCTTCCAAAACACCCAGCTCCATCTTAATCGTTGTGCCTAATTCTAAACTTAAGGCTTGGTTTGATACCTTTAAAGCCGTAATGATATTACTTAGTGAAACGGGACCCAACTCTATATTAACTGGAATCGCTATCTCTAATGCTGCACTTCCTTTGAAGAAAATCCCATGTTTTGACCAGCCGATGTTCAAATCGAAGGTCGCAGACAAGTCCCTGCCTCCCGTACCATTTTGCAAAAACGAATCTGCTGATGACAAACATATAATAAATTGAAGTCCCTTTAGGTCTAACTCCACCAGCGGATCAAAATCTCCGCTCCCTTGTTTTTCTGCCCCTACTTTAATCGAAACCTGTTTAAAATTTATAGATGAGCCGCCGGGGATGCTAAAAAGTGTTCTCGACGGCTCATCTGCTTTCCCAAAAACCAAACCGCCGAGTATTTTGGCGTTAATCGGAACATCCTTTTTTCCGTCAAACATTCCGGATTCAATCACTAATGGCTTGTTTGGGCGGATGATCAAATTGAAGCCTGTACTAAAGTCCAATTCTCCTTCAAACACTAAGGTCAATAGATCCGTTAAATGAAATTCAAAATGCGTCGAACCTTTTATCAATGGGAAAAAACCTATACCCCCGTCGGCACCGTCGCCATTGATCCTGGGGCGGGCTTTATACGCTACTAATGACACTTCTGTTGATACTTCCCCTTTTTCTTCGTTTGTAAATAACCTGATTGGCCGGACAATAGAAATGGTAGCTCTTGGAGCAAGCGCTGATTCCGTGTTCGATTCTTGATCCTCTTCACCTACACTTAATAGTGCATTTTCGACCTTTCGGGACATTAGACTATAATTCACTTCTATGCCTAAGGCAGTAAACAGAGATGCAAAATTTTGAAGTAATTCTGCCCCTTTAAAATCAGCTAATCCCCAATGATAGCCGTCAATCATTAAATTTTTCGGGTCTGTAAATAAATCGCCTATTCTATCATAGTTTATTTTGCGACGAATATGCTTCGGCTGATATATTGCAGCATCAGCTTCGAACAATTTCAATTCAAAAATTGTCAAAAATTGCAAAACGGAAAATGTAGCAGGGGATGACCGATTGATGTGCGCAATAATTAAAAAGTCTAGCAGCCTGGGAAAGAATTCCTCATTGAACTTTGTTTTTTTAACAAAATCTCCCAGGTTAGGCCGAGTTGTGTTGAGGTTTCCAGAAATTTGTCTAAGTTGTTCTACTACATGAACAATAGATGCTGCTAGTTCAACCACCCGTGAAATCATTAGACCTTCATCCTCTTTCTCTTCAGGGGTGGAATTCAAAATGATCTTAAGTTTTTCAATGACAGTACCAACCGCCAGGTCTTTAAACACTTCGGAATCGAATTCAACGGGCACCTCCCATCCGAGCAGGCGCATGAGATTCCTAAAGTCTTCAGGTAATCTGAAAGCGCTCTGTAAGATGGAAAAAATCTTTCCCATCTCCATGGTAATTTTTTGTAATGTATTTTCCATCTGACAGAAATTATCGCCTTTGTCCAGTGGTGAAATCATAACCATCCACTTCTTCTAAAATCTCGACCTTGGAGTTTATGGGGCCTACGTTATCTTTCAAAAAGATTTTAGTTTCACCATGCTCTTCTCGCACCTTAGTCCATTCCAAAATCCGCGGGCGCTTAACTTCGGGTATGGATAAGAGTAAACCATCTTTTTTTTCAGTTGCTTTTGTTCTCCATAAAGAAAGCCAGTCGTTCTTATACTTAGATTTATCGCCTAAATCATTACTTTCCTCAGAATTGTACCCAAGGTGCTCTTTCCATAGTTTCCTGCGCAATTCGGAAATGGCCGAGGTCCCTGGTTGGCCCGCTACTCCATTATAAATAACAACATTTAACTCTGTTGCCCTGTAAGGTTGTTCATTAGGATAGTTCGGATTAGCGTGTTGTGTATTCCTCGCCCAGTCGATGCCTTGTGTTGTTAGATCACCCATAAGTGGTAATTGCGTTTGATTTAGCGAGGTTCCGTCAGTATTTGCGCTGCCTATCGTAGCCCATTTATCATCAATTATAGCGACTTTACTATGTATGTAATTCCGAATGATCTTAGAGGTTCCTGGAATGTCTGATTCATGACTCCAAAGCGTAAAAATGCCAAGCCTGCCCGATGCATGAATATTGCTTACCTGGTTGATCAACGAAGTTAAAAGTCTATATTGCAATGCCTTATACCCCGGAATGTCAACTTTTGTGTTAAGTAATAGAATAACCTTAAGATTAGACTTGTCATTCATACGCAATACCAACGCTTCAACCAAATCATAGCTGGTGAAATATTGATCTTCAATATAAATAAATTCTTCGGCATTAGCAATCGCCCTCTGATATGCTTCCAATATTCCCGTTTCACCGTACGGAAAATCTTCATGTGCCTTTCCCGGGGTTGTTCGTACAATTTGTAAAGCAACCTCCTCTTTATCATCTGGTTCCGCTTCTGCTGGTGTCAAATCAGGATCGTTTGGTGAAGGCTTTAAATGATTCCAATACATGCAAAAACTGGTATCGATAGCAGAGACAGCTGGCCCTTTGATTACGGCGTTTACATCATGTATGGGAACTTTGATTTGATTTATTGGCCAACCAAAAGGCCCTCGCCGTGGTTCTCTAATTTTGTGGGTATCGGAATCGAAATACTCGTTCATGATAGGGGAACCAACTATATAAGCAGTTGTACCATCAACTACTATAAATTTTGCATGAAATGGTTCAAAAATGAGGGTTTCATATAATCGGAAATTTACATTAGAACCACTAAAGAAGGCCTTGACGCCTTCCGCAGCATCGACTATATGAAGATCATAAAAGTCACAAACAATGACCCTTATACTAATATCATTATTATCTGCTTTCTTTTCAAATATCTCGTGTAATTTCTCGCCAGTAACCGGAGTGCCTTCGTCTAACTTACCATTAAACTTAGTTATGGCTTTCGGGACTTGCCAAATAAGGTTCTGAAAATTTATTGATTCTTCAGCCCCAGATGCAGCCTCTGTTATCTCTTGCCAAGCGATCTCATTATCGACAATAAATCGAATATTATTTCCCGTAGACAAAAATACCGGTATTCCATAAGAGCCCGACTCAGGATGGTTAGGATCTCCTAAAGTAGCATTGGTAACTAACCAGCCCTTCACATTATCTGGATGGAGACAGATTTCATCCATAACTGTATCATCTTTTTGAGCCACCTTTACATCTGTTTCATGCAAAAGACGCATATATTTGTCATAAACCCTCACTGCAATATCAGGCCACCAGTCAGAATCAGGCCCACAATCTCGATATTTACTGGGATCATATTTTATATCGTAAGAACCATCTTTTCCAGTAACCCCCCATCCTCAGGGCAGACGCATGAACATAGAGCAGTATTTTAGCACAATTTCCATACGTTTGTTGGGAAAACGAAATAATGGAAATAGAAAATTTGTTGGGCGGTCTTTTGGATCATCTGAACGAGGTTCCGGAACCCCGCCAGAG